>NZ_JAKUDH010000015.1:0-147930 GCF_031570495.1 Pseudomonas sp. JL2
CCGCGGTGTCGGCGCTGTCACCGTTGGGGTTTTTCGATTGGCTGGGGGCGTCGTCGTGGGCTTCGAACTGGCTCAGGCGCGTGGAACCCTGGGTTTTTTCCCGCGCCACGGCGGCCGGATTGCTCACGGATACTGGCGCAGAATTCTCAGGGGTAATGTGCAAAGGTCCGACAGGCGTCGGTTTTAAAGGCGCACGCTGACTGACCACCAATGGTTTGAGCACATCGGCATGTTGATCGAGCCGGTCGGGGGTGAGTTGGCCCAATCTCAGGCTCGATGCCAGCAACCACTCCCGAGCCCGCTCCGAGCGGACCCGGCCCAGCACCTTACCGCTCATGCGCAGACCCAGGCCCAGCCCCCCGGTCAAACGCATCAGCAGGAAGTTGATCAGCACCGAGGCGCGCATCTCGCCCACGACTTCAGCGACGTGCTGGGGCGGCAACATCCGTAGCCAACTGGCGAAGGCCGCCATATGCACGAAGAGCAACGGCTCGTCGCCCAACACCATCAACCCTTTGGCGATTGCCTCGGAGGACGCCTTCAGTAGCTGCTCAAGCTCGGTTTGAGTCAGGTACTCCAACAACTTCTCGCTGTTGGCCTGCAGGTCCGCCAGCAGTTCGAAGACCTGTTTGACGTCGTCCCACAACTGATGCAGGGCGTTTGTGAACCCGCGCCAATCAGCTTGCTGCAATGCGCTGTAGCGCTCGAGAAATCCGCTGTCGGAAAACTCCAACCACAGCGGTTGAAATTCATCCCACTCCGCTTGCAGCCAACCTTCCAGTTGAGCAATCACGTCACGGTAGGACGCGTACAGCGCCTTGACATGCTCGGCCGTCACATGGGGAAAAAAGGTGATGCGATAACGCTGGCCCCGCCAGCAGTCGGGGACTTCCAGAATGCCGCTGGGGCCGATCACGTGATGAACCGGTTCGCCGAAGATTTCCTTCCCCGGCTCGCCCCCGGTGACCGGTTCCAGCATCACCGGTGTGTCGCCAATCGGCACGAAGCGCGCCGCCTGGAACATGTGCACCAGCGTCAGCGGCCCCTCCGCCGGACAAGCAACCACCGTGGCGCTGACAGGTTGATCAAGGTCCTTCGGGGCCGCCAGGGACACTTCGTTGCCGACCTTGAATACCTGCTCGATATCCAGCGCCCAGCCGGCCCAGAAACTTTCAGCCCAGGCGTCGTAGTCGTTCAGGCAAGTGCGGAAGTCCGCCAGCACCGCTTCGATGTCCGGCTGCTCGGGGTCCATGGCCGCAATCACCAGCGAGCCGATGACGTTGTTCAAAGCCAGGAGTTTGTCGGGGGCAAACATGCGGAAATCTCGCGGTGCGGGGACGGACGCGAGACTTTGCCGAGGACGGCAGGGAAAATAAGTCAGAGGAGGAGACGGCAGGCGTAAGGCGATTCTTTAAATACGAAACCCAAATGAACGCGTCACGAAACTCGCACGCTCCATTCTTAAATTCGCAACATCCTGTCGCTAACATTCGCCCTACCTCCTGGCAGGAGGCCTTACAGTGCACGGAATCGGTCGGTATCGAACCAAAGGGCGCCAGAAGACTCTGAGCAATGCCCCGAGAAATCGAAGCGGCGTCACGACAAGGAAAACACCGGAAGCCAAAAACTTCCTGGTGCCCGGGTTTGTCAGCCTGATTTGCGAGAGCCGAAGAATATTATTCAATGATGAACCCACTGAATTTCGCCAAACGCTTCAAGCGCCGACCGTGGCTGATGTTGCCTACGCTGCTTGTCGCTTGTGGCCTGGCGCTGTTGCTGGAGTCGAGCGTCAGTCGCGCCCAACCGGCCGACGGTATCCAGACCCTGGTGTTCCTGCGCCACGCCGAGAAACCCGCCGGCGGCCTGGGCCAGCTCAATTGCCAGGGGCTGAATCGCGCCATCGACCTGGCCACCCTGCTACCGGAGAAATTCGGCAAGGCCGACTATGTGTTCGCGGCCAACCCTACCCGCAACGTCGAAGAGGGCGAGCTGGACAATTCCTACAGCTACATCCGCCCACTGATGACCATAAGCCCCAGTGCCATCAAGCTCGGGCTGCCGGTGAACATCGAGTATTCAGCCAATGACACCAGTGACCTGGCTGACGAACTGCTGCACGACAAGTACCACAACTCGACCATCTACACCGCTTGGTCGCACGGCTACCTGCCGGAGCTGATCAACCAGGTCGCCAGCGACGCGATGGGCAAGAAGCAGACGATTACCGATGATTGGGAATCGGGGGATTTCGATTCGCTGTACGTGCTGACCCTGACCTGGCACAACGGCAAGGCCAGTCTCACCAGCCAGAACTACAAGCAAGGCCTGGACAACGGGCAGGAAACTTGTCCGACATAGGCTGCGGACATTACTTTCGACAATACCTCCTCAATCACCGCCACTGGTCCCCACCGTTATCGCGAGCAGGCTCGCTCCCACAGGGGATTGGCGGTGGGCAGCGATCACCCTTTGCGGGCCGCTCGCTCACGCAGATACTCCAGCACCGCCACCTGCTCACCGGCGAATTCGATCCGCCCGCCCTTCTTCTCGCGCTGGAACACGTACATCGGGTCGTAATACTCACGCAACAGGCCGTCGATCCAGCCGCGATGCAAGTCGACGGCGCCGCTGGTCGCCTGCTCGGCCAGGGCCGCTTCCATGATTTGGAGCAAACGTCGATGGCGGTCGCCACCCAGGCGTTTATGGATGTTATTGAGACTTCCCAGCAATCGTTCGCAAAACAGCGAGAACCCTTCATCGCCATGGACTGCGACAAATTCGCCGCACAGGTTGATGACGTAATCGCGCAGGATCCGCTCGACCCGCCGCTCCAGGCTGTCCTCAAGCCAGACCATCGGAACCTGTTGCATGCGCTGGTACAAAGACAGCGGCAAGGCGCAACTGCCGACCATGCGGCTTTCATCTTCCAGCACGAACTGTTCGATACCAGCGGCACGTTTTTTCAGCACATCCACGGCCAGCAGGTTCTCGAAATCGATATTGGAAGGCTGCCCGGTGGCGCGCTTGCCGAAGCTCGAACCGCGATGGTTGGCGTAACCTTCCAGATCCAGGCTGTTGCCCAGTTGAGTCAGCACTTCTGTCTTGCCGGTGCCGGTCATGCCGCCCAGCAACACCAAGTCGCATTGGGCAACCGCCTGCTCGACGGTGTCGAGCAGGAATGTACGCATGGCCTTGTAGCCGCCGCCGACCCTGGGATAGTCGATGCCCGCCTCGTCCTTGAGCCACTGCTGGACGATCTGTGAGCGCAAGCCTCCCCTGAAGCAATACAACACACCATCAGGATGGGCCGTTGCGAACTCGGCCCAGGCCTGGATGCGTTGCGCCTTGGTGTCGCCGGACACCAATTGATGCCCCAGGACAATGGCCGCCTGTTGGCCCTGCTGCTTGTAGCAAGTACCGACCCGTTGCCGTTCGATGTCGGTCATCAACGGCAGATTGACCACGCCGGGGAATGCGCCCTTGAGAAATTCGACGGGGGCACGGGTGTCCATCATCGGTCGGTCATTGAGAAAAATGTCGCGGTAATCGGTGATGTCATGGGTCATCAAGACACCTCGACCGCGTAGGTCTGTCGCTCGACCAGTTCACCGATCGACTCCAGTGCAAACCCCAGTTCAGCGGCGACCGCCAGAAACGCTTCGTTGCCCTCGGGCGTGACGGCGATCAGCAGTCCGCCGCTGGTCTGCGGGTCGCACAGCACTCGCTTGTGCAGTTCCTGCACGCGCCCAACCTTGCTGGCGTAGCTGTCGTAGTTGCGCAACGTACCGCCCGGCACGCAGCCTTGGTCGAGGTAATACTCGACGCCCGGCAGACGCGGCACCGCGTCGTAGCGGATACGCGCCGTCAACTGGCTGCCATCGGCCATTTCCACCAAATGCCCGAGCAGGCCGAAACCGGTGACGTCGGTCATCGCCGCCACGCCGTCGAGCTTGCCGAAGCGGCTGCCCGGCTTGTTGAGGGTGCACATCCAGTCGCGGGCCAGGCCAACATCGGCGGCGCGCAGCTTGCCTTTCTTTTCCGCGGTGGTGAGGATGCCGATGCCCAAGGGCTTGGTCAGGTACAGGCGGCAACCGGCGGTGGCGGTGTCGTTGCGCTTCATATGACGCTTTTGCACCAGGCCCGTGACCGCCAGGCCGAAAATCGGCTCGGGCGCGTCGATCGAATGGCCGCCCGCCAGGGGAATGCCTGCTTCGTCACATACCGAACGACCGCCGCGAATCACTTCGCGAGCGATTTCCGGGGCCAGTACATTGACCGGCCAGCCGAGAATCGCAATCGCCATCAACGGATCACCGCCCATGGCGTAGATGTCGCTGATGGCATTGGTGGCGGCGATGCGACCGAAATCAAAAGGATCGTCGACAATCGGCATGAAGAAATCGGTGGTAGAGACCACCCCGCGCTCTTCGTCGATGGCATAAACCGCGGCGTCGTCCCGGGAGGCATTGCCAACCCACAACTTGGGGTCAAGGTTCTGCGCACCGCTGCCGGCCAGGATCACTTCCAGCACCTGTGGCGAAATCTTGCAGCCGCAACCGGCGCCGTGGCTGTACTGGGTCAGGCGAATCGGCTCGCTCATGGGCATACCTCTCGTAAGTCAAGGTGGGCGATTCTAGCAGCAACGCCGCCGGTTCAGTGCCGGCGCGAACCCATTGAATTTTCCCCCACCAGAGGAATCACTAGAAGACCAGTCGAGCATTCATCCCAGGAGACCGCCGATGTCCCTCGCCCCTGCTGCCGACGACAGCACCGACCTTAAGTATGGCCTCGACACGCTGTTTGGTCGCCAGACCCAAAGCATCGATTGCCGCTACGATGTCCAACGCCTGGATGACGGTGAACCGGTGTGGTTCGCCCTGCACGTTCAGCCACCGCTGCCGGATGATCTGGAAAAAGCCCAGATCGTGGTCTTCAGCACCGAAGGCCGGCACATTGGCGGTATTGTCCGGCTTGCCAAGCGTCTGGACGATGGCAGTCTGCGACTGGAAGTCGAGCCCGACTGAGGTTCTCAGGCCTGCCGTGCACTGCTGCGATACATGAATACCAGCGCCAGCGCCAGGCAGGCCATTGCCAGGACCCGACTCCCGGACAACTCAATAGCGGGGTTGCCCAACCAGCCGAAATTGTCGATCAGCATGCCCATGGCCAACTGCCCGAGGATCACCGCCACGGTCGCCACGGCGGTGCCGACCCTTGGCACCGCGCCGACCATGACCATCATGTACACCACACCAAACAAGGCACCGCCAAGTTGCCATTTCGGCACGTCCAGCAGGCTGACGGCGTGAGCGGGTTCAAAAAACACGATCAGTAACCCGGTGACCACCGTGCCCACCACGAATGTCAGCAGACTGCTGCGCAGCACACCGACCGTCTGGCCCAGACGACCGTTGATGGCCGCCTGCACGCTCAACACCGCACCGGCAACAACGACCAGCAGCAATAGCAAAAACAGATTCATATTCAACCTCGGGCAATCAGGACAAGGGCTATGACGATCAGCGCCAAGGCGAGCCAGCGCTCGCCGTTGACCCGCTTGCGGGTTGCACCGAACCAGCCGAAGTGGTCGATCAGCACGCTTTTACCCACTTGCCCGGAAAGGATTGCGACCATGGTCATGGCAATGCCGATGTGGGGCGTGGCAAGCGTCAGCACCACCACGTAGATCGGCCCCAGGAAACCGCCGATCAACTGCCAGCGCGGCAACTCACTCAAGGCCGGGCCTTGTTGCGGACCACTGAGCAGCAACAGCAGAAACAGAATCGCCGAACCGACGCCGAATATGCTCAGGGTTGCCCAGAGATGCCCCACTTGAACCCCCAGCGGCCCCAGTAGACCGGCCTCTACCGACAGGCCCATGCCGGCCAGGATCACCAGGGGCAGCAACAGCCAGCGCAAAAGCGCTCGTGGTTTGGAGGCAGCCGCCGGGGCGGCGGCGTTGAGTGAAGACGCTTGCATGATCAGAACCTCTGAGAAGAACAATGAGCGGGATTATCGGCTGGCGCAGCTGTGCGATAAATGGGAGCATCCCGACAACACTTTTGCGCAACTCGCACAGCGGAGTAGTCCATGCACGGTCTCAATGAACTCGGCTTCAAGGCCCTGCGATTGTTTGTCGCCGTGCTCGACCACGGCAGCTTCTCGGAGGTGGCGCGGCGCGAAGGCCTGGCGCCGTCGTCGATTTCCCGGCAGATCCAGTTGATGGAACAGGCCCTCAACCAGCAGTTGTTGTATCGACACACCCGCGCTGTTTCGCCCACTGAAGCCGGCCGCCTGCTGGGTCATCATGCACGCCTGTTGCTGGTGCAACTCGAAGAAGCCGAACAGGCGCTGCAGGAACAACACAGTGAGCCGGCTGGACTGGTGCGGATCAATGCCCCGGTGGTGTTCGGCCAGCGCCATCTGACGCCGTGGCTGGGGTCATTGTGTGAGCGCTACCCGAAGCTGCAACTGGACATCCAGCAAACCGACAGCTACGTCGACCCGCTGCAGGAAGGCGCGGACCTGCTGTTTCGCATCGGCCCGCTGCATGATTCAGGCATGCAGGCGCGAATCCTCGCCCCGCACCGCTTTCAGATCGCCGCCAGCCCCGCGTACCTGGCGCGTTGCGGCACGCCGCTCAAACCCCAGGACCTGGCGAACCATCAGTGTCTGGCCTACAAGGGCGTGGCCGGCCAGCAACGCTGGTTTTTCCGCCGTCCGGGTCAGGCCTGGACGCCCTACAGCGTCAAAGGGCCGATCACCGGCAACCATGCCGACACCCTGACCCAGGCGGCCGAACAAGGCCTGGGGCTGGTGATGTTTCCGTCGTGGCTGATCGGCGAAGCCGTGCGCAACGGCACCCTGGTGCCGGTATTGCGCGACTACGAAGCCTCCAACAGCCTTGAGCCCCAGCAGATCGCCATTCTCTGGCCGGGCAGCCGACGTCTGTCGGTGAAAGTGCGTACCGTGATCGACTTTTTTCTACAGTGTTTTGGCGAAGTACCTTACTGGGATCGCTGAAACTGCGAGGTCGGTGCTAACGTGTCGGCCCGTCGCCTGACAAGGATAACCCCGTGCTGCTCCTCAAATTATTGGTGATTCCCGCTTTCCTGCTGCTGATTTCCCTGGCAGGCCGGCGTTGGGGACCGAGCGTGGCCGGTTGGCTGTCGGGGTTGCCGGTGGTGGTGGGTCCGATTCTGTTGTTCCTGGCCCTGGAACAGGGCAAGGCGTTTGCCGCTCAGTCGGCGACAGCGGCGCTGTCGGCCATGTTTGCAATGATTGCATTCTGTGTGGTGTACGCCCGGGTCGCCCAGCATCGTGACTGGCCTTGGGCGCTGGGTATCGCGTTGGGCGTCTGGGCGCTGGTGGCGATGGTGCTGTCCTGGTTGCCGGCCTCGCTGCCGCTGTCGAGCGTGATCGCCATTGTGGCATTGCTGGCCGCGCCTTATCTGTTCCCGACGGTTCGACCGGTGATGAGCGGCCCGGCTCCCAAATCCGACAAGCTGCTGCTACGCATGGTCGCCGGCGCGCTGTTGACCCTGGCGGTGACGCTGCTGGCCAGCACCGTGGGTGAACGCTGGAGCGGGCTACTGGCGGTGTTCCCGGTGCTGGGCAGCGTCATGGCAGTGTTCTCCCAGCAAACCCGTGGCGCGGCCTTCACCGCCGCGTTGCTGCGGGCCACGGCCACTGGCATGTATTGCTTCACCGCGTTCTGCCTGACCCTGGCCCTCACCCTGCCGCTGCTCGGCATGCCGGCCTTTGTGGTGAGTGTCGCGGTGTCGGTGGTCATGCTGCTGGTGACCCGCCGCCTGCTGGTGCGCGCCTCTGCCCCACGGGCCAATGATGTGGCGCACTCGTGACCGGCGCTGGAGCCGGTTGGACGCCCATGGGATGATCGCGCTCAAGCACACCCCTCTGTGGAGCGTTTCAATGTCATTGGTAAGTAAACAAGTCGCCGCCCTGGTGCTGACGGCCAACGCCAGTCTGGTGGTGGTGCCTGCCTATGCCGCCCAGCCCAAAACCAGCGGCGCAGCACCGGCACAAAAGGTTTCCCTGCTGGGAAGCAAGTTCAACTTCACCCTGCCCAAGGGCTTCACTGCCACACCGCTTCCGGCCGGCGATGCCGCTCAGGGCACGGCGGGGGCGAAGGGGACGATGTACAGCAATGCCACCAGCAAAACCGTGGTGATCACGGCTGAAAACACCATCATCGATGGCTCGAATGTGAAAGACGACGACAGCACATTCCTCGATGCCACCATGGCCGACTTCGCCGTCCAGAAAATCAAGGCCCTGCCGGATGCCAAGATCCTGAGCGAGAAAAGCCTGACCCAAAAAGGCACCGGCCTGGGTCTGCGCCAGCTCGATACCAAGGCGACCCAAGGCGGTGGGCCGACCCTCGATACCACGTTGCTGGGCGCCTCCGGCACGCGCATGGCAGTGGTACAGATCATTTCCCGGGCCAGCGACAAGGCCGGGCATGAGGCGCTGGTGAAGCAGATCGTCGCTGGTCAGTGACTTGATGGACCGGGTGGTTTTCATCGCGAGCAGGCTCGCTCCCACAGAGATTCTGGGGCGACATGAATCTTGATATCCAATCTGCTATTCATCGCAAGTAATCTTTGCCCCCACAGGACTGGAAGCAACCCCGTTTCTGGGAGCGACTCGGGAAAAAGGTGGGAGCGAGCCGGCGCGCGATGACGGCGGCACACTCAACCCCTCTGTCACTGAATCAGGGATTAAGCCGCTCCAGCCAGGCGCGCAGATCCCGCACCTGCATGGCACTGACGCTGTGGCCAACGCCCGGATAGGCATGGAATTCGGGCTCCAGGGCCAGGGTCTTGAGGAAGCTGTCCGCCTCGGTGCCGTCATGGTATGGGATCACCGAGTCCGCCGTGCCATGACCGATAAATACCGCCAGCGTCCGGCGCGACTCGTCGGGTGTCAGTTCGGCCCGCAGTACCGACAGCACCCGCCCGCCCAGCGCGGCAATGCCACCGACGGCCTCGGGATGGCGCAGGGCGACCTCGTAACTCATCATCGCGCCCTGGCTGAAACCGACCAGGTATACGTTGCTCGCATCGGTCGGGTACTTGACCCGGGCCTTCTCGATGAAATCCAACAGCATCTGGCCGCTGGCCTTCAGGTCCGCGGTATCACCGTCGTAGGCGCCCTCGCCCTTCTTGGCAAACCATTGATACTGGCCCCGCTCCACGGTCTTGGGCGCTCGTACCGATAGGTAGTTGTAGTCACTGGGCAACTCATCCTTGAGGTCGAACAGGTCTTGCTCGCTGCCGCCGGAGCCATGCAGGAAGATCACCAGCGGCCGGTTTCTGGCCTGCTCATCGGCATGGGCCAGGTAATTGAGGGGCAAATCGGTGTGCAGCGCAGGCTGAGCCTGCAAACCGCAAGACACTACCAACAGCAACAGGGCGAGCGCTTTGAACATCAGTCTTCCTCCATCATTCGATAGCCGCACGGCAACGCGCGTGCGCTGAGATAGACAGCAGTTATCAGTCGTTGATCAATTTCCCCGCGCGAATCGGCGCTCGCCCGGCCACTTTCGCCTGCCAGATTCCAGGCTGGGTATAGCGCCCACGGTCCAGCGCAAACAACACGCCGCTGGTGCCGGCCCGAACAGTGGTGACCCGATCGTTCAACGGATCGACCACTTCGAACAACGGATCGCCCTGCTCCACCCACTCACCGGCCTCGCGCAGGAAGCTCACCACCCCATGATGCGGCGCGAACAGGTACTCAGTGCCTTCGAACGGAAAACCTTCACAACAGTGCGCTGGCGCGGGCGGCCAGTCACCACCGATGAAACCCTGCTCGGCCAGGAACCCGAGAATGGCTTCGCAATTGGCCTGGGCCTGATCCACCCGAGTGTCGCCCATGCTGCCCAGTTCCAGCGTGGTCGCCAGGTTGGCCGGCGGGATCGCGGCCTCGGGGAAGGTCTTGGCCAGACGCAACCAGGGCGAGGAACAGGACTCGTCGAACGAACTGCCGCCAGAGTCTTCGCACAGCAACGCCACGCCCGCCTTCAACCGCGCGGCCAGGGAGCGCCACTGCGGCCAGTGTTGCGGCAAGGCGTACAGGTGAATCGCCGCCTCGAAGTCGCAATGCAGGTCCAGGGTGACATCGGCGTCGCAGGCATGGCGCAGCAGCAGGCGATGCAGGGCCTCGAGTTGTGAGGGCGGCGCCGGCAAATCGTCCAGCACCTGAACCATGGTCTGGCGGATCAGCGTGATATTGGCGGCCGGGTCGTCGCCCAGGCGATCACCGATGCGTTGGGCCACCGGCGCGCTGAGTTCCACGAAAGACCGATTGAAGTTCTTGCCGCTGCCCAGCTCGAAACGCCCCAGGTGTGCGCTCTGCAGATGCTGGTCCAGGCCGATGGGGTTGGCCACGGGCACCAGTTCAATCACGCCGTTGAGCAAGCCTTGGGTCTCAAGCTCGTTGAGTCGTTGTTTCAGCTCCCATGCCGTGCGCATGCCGGGCAATTCATCGGCGTGCAGGCTGGCCTGGATATACGCCTTGCGTGGACCGTGGCCGTAACGAAACACACTGAGCCGGCGCTCGGTGCCCAGGTGGCTCCATGGCAGGGTATGGTCGATGCGTTGCATGAGGAACTCCCAATAACGGTATTTCGACGGGCGCCGGGGTAAAACACTCGCCCATGAAAAAGGTGGCCGACCGGGTCAACGGCGGGCCACCTTGGTTTCAGCGATTAATGCCCGTAGACATCAAAAGCGAAGTACTTGTCCTGCACTTTCTTGTACGTGCCGTTGGCGCGGATTTGCGTGATGGCGTCGTTGAATTTCTCGGCCAGGGCCTTATCACCCTTGCGCACCGCAATGCCGGCGCCGCCACCAAAGTACTTGGCATCTTCATAGGTCGGGCCCACGAAGGCAAAACCTTTGCCGGCATCCGTTTTCAGGAAGCCGTCGTCGAGGTTGACCGAGTCGGCGAGCATGGCGTCGAGACGACCGGCGACCATGTCCAGGTTGGCTTCTTGCTGGGAGCTGTAACGCACCAGATTGATACCGGCGGGCACCAGCACCTCGGTGGCGAAACGGTCGTGGGTACTGGCACGCAGCACACCGACTTTCTTGCCCTTGAGTTCGGTCAGCGGGTCCTTGACGTCGCTGCCTTCCTTCATCACGAAACGCGCCGGGGTGTGGTAGTACTTGATGGTGAAGTCGACGTTTTTCTTACGATCATCGGTGATGGTCATGGACGACAGGATCGCGTCGATTTTCTTCACTTTCAGCGCTGGGATCAGGCCGTCAAATTCCTGCTCGACCCAAGTGCACTTGACCTTCATCTGTTCGCACAGCGCGTCGCCGATATCAACATCGAAACCCGTCAGCTTGCCGTCGGGGGTTTTCATCGAGAACGGCGGGTAACCGGCTTCGATTCCGAGGCGGATCGGCTTGGCGTCTTCGGCCACGGCCGACAAGGACAACACGGACAGTGCCAAGGCACCAAACATTGCTAGCTTGTTCATTTTTGCTCCTGAGTGCGCAGGTTTTTTATTAGCGGGTTATCGGCAGATTCTTAGGCAGCGTTCGGTCATTAAAAACCGAAGTGGCCGGCAGTCTAGAGGGGCACTCAGGAGGCGAATTGTGTTGAGGCGACAAATATTTATAGAAACAACCAGGCCACAGGGATTGCACCCTGCTGGCTGGAAAGGATCAGCAGTCGCAACCGACAGCCTGGTCCGCCGCGCATTCCACTGCGCCAGTCAGCCGGAAGCCTTCGTCCAGCCAGCCCATGACACCGCCAATCATTTCCTTGACCGGATAACCCAAGGTCGCCAGACGCACTGCCGCTTTGTTCGCGCCATTGCAATGCGGGCCCGCGCAATAGACCACAAACAGTGCGGTCTTGGGATAAGCCGCCAGCGCCTGGGCGGTCAGCGAGCGGGTTGGCAGGTTGATCGCCCCGGGCACATGCCCGCGCTCGAAAGCCAGTGGCCCGCGCACGTCCACCAGGACGAAATCGACTTCTCCAGCCTGTTGGCTGGCGTGAACGTCGGAGCAATCGGTTTCGAACGTCAGACGCCGGCTGAAATGTTGCAGGGCTAGGTCGGACGGGGCAGCAGGCACTTGGCGAACCAGGCTGGTCATGAGTGTGTACTCCACAGACAAATGAGGGGGTGAGCAGACTTTATCCGGCCGATGCTTACCGCTACAGTGGCGCACAAGACACTCTGTGGGAATTTTCCGCCATATGCAGCCCAATCCCGGTCTGGTCGCCATCCTCGCCTACGACGGCCTGTGCACCTTCGAATTCGGCATCGCCATCGAGATATTCGGCCTTGCCCGACCTGAGTTCGATTTCCCTTGGTACAAACATCGGATCGTTGCCGTCGATGACGGCCCGATGCGGGCCATGGGCGGCTTCCAGATCCTGGCCGATGGCGGCATGGAATTATTGCAAACGGCGCAAACCATCGTGGTGCCCGGCTGGCACAGTCGCGACGAACCACCGCCGCCGGCGCTGCTTGAGGCATTGCGCTGCGCCCATGCCCGGGGCGCGCGCCTGCTGTCGATCTGCTCCGGGGCATTCGTGCTGGCCGCCGCCGGCTTGCTCGATGGACTGGGCGCTACCACTCACTGGCGCTACACCGATGAACTGGCCAAAAGTTTTCCCGCCATCCTGGTAGACCCGGATGTGCTGTACGTGGATTCGGGGCAAGTCATTACTTCGGCCGGCAGCGCCGCGGGCATTGATGCCTGCCTGCACCTGGTAGCGCGGGATTTCGGTACCCAGGTTGCCAACGCCGTGGCGCGGCGACTGGTGATGTCACCACAACGCACGGGCGGCCAGGCGCAGTTCATTCCTTCACCGGTCAGCCGCACGCCACGCAGCGATTTGTCCGGCGTCATGCACTGGGCCCGCGAACGCCTGCACGAACCGCTCGGTGTGCGCGAACTGGCCAGCCAGGCGGCCATGAGCGAGCGAACCTTCCTGCGGCACTTCACCCAGGCCTGCGGCCTGTCGCCCAAGGCCTGGCTGCAACATGAGCGCCTGGCCCGGGCTCGCGAGTTGCTGGAAAGCACCGAAGACAACACCGACAACATCGCCCAGCTGTGCGGCTACCGCTCGGTGGAAAGCTTTCGCGTGGCATTTCGCAGTGTGGTGGGGTTGGCGCCGTCGGTGTACCGGGAGCGGTTTGGACGTGGGGCGAAGGCGGTCAGTTGACGTGGAAACTGTCGAACATTGGGGTCTGACGTATCAAGGTCTGACGTATCAAGGGTTGAGTTATCAAGGTTTGCGCAACAAATAAGTATCCATGATCCATCCGTTAGCCTGCCGTGCGGCCTTGCGGGTGCGTTCGATGCTTTCAGCTACCTCCTCCAGCCGACCGGCGATCAGGATCTGATCCGGTGTGCCTACATAGGCTCCCCAGTAGATGTGCGTGTCCGGATCGGATACCTGGCGATACGCATCTTCAGCATCAAGCATCACCACCACGCTTGCCGAGTCACCGACCTGCCCTGCCGCCAGCCGGCGGCCCGTGGTGATCTCCAGCGAACCGCCAATGCTGTTCAATGGCACCTTATGTTGCGCCGCGAGAGCCTGGACGCTGGTAATGCCCGCAATCACCTCGAATTCGAAGGCGCAGCGACCCGCGTCGAGAATCGACTGCAAGATACGCACGGTGCTGTCATACAACGACGGATCGCCCCAGACCAGGAAACCGCCGCACTGCCCGTCAGACAACTGCTCATCGATCAACCGCTCGAAGGTAGCCTGCTTCGCCCGGTTCAGATCTTCGACACTGGCGGCGTAGTCCACGTCGCCGCGTTGTCGCTCGGGGCTGTAGGCTTCGACGAAACGGTAGGTACGATCAACGATGTAGCGTTGGCAGATTTCCCGCCGCAGATCCACTAACGTCTGCTTGGCAGGCCCCTTGTCCATGAGAAAGAACACATCCACCCGATTCAAGGCTTTCACTGCCTGGATCGTCAGGTAATCCGGATCGCCGGCACCGATACCGATGACTGACAGTTTTTTCATTCGAGTGACTCCTGGCCGGGACCCTCGGTGCGCAATCGCCACACACCGTTGAAACGCAACTCGACAGTCGACAGCGGTTCGATGTCGAGGCGGTTGAAGGCCGCTGCCGGACAGCCCAATACGGTCAGCAGGGCCGCGCGGATCACGAACGGATGAGTGACGGCCAACACATGCCCCGGCCGGCCTTCCAGGCTGGCCATCCAGTCGCTGACACGAAGGCACAAGCGGGTGACGGATTCGCCGCCATGGGGAGCGGCATCGGGATCGTCGAGCCAGGCTTGCAAAGGTTGCGGCTCGACCTTGAGCAACTGGTCGATGGACAAGCCACGCCAGCGACCCAGATCGCAATCGGCCAGGTCAGCGACCACCTGGGCCTCGTCGCCGAACAGGGCGGCAGTCTGCCGGGTGCGCAACTCCGGCCCGCAGAGCAACTGCCGGACATTTCGGTAGCCGTGGCCCGGCTCCGGGCGTTTGGCCAGCCAGTCGGCATCCAGCGGTTCATCCAGGCCAAAACGCGCCTGCTTCTGGGCGACGGTGCGGGCATGGCAGATCAGGGTCAGGCGAGTGGCTTGCACGCACGGTACTCAGACAGTCGAACGGGTTTCATGGAGGTGATACTCAAGCTTTTTCTTGTACAGCACCTTATATGAAATCAAATAACTGAGACAAAAAGGCGTTATGTCTTACACCGACAGAGGTATCAACTGACATATCGGATCTATGCGATCAAGTCCCCGTCCTACAAGGCTTTCGCACTACTTTCGTGCATTTTAAACAGAACGTAAAAACCACTGGACATGTAGTACCCGCTACATAAATACTATTTTCAGGAGTTATGAAAGAAATCCAACACCCATCCAGGCAAGGAGCACGGATGCCGCCTCTTCGAGACCTGATTACCGATCCGGGCTTGGTTTTGACGCCGTCGGAACGCAAGGTCGTACGGGCCCTGCTTGATCATTACCCGCGCAACGGCCTCGGGCCGATGTCACGCCTGGCCGATCATGCCGGGGTCAGCGACCCGACTATCGTGCGGCTGGTGAAAAAACTCGGATTTGGCGGTTATGCCGAATTCCAGGATGCGCTGCTCAGTGACATGGACCATCGCCTGCGCTCCCCTCGCACCCTGCTGCAACCGCGGGCCAAATTGCAGCAAGGCGACACCTGGAGCCAGTACCTGGCAACCAGCCAGCGCATCCTCACTGACACCCAGGCCCTGACTCAACCCGAAGACGTGCGTATTCTCGTGCAATGGCTGCTCGACAGCCGGCATCAGGTGCATTGTTTTGGCGGGCGCTTCAGCAGCTTCCTTGCCCAATACCTGCTCAACCACTTGCGCTTGCTGCGTGCGGGTTGTTTTGCCCTGGAAGACAACGCCCAGTTACCCGACCGATTGTTCGACGTGCAGCGCCAGGATGTGGTGCTGATCTTCGATTATCGTCGCTACCAGGCCCAGGCCCAACGCGTGGCCAGCGCGGCCAAGGAGCGCCACGCGCGGGTCGTACTGTTCAGCGACGTCTACACCTCACCGCTACGGGAACTGGCCGACCTGATCATCAGCGCTCCGGTGGAATCGATCTCGGCCTTCGACAGCCTGGTGCCGGCGCTGGCCCAGGTCGAAGCGCTTATCGCCTGCCTGACCTTGCAATGCCCTGATCTGGCCGAGCGCCTGGAAGGTATCGACACCTTGCGCACGGCGTTCAACACGCACCTGCTGGAGGAAAAATAAGGATGTTCTCGCTCCCTCACCACTCCCCTCGGGATTTGCCATTCACCTGCGACCATACCGCCTTGCTGCTAGTGGACATGCAACGCGCCTGGCTGGAACCGCAATTCGATGCCCACCTGGCCACGCCCGAGGCCGACTATTTCATCCGCCGTGCCCGCCAACAGGTGATCCCCAATCAGCAGCGCCTGCTCGAAGCGGTGCGGGCGGCGCAGCAAAACGTGTTGCACACCCACATCCAGAGCCTGACTGCCGATGGTCGCGATCGCTCGCTGGACCACAAGCTGTCGGACATGCACTTGCCCAAAGACAGCCCGCAAGCCCAGATCATCGCCGAGCTGGCGCCGCGGGAAAACGAGATCGTGCTGCCCAAGACGTCTTCGGGGGTCTTCAACTCCACCAACATCGACTACGTGCTGCGCAATCTGCAGACCCGTCATCTGATCATCGCCGGCATCGTCACCGACCAGTGTGTCGACATGGCCGTGCGTGACGCCGCCGACCGCGGCTACCTGGTCACGCTGGTGGAAGATGCCTGCGCCACTTACAGCGAACAACGTCATCTGGCCTGCCTGAACGCGATCAAAGGTTATTGCTGGATCACCGATACCGACACCGTGCTCGGTCGGTTGCAGGAGATGCAGCCGTGAGCCGTCTCGATGCCGCAACGCCGCTGACCCCGCTGCCCGTGTCCACGCTGGTCTGCACCGACCTGATCGGCGTGACCCGCGGCCGCTCGTTCCCCAGTGATGAACTGCCCCACTACGTCGACGCCGGTTGTGGCTGGGTGCCGGCCAACAGTGCGCTGACGCCCCAGGACATCATTGCATCGGCCAACCCTTGGGGGGCTTATGGCGACCTGCGACTGATCCCGGACCTGGCCAGCCGGGTCACTGTCGACAATGGCCCGGATGCCCAGGCACCTGCCCTGGATTTCATTCATTGCGATGTGCGGGAAACCGATGGTCGGCCCTGGGCCGCTTGCCCTCGCACCTTGCTGCATGAAGAAGTGCAACGTTATCGCGCCGAGTTGGGCTTGCAGGTGTTCGCCGCGTTCGAGCATGAATTCAGCGTCGATACCCCTCAACCCCAACCGGATCGCCTGGCCTTCAGCCTCCAGGCCCAGCGCCAGCAGGCCGGGTTCGCCGGATGGTTGCTCAGCGCATTGCGGGCAGGCGGCGTGGAACCGGAAATGTTCCTGCCGGAATACGGCAAGCATCAGTATGAAATCACCTGCCGCCCGACCCTGGGCGTGGCCGCCGCCGACCGTGCGGTGAACGTGCGGGAAATCACCCGAGAGATCGCCCGGCAGATGGGCCTGGATGTGAGTTTCGCCCCCAAGACTTCGGAACATGCCGTGTGCAATGGCGTGCATTTGCACATGAGTCTGCAAGACCTGGACGGCGTCCCCGTGCTGCATGATGCTGGCTGCGCCAACGGGCTGTCGGACCTGGGCCAGCACTGGGCCGCCGGGGTGCTGCACTATCTGCCCGCCCTGTGCGCGATCACCGCGCCGACACCGGTGTCCTATGAACGCCTGCAACCCCATCACTGGAGCGCGTCCTACGCCTGCCTGGGGCAACGTAACCGCGAAGCGGCGCTGCGCATCTGCCCGACGGTGAGCGTGAGCGGCAAACCGGTGGCGACCCAGTACAACCTGGAATTTCGCGCCATGGATGCCACCGCTTCGCCGCACCTGGCGCTGGCGGCGCTGTTGATCGCCGGGCGACTGGGCATCGAGCAACGGCTGGCGCTCACGGCGGTCACCGATGAAATACCCGATGAATTGAACGAAGAACACCGTCGTGCCCGTGGCATTATCGCCCTGCCGACGACCCTGGCCCAGGCGCTGGATTGCCTGCGCCACAGCGGGGCGCTGTTCGAAGCCCTGCCCGGCCCGCTGGTCGAAACCTATTTCGCCTTGAAGGCCCAAGAGCTGGCCTTGACCCAGGCGCTGTCACCTGCCGAGCTGTGTGAGCACTATGCGCGAATCTATTGAATGTGCTGAATCGGGCCTTTATACCGGGCCGGCTTATCGCCTGATCCGAGAAGACGCCGAACACCCGTTGATCCTGGTGTGTGAACACGCCGACCGCTTTATCCCCGCCGCGTTGAACGACCTTGGCCTGGATGAGACGGCGGCCCAGGAACACATTGCCTGGGATATAGGTGCCCTGGCGCTGGCCGAACAACTGTCCGAAACCCTTGGAGCGACCTTGCTGGCGGCCAACTATTCACGGCTGCTGATCGACCTGAACCGTCCCCTTCACGTCGCCGACAGCATCCCGCACCAGAGCGAGATCTACCAGATTCCGGGCAACCAGTCCCTGGATGAGGCCACCCGTGAATATCGCCAGCGGTGCCTGTTCCATCCCTTCCATGATCGACTGCGAGCGTTGATCGACCAGCGCCTGGCCGACAACCGGACGGTGCGGGTGGTGGGCATCCACAGTTTTACGCCGGTGTTCTACGGCCAACCGCGCGCCCTGGAAGCGGGCGTGCTGTTCGGCGAGGCCAAGGACTATGCCCAGCGCATCGTCGACGGGCTAAGCCGGCACTCGCTGCGGGTAGCCGGCAACCAGCCGTACAAGATCAACCCTTCGACCGATATGACGGTTCCGGTACATGGCGATGGACGCGGCCTGGATTCGGTGTTGATCGAAGTGCGCAACGACCTGCTACGCAGCCCGACAGCTGTGCAGGCCTGGAGCGCTTACCTGGCGCCATTGTTGTAGGAAAGCAGCGGCAAGGTTCGAGCGGCAAGCGACAAGCAAGAGCACACCCACACAGCTGAGAAGGAGAACGGCTTATGAGTATCGAGGCATTTGGCTATAAACAGGAATTGAAGCGCAGCCTGTCGCTGACGGACCTGGTGGTGTACGGGATGATTTTCATGATCCCCATCGCACCGTTCGGCGTGTATGGCTACGTTAACGCCGAGGCGCCGGGGCTGGTGCCGTTGGCGTATATCATCGGCATGGTGGCGATGCTCTTCACGGCCTTGAGCTACGGCAGCATGGCCAAAGCTTTTCCGGTGGCCGGCTCCGTCTATTCCTACGCGCAACGGGGCCTTAACCCACACGTAGGCTTCATCGCCGGTTGGCTGATGCTGCTGGACTACCTGCTGATCCCGCCCCTGCTCTATGTCTACGCCGCCATGGCGCTGAACCATCTGTACCCGGACGTTCCCAAGGTCGGTTTCATTCTGGCATTCCTGGTCAGCGCGACCTTCGTCAACCTGCGGGGCATCACCTTCACCGCACGGATGAATATCATTTTCCTGCTGGCGCAACTGATGGTGCTGGCCATTTTCCTGTTCTACGCCTGGAATGCCTTGCAAGGGGGCGCCGGTAACGGCCAACTGACCCTGGCGCCGCTGTACAGCCCGGAACGTTTTGATTTCGCGCTGTTGATGCAGGCCGTGTCTATCGCCGTGTTGTCGTTCCTGGGCTTCGATGCCATTTCCACCCTGGCCGAAGAAATCAAGAATGATCCGGGGCGCAGCGTGGGCAAGGCGGCGTTGATCACACTGCTGGTGATGGGGGTGATTTTCGTCGTGCAGACCTGGATTGCCACCGACCTGGCGGCCGGCATGGGCTTCAAGTCCGCCGATACCGCGTTTTATGAAATCGCCGAATTGGCGGCCGGCAGTTGGCTGGCCACTTTGACCGCCGTCGCCACGGCGCTGGCCTGGGGCGTGGCCGTGGCGATCACCTCGCAAGCGGCGGTGTCGCGCCTGTTGTTCGGCATGGCCCGGGACGGCAAGCTCCCCAAGGTGCTGGCCAAGGTCCATCCGAAACACAACACCCCATACTTGAGCATCTATCTGGTAGCAGTGCTGTCGCTGTTGATCTGCTACCTGTTCATCGATGCCGTGGACACCCTGACTTCCCTGGTCAATTTCGGCGCCTTGAGCGGCTTCATGTTGTTGCATATCACCGTGATCAACCATCACTGGCGCCGCCAGCGGTCCGGCCAAGTGATTCGCCACCTGATCTGCCCTTTGATCGGCTTCGCCATCGTCGCGGCCATCATGTACAACATGGGCGTGGATGCGCAGAAGCTCGGCTTGATATGGATTGCCGCAGGCCTGGTCTATCTGGCCGTGCTCAATAAGTTCGGCACCGATACTGCCCTGCCTGACCCTGCGGGACAGTGAGGATCGGCGGTCGAAGGGGTTCGACCAGCCGTCGTCACAATGCGTGGACATCGACAGTGATCGTCAAGCCCGGTGCATGTCACCGGGCTCTTTGGAAAAGGAGTGCAATCCATGCTGGCCTTACGTCCAGTTCAATTAAGCGACCTGCCGCAATTGCAGCAACTGGCCCGCGACAGTCTGGTGGGCGTCACATCGCTTCCCGACGATACCGAACGCCTGAGGGACAAAATCCTCGATTCATGTGCCTCGTTCGAGACCGACGTGCAGAGCCCTGGCGCAGAGAATTATTTCTTCGTCCTGGAGGACCTGGCATCCGGGCAATTGACCGGCTGTTCCGAGATTCTCGCCAGCACCGGCTGCAATGAGCCGTTCTACAGCCTGCGGCATCGCCCGTTTACCAGCGAGTCCCGGGAACTGAACATCCAGCACGGCGTACCCGCGCTGTCGCTTTGCCAGGACCTCAATGGCCAGACGCTGCTGCGCGGTTTTCATATCGACGCCGGACGGGTACGCACGCCGGAATCGGAGTTGCTGTCCCGCGCGCGGCTGATGTTCATCGCCGCCCATCCGCAACGCTTTGCCGAATCAGTGATCACCGAGATCGTTGGTTTCAGCAGCGATGACGGTCAGTCGCCGTTCTGGGATGCCGTCGGCCAGCATTTTTTCGACCTGCCCTACGCCGAAGCCGAACGCTTGTGCGGTCTGCAGAGCCGCACCTTTCTCGCCGAACTGATGCCGCAATACCCGATTTATGTACCCATGCTGTCCCAGGCGGCCCAAGCCTGTATCGGCCGGGTGCATCCCGACGGCCAGGAAGCCTTCGACATCCTGGAACGCGAGGGTTTCGAAACCAACAGCTACGTGGATATCTTCGACGGCGGGCCGACACTGCATGCTCGTGTGGCGAACATCCGCTCGATCACCCAAAGCCGTATAGCCACGGCCCGACAATGCTCAGACATTGACCTCGGCGGCCGCTTTCTGCTGAGCAACGACGGCCTGGGGAATTACCGGGCCATCGTGGCCGAGCTTGACGTCAGTGCCGAGGGCACCGTGTCCCTGACACCGCAGATGCTGGCAGCACTGGGTATCACCGACGGCGAGCGGGCCCGGGTGGTTGCGTTATGAACCTGACGCGATTCCTCACCTGGCATCAGCGCCCCGATTGGCACGATGAAGGAGCTGCATCATGATTGTGCGCCCGGTCGCTCTGACGGATCTGCCCGCTTTGTTGGACCTGGCCCATTGTGCGGGCCCCGGGTTCACCAGCCTGCCGGCCAACGAAGAACGCCTGGCTCATCGAGTGCGCTGGGCCCAGCGCACCTTTGCCGGACAAGTCGAACGCGCCGATGCCGATTACCTGTTCGTGCTCGAGGACGATGACCGGCAAGTGGTCGGTATCAGCGCCCTGACCGGTGCGGTCGGGCTGCGTGAGCCCTGGTACAACTATCGAGTCGGGGTCACCGTCAGCTCCGCGCCTGAACTGGGCATCCAGCGACAGATACCCACGCTGTTCCTCAACAATGAGATGACCGGGCAATCGGAGATCTGCTCCTTGTTCCTGCATCCTGAACACCGCCGCGGCCATAACGGACGCCTGCTGTCCCTGGCGCGCTTGCTGTTCGTGGCCGAGTTTTCCCAGCTGTTCGGTGAAAAACTGATCGCCGAATTGCGAGGACACGCCGACGAGCACGGCTGTTCACCGTTCTGGGACAGCCTGGGCCGGCACTTCTTCCAGAAAGACTTCAGCTACGCCGACCAATTGTCCGGCATGGGCAACAAATCCTTCATCGCCGAGCTGATGCCGCGCCAGCCCCTGTACACCTGCCTGCTCACCGAACAGGCCCAGGCGGCTATCGGCAGGGCCCACCCGAATACCGAGCCGGCCCTGAAAATCCTCGGCGCCGAGGGTTTTACCCATAAAGGCTACATCGACATTTTCGATGGTGGCCCGGTGATCGAAGCGCCAGTGGCGAAAATCCGGACCGTGCGCGACAGCCAGTCGCTGACCCTGGCCATCGGCACACCGGACGAAAAGGCACCGGTCTGGCTGATCCATAACCGACGGCTGGCGAGTTGCCGCGTTACCAGTGCCCGAGCCCACCAGCACGGTCACAGCCTGCTGGTGGACCGTCTCACGGCCAAACGTCTGCAAATGCAACCAGGTGACACGGTGCGCGCCGTGGCGTTGCTTCAACAGGGGCGGCAAGCGGCGGCGGCATAGGCTGGGTTCGAGCACAAATACCTTACCCACTGACACGCATTAACCTCCGCCCCCTTTGCCTGCACCTTGGTCAGCTCGATCATCGCTGACAGCCTGTCGGGATCCTCTGCAATCCGGCACACACATAGCCCATGCACATTCGTCATCATCTTTAAGCCTTGCGCGTGATAGCCTTTGGATCTTTCGGCGTTGACACTTTTGCTCAAGCCTTTCCATTCCAATGGTGGAACTCATATGCCCAGGCTTTCCCATCAAGACTTGCGTCGCAACTTTCGCCAACTGCTGGCGAGCGAAACCTGCTACCACACCGCCTCGGTGTTTGATCCGATGTCAGCGCGCATCGCCGCCGACCTGGGTTTTGAAGTAGGGATACTGGGAGGTTCAGTCGCGTCGCTGCAAGTGTTGGGGGCGCCGGACTTTGCCCTGATCACACTCAGCGAATTCGCCGAGCAGGCCACGCGCATTGGCCGCGTAGCCCAACTGCCGGTAATTGCCGACGCCGATCACGGCTATGGCAACGCCCTGAACGTGATGCGCACCATCATCGAACTCGAACGCGCCGGTGTGGCGGCCCTGACCATCGAAGACACGCTGCTGCCGGCCCAGTTCGGCCGCAAATCCACCGACCTGATCGGCGTCGCCGAAGGTGTCGGCAAGATTCGCGCAGCGCTGGAAGCCCGGGTCGACCCGGAAATGGCGATCATCGCCCGCACCAACGCCGGGATCCTACCGGTCCAGGAAATCATCAGTCGGACCCAGCAATACGAACGTGCCGGCGCCGACGGGATTTGCATGGTGGGTGTGCAGGACTTCGACCACCTGGCGCAGATCAGCGAAAACCTGAGCGTGCCGTTGATGCTCGTCACCTATGGCAATCCGTTGCTGCGTGACGACAAACGCCTGGCGGAACTCGGCGTGCGCGTCACCATCGATGGTCACGGTGCCTACTTCGCCGCGATCAAGGCCACCTATGACAGCCTGCGCGAACAGCGGCAGATCTTCACCCAGGCGTCAGACCTGAGCGCCACCGAGCTGACCCACACTTACACCCAGCCCGAGGATTACATCCGTTGGGCCGAGGAATATATGAGCGTCAAGGAGTAAGCGAGCTCACCCCCACAAGATGAGCCTGTGGAAGCAAGCTTTGCTCCCACAAAGGCTCGTAGTGGGCTAACTTCCTAGCGCCCGCTGCGCAACATCTCCTTGGGCACGTACTTGCCGATCTCGAACTTGCCGATGGCGGCGCGGTGCACTTCATCCGGGCCGTCGGCCAGGCGCAAGGTGCGTTGCATGGCGTACATGTAGGCCAGCGGGAAATCGTTGGAAACCCCTGCCCCGCCGTGGATCTGGATGGCCCGGTCGATAACCTTCAAGGCCACGTTCGGCGCAACGACCTTGATCTGGGCGATCTCACTCTTGGCGACCTTATTACCGACGGTGTCCATCATGTACGCCGCTTTCAGGGTCAGCAGGCGCGCCATGTCGATTTCCATCCGTGAATCGGCGATCTTGTCGACGTTGCCGCCCAGGCGCGCCAACGGCTGGCCGAAGGCGGTGCGGCTGACGGCACGTTTGCACATCAACTCCAATGCACGCTCGGCCATGCCAATGGAACGCATGCAGTGGTGGATCCGACCCGGGCCGAGGCGACCCTGGGCAATTTCAAAACCGCGCCCTTCGCCCAGCAAGACGTTTTCGTACGGCACCCGCACATTGTCGAACAGCACTTCGGCGTGGCCGTGGGGCGCATCGTCGTAGCCGAATACCGGCAGCGGACGTACGATTTTTACCCCAGGCGTGTCCACCGGCACCAGAATCATCGAGTGCTGGGCATGACGCGGCGCGTCGGGGTTGCTCAGGCCCATGAAGATCAGAATCTTGCAGCGCGGATCACAGGCCCCGGAGGTCCACCACTTCTTGCCGTTGATCACCCACTCGTCGCCATCGCGCTCGGCGCGGGCGGCCATGTTGGTGGCGTCCGAAGAAGCAACGTCCGGCTCGGTCATGGCGAAGGCCGAACGGATCTCGCCGCGCAGCAGCGGTTCCAGCCAGCGTTGTTTCTGTTCTTCATTGGCGTAACGCACCAGCACTTCCATGTTGCCCGTGTCCGGCGCCGAGCAGTTGAACGGCTCCGGCCCCAGCAACGAACGGCCCATGATCTCTGCCAACGGCGCGTATTCGAGGTTGGTCAGGCCAGCGCCCAGCTCAGACTCGGGCAGGAACAGATTCCACAGCCCCTCGGCTTTGGCCTTGGCCTTGAGCTCTTCCATGATGGCGGTGGGCTGCCAGCGGTCGCCTTCGGCCACTTGTCGTTCGAACACTGCTTCAGCCGGGTATACGTAGGCGTCCATGAACGCGGTGACACGTTCACGCAGTTCCTGAACCTTGGGGGAATACGCAAAATCCATGAGAAGCACCTTCTTGGCAGAGGTTGTTTTTAGGTCATGAAATCGATGCTAGTTCAGCTACGAAAATTTACCTAACCTATTCTCGGCGTGTATTAACATTCATCACCGATATATGGTTCACTGATTTGCATCGCCACCCGGCACCTCACAACAAGCCCAAGAACAAGAGTGCAGCGCCATGAATCTGAGCAAGGTCGACCTCAACCTTTTTATCGTTTTTGACGCGATCTACACCGAAGCCAACCTGACCCGCGCCGGACAGATCGTCGGCATCACTCAGCCGGCGGTGTCCAATGCCCTGGCGCGTTTGCGTGAGACCTTCAATGACCCGCTGTTCGTGCGCACGGCCCAGGGCATGGTGCCCACGCCCATGGCCCAGAACATCATTGGCCCGGTGCGCAATGCCTTATCGTTGCTGCGGGTGTCGGTGCAGGAAAGCCGGATTTTCAATCCGCTGCAGGCGGTCAAGACCTACCGCATCAGCATGACCGACCTCACCGAAGGCGTGATCCTGCCGCTGTTGTTCCAGCGCCTGCGACGCCTGGCGCCGACCGTGGCCATCGAGAGCTTCCTGTCCAAGCGCCGTGAAACCACCAAGGAACTGGCCGCCGGTCGCCTCGACTTCGCCGTCGACGCGCCACTCAATACCGACCCGCAAGTGCGCCACGTCAAGCTGATGGAAGACCGGTACGTGTGCGCCATGCGCAAGGGGCACCCACTGGCGGGCAAGGAAAAAATCAGCCTCGATGATTACCTGGCCCAGACTCATGTGCATATTTCCAGCCGCCGTAACGGTCTGGGTTATGTCGACCTGGCCCTGGGCAAGATGGGCATCCAGCGCAAGATCGCCCTGCGCTCCCAGCATTACTTGATGGCGTCCCAGGTGTTGCAACAGACTGACATGGTCATGACCGTCCCCGAGCGCTTTGCCCGTCGTCACGATCTGCATGCCTTCGTGTTGCCGGTCAACGATGTGCCCCCCGTGGAAACCCATCTCTACTGGCATGAAAGCACCGACCAGGACCCGGCCAATCGCTGGATGCGCGAACAGATGATCGAGCTGTGCCAGCAGGTGACGGCGCATGAGAAGAAGCTCGACAAGGTTTAGGCGATCAAAATTGTGGGAGCGAGCCTGCTCGCGATGGCGCCGGGTCAGTCAACATTAATGCTGACAGGTATACCGCTATCGCGAGCAGGCTCGCTCCCACAAGTGGTGTGTCTGCATTGGGATCTGATTGCTTGACGTGAACGTCAACCTGCCATTAGCTTAGCGCCAGCCCCTTTCGTTTCGAGCGCTTCCATGAGCAGCCAGACCTACAGCATCTCCGACCTCGCCCGCGAACTGGATATCACCACCCGGGCCATCCGCTTCTATGAAGAGCAAGGCCTGCTGAGCCCGGAACGACGTGGCCAGGAACGCATTTATTCGCCTCGGGACAAGGTCAGCCTGAAGCTGATCCTGCGGGGCAAGCGCATCGGTTTTTCCCTGGCCGAGTGCCGTGAACTGATCGAACTCTACGACCCCACCAGCGGCAATCAGAAACAACTGCACAGCATGCTGGCGAAGATCACCGAACGTCGGGAACAGCTCGAACAGCAACTGCTGGACATCGAACAGATGAAGCTGGAACTCGACACCGCCGAAGAACGCTGCATCCAGGCCCTGGAGCAGACGATCAAAGGTCAGGAAACCGTGCAGTAATCATCGTCATCCTCTTGATACTGGCAGCCCACTACAGGTCAATCCCCATGTCCCTTCCCTCCTTTGTACGCCTGATTGAAGTTGGCCCTCGCGACGGCCTGCAGAATGAAGCACAACCCATCAGTGTCGCCGACAAGGTGCACCTGGTGGACGCCCTGAGCGCCGCCGGCCTGGGTTATATCGAAGTCGGCAGTTTTGTCTCGCCCAAGTGGGTGCCGCAAATGGCCGGCTCCGCCGAGGTGTTCGCGCAGATACAGCGCAAACCCGGCGTCACCTATGGCGCCCTGGCGCCGAACCTGCGGGGTTTTGAAGACGCGCTGGCGGCCGGCGTGAAAGAGGTCGCCGTGTTCGCCGCCGCGTCCGAAGCATTCTCCCAGCGCAACATCAACTGTTCCATCAAGGAAAGCCTTGAGCGCTTTGCGCCAATCATGGAAGCCGCCCGGCAGAACGGTGTCAGCGTGCGCGGTTACGTCTCCTGCGTGCTGGGCTGCCCGTACGAAGGCGCGGTCAAGCCCGAACAAGTGGCGTGGGTCGCCCGCGAACTGTACGCAATGGGCTGCTACGAGGTGTCCTTGGGGGACACCATCGGCACCGGCACCGCTGGCGCCACACGCAAGATGTTCGAGGTGGTTTCGGCTGAAGTGCCCAGGGACAAGCTCGCCGGGCACTTCCACGATACCTACGGCCAAGCCATGGCCAACGTCTACGCCAGTCTGCTGGAAGGCATCGCCGTGTTCGACAGTTCTGTCGCAGGCCTGGGCGGTTGCCCGTATGCCAAGGGCGCCAGCGGTAACGTTGCCACCGAAGACGTGTTGTACCTGCTCAATGGCCTGGGCATTGAAACCGGCGTCGACCTGGACGCACTTATAGGTGCCGGCCGGCAGATCTGTGACGTACTGGGTCGCCCTACCGGTTCGCGGGTAGCCAAGGCGCGCGCCGCACAGTGAGGTGTTACCGCTCCCGGTGTAACAGCTACGAAACGAGTAACACGGAAACAATTTGTCAGGTCTGGACGGGCGGATATTTCCGACAAAAAACCCAAGTCATTGATTTATAAAGCATTCATAAAAGTTGGCACGCACCCTGCTATACCTTTGGCATAACAAAAATAAAAAATGCGATACACCCAATAAAAACAAGACGAAACGACTCTGACATAACAAAAACAACACGACAGAGGCGCAGCTAACAGATTTTTTTGGAGAAGATGGGCTTTTCAGGGTGCTTTCAGGAGCAACCCGCAACCGGGCAGAGAACAATAAAACTACCTTCAGGTAGCCCCCGAATCGGTTGGATCGCGAAGCGAAAAAGCAGGTCAGCGCTCAAAAAAATACGTTTGCTCTTGATCCCGGATGGGGATCGCCAAAACAGCGGTAAAGGGTCACGGCTACTAAAAACAACAACAGGCCGCCCCTCAATAATAAAAAAAGAGCACGTAACGACAAAATTAAAGGGGAGCTTCGGCTCCCCTTTGTGCTGTCTGGGATTTGGGTTTTCCGCGGCGATGTGTCAGCCATATCACCTTGGTTGACACACTGCATTCGCGAGCAAGCCCGCTCCCACAGGGGATTTTTCTCAGCTTTCCTTTTCGCGCAGTTCTTCAATGCTGATTTCGCGCATGCGGAACTTCTGGATCTTGCCGGTCACGGTCATCGGGAACTCCTCGACGAACTTGAAATGACGTGGCGTCTTGAAGTGGGCAATGCGCTCTTTGCACCAGGCCTGCAACGCTTGCTCGGTGGCGCTGTGGCCGGGATGGAACTTGATCCAGGCGACGATTTCTTCACCGTAGCGCGAGCACGGAATGCCGATCACTTGCACATCAGCCACTGCGGGGTGGGTGAAGAAAAATTCTTCCAGCTCACGCGGGTAAATGTTCTCACCGCCTCGGATGATCATGTCCTTGTTGCGTCCGACGATGCAGACATAACCCTGTTCGTTCATGGTCGCCAGGTCGCCAGTGTGCATCCAGCCGTCCTGATCGATGGCGTCAGCAGTGCCGCTAGGGTTGTCCCAGTAGCCGAGCATCACGCTGTAGCCACGGGTACACAACTCGCCGATGGTGCCACGGGCAACGATATTGCCGGCCTCGTCGACGATCTTGCTCTCCAACTGCGGCTGGGTACGGCCAACGGTGGTCACGCGCAATTCCAGTTCGTCTGAAGGACCGGTCTGCAACGACACAGGACTGGTTTCCGTCATGCCGTAGGCAATCTGCACTTCGGCCATGTGCATCTCGTTGATGACCCGGCGCATCACCTCAATAGGGCAAGTGGCCCCGGCCATGATCCCGGTGCGCAGGCTGGACAAATCAAAATCGCCTCGTTGCGGCTGGTCCAGCATGGCGATGAACATGGTGGGCACGCCATACAGCGCCGTGGCTTTTTCTTCGGCCACGGTACGCAGGGTCAGCAACGGATCGAAGGCGTCGTTGGGGTAGATCATGGTGCTGCCGTGGGTCATGCAGCCCAGATTGCCCATGACCATGCCGAAACAATGGTAGAGCGGTACCGGGATCACCAGCCGGTCGCTCGCCGTCAGACCCAGGCTTTCGCCGACCATGTAACCATTGTTGAGGATGTTGTGATGGCTGAGGGTCGCGCCCTTGGGGAACCCGGTGGTGCCGGAGGTGTACTGGATATTCACCGGATCATCATGATGCAGGCTGGCCTGGCGCTCGATCAGTTGCTCAGGCAAAACCGCAGCGCCAAGGGCTGCCAGTTGTGACCAGGGTAAAAAGCCTGACGGTGGTTGGGCGTCCAGACTGATCACGCCTCGTAGCAGCGGCAGACGCTCGCTGTGCAACTGGCCTATCGATTGCTCCGCCAGTTCAGGCGCGAGCGCTTGCACCATGGCGTGATAATCCGAAGTTTTGAACGCTGCGGCGCAGACCAGCCATTGGCAACCTGACTGCTTGAGCACGTATTCGAGTTCGGAACTGCGATACGCCGGGTTGATGTTGACCAGAATGACACCGATCTTCGCACTGGCGAACTGGCTGATGCACCACTGAGCACAGTTGGGGGCCCACACGCCAAGACGGTCGCCGGCTTTCAAGCCCAGCGCCAACAGGGCTCGGGCATGCAAGTCGACGGCTTCGGCCAGTTGGCGCCAGGTATAACGCAGCGATTGATGGCGAACCACCAACGCCTCGCCATCGGGATACCGGGCCACAGTCTGATCAAAGGCCTCGCCGATGGTGTGCGCCAGCAGAGTCTTGTCCTGGGAGCCGCGGGTGTAGCTGAGCTGCGATTGCGAACCGGGTTGATCCATGATGACCCCTCTTGTCTTTATTAGTGGGTGTATCGGTGAACCTGCTGACTCAAGCGCACTTACTTTGGCGTAAGTTGACGTTAACGTAAAGGGTGATTGACAGCCATTCGTCACAGGCTTACGTTAACGTAAAGGTGAGAGCCAATCCCCTCTCCACACCCGACAAAAAATCCAAAAGGTGTCCCATGAGCTACCCATCCCTGAACTTTGCCCTCGGCGAAACCATCGACATGCTCCGTGATCAGGTGCAGGCCTTCGTCAAAGCTGAGCTAGCGCCACGGGCCGCCCAGATAGACATCGACAACCTGTTCCCTGCCGACATGTGGCGCAAATTCGGCGACATGGGCCTGCTGGGCATCACCGTCCCGGAAGAATATGGCGGCGCTGGCCTGGGTTATCTGGCCCACGTGGTGACAATGGAAGAAATCAGCCGCGGCTCGGCCTCGGTCGCCCTCTCCTACGGCGCCCACTCCAACCTCTGCGTCAACCAGATCAACCGCAACGGCAATCACGAACAGAAAACCAAGTACCTGCCCAAGCTGATCAGCGGCGAACACATCGGCGCACTGGCCATGAGCGAACCCAACGCCGGCTCTGACGTGGTGTCGATGAAGTTGCGGGCCGACAAGCGCGGCGACCACTACGTGCTCAACGGTAGCAAGACCTGGATCACCAACGGTCCCGACGCCAACACCTACGTGATCTACGCCAAGACTGACCTGGAAAAAGGCCCCCACGGTATTACTGCTTTCATCGTCGAGCGCGACTGGAAGGGCTTCAGTCGCAGCCACAAATTCGACAAGCTCGGCATGCGCGGCTCCAACACCTGCGAGTTGTTTTTCGATGACGTCGAAGTCCCGGAAGAAAACATCCTCGGGGTGCTCAACGGCGGCGTGAAAGTGTTGATGAGCGGCCTCGATTACGAGCGTGTCGTGCTGTCGGGCGGCCCTACCGGGATCATGCAGGCCTGCATGGACCTGATCGTGCCGTACATCCACGACCGCAAGCAGTTCGGCCAGAGCATCGGCGAATTCCAGTTGATCCAGGGCAAAGTCGCGGACATGTACACCCAACTCAACGCCAGCCGAGCCTATCTCTATGCCGTGGCCCAAGCCTGCGAGCGCGGCGAAACCACCCGCAAGGACGCCGCCGGGGTCATCCTCTACAGCGCCGAACGCGCCACGCAGATGGCCCTCGACGCGATCCAGATTCTGGGGGGTAACGGCTACATCAATGAATTCCCCGCCGGTCGCCTGCTGCGTGACGCCAAGCTGTACGAAATCGGTGCTGGTACCAGTGAGATTCGTCGGATGTTGATCGGTCGTGAACTGTTCAACGAGACGAAATGAATTTCGTCAGCTACAAGCGACAAGCTTAAAGCAGCAAGAGAACCGCGCTCTTGCTTGCAGCTTGTGGCTCGTGGCTTATAGCTGCTACGGAGTAGCCCTATGATTCTGCATACCCAGCTCAATCCGCGCTCAGCGGAATTTATTGCCAACCGCGAGGCGATGCTCAAACAGGTCGACGCTTTGCACACCCTACTCGCTCAGGTTCAACAAGGTGGTGGCCCCAAGGCGCAGGAGCGTCACACCTCGCGGGGCAAACTGCTGCCCCGTGAGCGCATCAATCGCTTGCTCGATCCGGGTTCGCCGTTTCTCGAGATCAGCCAATTGGCAGCTTACGAGGTGTATGGCGAAGACGTGCCGGCCGCTGGCGTGATTGCCGGGATCGGCCGGGTGGAAGGCGTCGAGTGCATGATTGTCGCCAACGATGCCACCGTAAAAGGTGGTTCGTATTACCCGCTGACCGTGAAAAAGCACCTGCGCGCGCAGACCATCGCTCAACAGAACCGTTTGCCGTGCATATACCTGGTGGACTCCGGCGGCGCCAACCTGCCGCGCCAGGACGAAGTGTTTCCCGACCGTGAGCACTTCGGACGGATCTTCTTCAATCAGGCGAACATGAGCGCCATGGGCATTCCACAAATTGCCGTGGTCATGGGCTCCTGCACCGCCGGTGGCGCCTACGTGCCGGCGATGGCCGACGAAGCGATCATGGTTCGCCAGCAAGCCACGATCTTCCTGGCCGGCCCACCGCTGGTGAAAGCGGCCACCGGAGAGGTGGTCAGTGCTGAAGACCTGGGCGGTGCCGATGTGCACTGCAAGATCTCCGGCGTCGCCGATCACTACGCCGACAGCGATGAACACGCCCTGGCCATTGCCCGCCGCAGCATTGCCAACCTCAACTGGCACAAGCTCGGCGAAGTGCAGCAACTTGCCCCCATCGCCCCGCTGTATTCGAGCGACGAGCTGTACGGCGTGGTTTCAGCGGACGCCAAGCAGCCGTTTGACGTGCGTGAAGTGATTGCGCGGCTGGTGGACGGTTCGGTGTTCGATGAGTTCAAGGCGCTGTTCGGGACGACGCTGGTCTGCGGTTTTGCTCACTTGCACGGCTACCCGATCGCGATTCTCGCCAACAATGGCATCCTCTTCGCCGAAGCCGCGCAAAAAGGCGCGCACTTTATCGAGCTGGCCTGTCAACGCGGTATCCCGCTGCTGTTCCTGCAAAACATCACGGGGTTCATGGTCGGGCAGAAATACGAAGCCGGCGGCATCGCCAAGCACGGCGCGAAGCTGGTGACGGCGGTGGCCTGCGCCAAGGTGCCGAAATTCACGGTCATCATCGGCGGTAGCTTTGGTGCCGGCAACTATGGCATGTGCGGCCGCGCCTACGACCCACGGTTCCTGTGGATGTGGCCGAATGCGCGGATTGGCGTGATGGGTGCCGAACAGGCCGCCGGCGTACTGGTGCAGGTCAAGCGCGAACAGGCCGAACGTAGCGGCCATCCGTTCAGCGCCGCCCAGGAAGCTGAAATCAAACAACCGATTCTCGATCAGTACGAAGAGCAGGGCCACCCCTACTATTCCAGCGCGAGGCTGTGGGACGACGGGGTCATCGACCCCGCCCAGACCCGCGATGTACTGGGCCTGGCCTTGTCCGCGTCGTTGAACGCGCCCATCGAACCGAGCCGCTTCGGCGTGTTCCGGATGTAAACGGGGAATGCACATGGATAACTTCAATACCCTTGAACTGCTCAGCGACCCCCGCGGCTTTGCGACCTTGTGGCTCAGCCGTGAGCAGAAAAACAACGCGTTCAACGCCGAAATGATCCGCGAGCTGATCCTTGCCCTGGACCATGTCAGCAGTGATCCGAACCTGCGTTTTCTGCTGATCCGTGGTCGCGGTAAACACTTCAGCGCCGGTGCCGACCTGGCCTGGATGCAGCAGTCGGCCGAACTCGATTACCACACCAACCTGGACGACGCCCGGGAACTGGCGGAGCTGATGTACAACCTCGCCAAGTTGAAAATTCCTACCGTGGCGGTGGTCCAGGGCGCAGCGTTTGGCGGCGCGCTGGGGTTGATCAGCGCCTGCGACATGGCCATTGGCGCTGATCAAGCGCAGTTCTGTCTGTCGGAAGTACGCATTGGCCTGGCGCCGGCGGTGATCAGCCCGTTCGTGGTGCAAGCCATCGGAGAGCGGGCCGCGCGGCGTTACGCCCTGACCGCGGAACGCTTCGACGGACAACGGGCAAAAGAAATCGGTCTGCTGTCGGAAAGCTACCCGGCCGAAACACTGGACCAGCAGGTCGAACAATGGGTCGACAACCTGTTGCTCAACAGTCCGGCGGCCATGCGCGCCAGCAAGGAACTGTTGCGTGAAGTCGGCAACGGCGCCCTCACACCTGCATTGCGGCGCTACACCGAAAACGCCATCGCCCGCATCCGCGTCAGTGCGCAAGGCCAGGAAGGTTTACGAGCGTTCCTGCAAAAGCGCTCGCCCAGCTGGCAGGCCGAATCGAACAACAAGGAGCCGCGTTGATGAGCGCCCCCATCCTCACCACGTTGCTGGTGGCCAACCGTGGTGAAATCGCTTGTCGCGTGATGCGCACCGCCAAGGCCATGGGGCTGACCACAGTGGCCGTCCACAGCGCCACCGACCGCGATGCCCGTCACAGCCGTGAAGCCGATATCCGCGTTGACCTGGGCGGTAGCAAGGCCGCTGACAGCTATTTGCAAATCGACAAACTGATCGACGCGGCCAAGACCAGCGGCGCCCAGGCCATCCATCCCGGGTATGGTTTTCTTTCGGAAAATGCCGGGTTCGCCCGGGCCATCGAAAACGCCGGCTTGATCTTCCTCGGCCCGCCCGCCTCGGCCATTGATGCCATGGGCAGCAAGTCCGCCGCCAAAGCCCTCATGGAAACCGCCGGTGTGCCTCTGGTGCCCGGTTATCACGGCGAAGCCCAGGACCTGGAGACCTTCCGCGACGCCTGCGAACGCATTGGCTATCCGGTACTGCTCAAGGCCACTGCCGGTGGCGGCGGCAAAGGCATGAAAGTGGTCGAGGACGTCAGCCAACTGGCCGAAGCCCTGGCTTCGGCCCAGCGTGAAGCGCAATCGTCGTTTGGCGATTCGCGGATGCTGGTGGAAAAATACCTGCTCAAGCCACGGCACGTGGAAATCCAGATTTTTGCCGATCAGCACGGCAACTGTCTGTACCTCAATGAGCGTGATTGCTCGATCCAGCGTAGGCATCAGAAAGTGGTGGAAGAAGCCCCTGCCCCCGGCCTCACCCCACAACTGCGGCGTGCCATGGGTGAAGCCGCCGTGCGCTCGGCTCAAGCCATCGGTTATGTCGGTGCCGGTACCGTGGAGTTTTTGCTGGATGCACGCGGTGAGTTCTTCTTCATGGAGATGAACACGCGCCTGCAAGTCGAGCACCCGGTCACCGAAGCCATTACCGGCCTCGATCTGGTGGCATGGCAGATTCGCGTGGCACGTGGCGAGCGGCTTCCCATGACACAGGAGCAAGTGCCCCTGCGGGGCCACGCTATCGAAGTGCGCCTGTACGCCGAAGACCCGGCCAACGACTTCCTGCCGGCTACCGGGCGCCTGGCGTTGTATCGCGAGTCGAGTGCGGCACCGGGTCGTCGGGTCGACAGCGGCGTGGAGGAAGGCGATGAGATTTCACCGTTCTACGACCCGATGCTCGGCAAGCTGATTGCCTGGGGCGAGGATCGTGAACAGGCGCGGTTGCGGCTTTTGAGCATGCTCGATGAGTTTGCCATCGGCGGGCTGAAAACCAACATCGGATTTCTACGACGCATCGTGGCCCACCCCGCCTTTGCGGCGGCGGAGCTGGACACTGGATTTATCCCACGTTACCAGACGCAACTATTGCCAGAGCCCGGCGAATTGGATGACGACTTCTGGCTCGCGGCGGCCCATGGCTTCGCCTTGAGTCTGACGCCACATGCACGGTCCGATGACGCCAACTCACCTTGGGCCAACACCGCCGGACTGCGTCTGGGGCTGCCAAGACAGACCACTGTGCACCTTAGCTGTGAGGGCCAGGATCGAGCACTGACCCTGGACGTCACGGCTGGTCGTACAGAATTCCGGGGTGAGCAACTGGTGACCGAGCACAATGGCCTGCGGCGCAGGCATCGCGCCATTCGCCAGGGCGACAGCCTGTATCTGCAATGGGAAGGTGACCTGCACCGAGTCGACGTGTACGACCCGCTGGCCGCCGCCGAAGCCAGCCACAGCCACCAAGGTGGCCTGACCGCCCCCATGAACGGCAGTATCGTTCGGGTGCTGGTGAGCGCCGGACAGACGGTGGAAGCCGGGGCGCAACTGGTGGTATTGGAGGCGATGAAAATGGAGCACAGCATTCGCGCGCCCCAAGCCGGTGTGATCAAGGCACTGTATTGCCAGGAAGGTGAAATGGTCAGCGAGGGCTGCGCGTTGGTGGAGTTCGAAGAGTAAGTATCGGCCCGCTCCCACGGGCCGATCCAGTCAGAACCTGATGGTGGCCTGCACGACCACACCGATGATGCGGCATTGCTCGGTGTACAGGGTTTTCGGGTAGGTGGGATTGAGCGGGACCAAGTAACGCTGCCCGCTCTCTTCAATCAACTTGCGAAAGGTGGCGTCACTGCTGTCAGGCAATTGGGCAACCACCAGTTTGCCTGGCACCGCGTCAATGGCCGGGTCCACCAGGATCGACATACCCTCGGGAATGCTCAACCCGCTGGGTGACGTCATCGCATCTCCCACCACCACGAGCCAGAATGCGTCCCCCTGAGCGTGATAGTCCGTCAGCTCATAGCGCGCCTGGCTGTAGGACGCCAGATCGCCTTCGCGAATCCCGCCTACCTCGCTCCAATCACTTACCGGGTAGCGGAAGTACGGATTGTACTTCTGCGCCAGGGCCATGCCTTCCTCGGTGGAGGTGTCCGGCTCGCGGATCACCATCGCCACTTCCAGAAACTCCAGCCCCAGCTCCCGCAGGACCCGGTTCATGTCGTCGACACTGGGTTGCCGGCGCTTGGTCAGCCAATGGCCGACGCCGCCCTGGGACATCCCCAAACGTTCTGCGAGCACCACTTGCGTGATGCGCAGCTCCTTCATCTTGGCCTTGACCAACTCTATCCATTTATCCATGAGCGGCACGATACTTGGCTGGCTCCGACCATCAAAACACAAAATGTAGTATTTAAATTATCGTCACAATTACGATAGGTACTATTCTGGATTTAGGATTTCAGCCCCTACACGGAGAATCTAGACACCATGGACAGACTCAACAACGATGAGCCCACCCGCCCTTTCGACAGTAAATTCACCTCGCTGAAGGACTGCCCGGCGGCCCAACGCGCTCTGGACTACTACTTGAAACCGGGTATGTCGGAAGCGCCTGCAGAACATCGCTTCTTCGACGTAAACCGCAACATCAGCGCAGAAGAGGCCTTGGTTCATGCTTGCGACCTGCTGCGCTGTGCGGCCGCCACCGCCCAGGAATCCGCCAGCCGACTACAAGGGTCGAGCCGCGACCTGGCTTTTTCAGTGGTGCATATGATTGATCTGGTCAAGGTGATGCTTGACCGGTCACTGGATGGCTACCCTACTCGCTAGGCGTAACACTTGGGAATGGCACCGCGAATGCGGGACCAGGAAAATATTTTCCAATAGACAGGATAAAAACATTTGACTTGCAAATGATAATGATTATTATTGCATCAGCTGGTCGCGAGATCAGTCGATAGGCCAGAAGACCTTAGGTCGGACTTCTGGAATATCTCCTCATCAGGCTAATCACGGTTTTTGACCCGGCTTTTTGCCGGGTCTTTTTTTGCCGATTTTTCGGCTTATGGCTTCAGGCTAATGAAGTCTTTTGGGTGTCGCTCATTCGATGGCGGCGATGATAGCAAATGAATATCCCTTTTCAAGCACTCCACGCCATACCGACGAAAACTATCGACAGGCAGCACTTGAGAATCAATCGCGGACTCACTAAGCTCCAATAGCGTCCAGGGAGGACGCCCCCTCTTTTCTGTCACGCAAATCGTCCCGACATCCTCCTCCTTGCGTGTAAAGTAACGGTCATAAAATCCATCACAGGAATCGTGACCGTGGCTAAATCTTCCTTTGATATCAGCGCCAATTTCGACAGCGGCAACATCGAGATCGTCGACATCAGCAATCCTTTGCAATCACTGCTGAAGATCAGACCCGACACCCGTAGCGCCCACTTCCAGTGGTTCCACTTCAAGGCCAGTGGCTTGCATGTCGGCCAGGAATATTCCTTTCGTTTGCTCAATGCCAGTCAATCGTCCTACAACAAGGCATGGACGGGTTACCAGGCCGTTGCCTCTTATGATCACGTCAACTGGTTCCGTATTCCCACACAGTTCGAAGGCGACGCCCTGCGCTTTCACCTGGAAGCCGAACAGTCCCATGCCTGGTTTGCCTATTTCGAACCCTACAGCCGTGGTCGTCACGACTGGTTGATCGAGCAGGCTCTGCACAAGGCCGGGACCGAACTGCTGGCCGTCGGCAAAAGCGTGGAAGGCCGCGACATTCAACTACTGCGCAAGGGCAGCGGTGCCGAAGGTCGACGCAAAGTCTGGATCATCGCCCAGCAGCATCCCGGCGAGCACATGGCCGAGTGGTTCATGGAGGGCGTGATCGAACGCCTGCAGCATCAGGACGACACGCGCTTGAACCGACTGCTTGCCAAGGCCGATCTGTATCTGGTGCCCAACATGAATCCTGACGGTGCCTTCCACGGCCATCTGCGTACCAATGCCATGGGGCAGGATCTCAACCGCGCTTGGCAGAACGCCAGTCCGGAAATCAGTCCTGAGGTATTTTTCGTACAGCAGCAAATGGAAAAATACGGCGTAGATTTGTTCCTGGACGTTCACGGTGACGAGGAAATCCCTCACGTCTTCACTGCCGGTTGCGAAGGCAACCCCGGCTACACGCCACGCATTGCCGAACTCGAAGAGCGCTTTCGCAGCGATCTCAAGCACCAGACCAAAGACTTTCAGACCGCTCACGGCTACACCCGCGACGCACCGGGCCTGGCCAACATGACCCTGGCTTGTAACGCGGTCGGCCAGAAATACGACTGCCTGTCCCTGACCCTGGAGATGCCGTTCAAGGATCATGACGACCACCCGGATCCTCGCACCGGCTGGTCCGGCAAGCGTTCGATGCAACTGGGCAAGGATGTATTGAGCACCATAGCGGACATGGTCGACGAGCTGCGCTAACGCTCCATCATCCAACGCTCTCCCCGTGGTGGGCACTCGGTGGCGAGGGATTCATTCCCTCGCCACAAGTTATCGTTTGTCGACAGGTAGCGGGGACTTCAATCCCGTCCTCGCAACATACTGTCCAACACCTCATCCCGACGCACCCAACCATGAAACAGTGCCGCCGCCAGATGCACCAGCACGGTCAGGAACAATAGATAAGCCAGGTAGCCGTGGGCCTTGCGCAACAGTGCGAAAGTCTGGGCATCCGCCGGTACGATGGAAGGCAATTGCAGGGAGCTGCTGAGCATCACCGGGTCTCCCGCCGCTGAAATCATGCCCCAGCCCAACAGGGGCAGAATCAACATCAAGGCATACAACAGAGCATGGGACGCCTTGGCCGCCAACGCCTGCCAGCCTGGCAGATCGGCCGGCAATGGTGGTTGGCGTGTCGTAAAGCGCACCACCAGGCGCACGATCACCAGCAACAAAATCGCGATGCCCAAGGGTTTGTGCAACTGAAGCAGCCATTCATGGCGCTCGGACACCGAGGCCACCATGCCCGCGCCGATAAAGAGCATGGCAATGACCATCAATGCCATCAACCAGTGCAGCAGTCGAGCCAGCGGTGCGAAGTGTCGAGGGGCGCTCATGGGCGGGACTCCTGGTTGGCGGGCAATTGACTGACTTCGCTGGTGCGCCGCAAGTACGAACTGGCATACGCGGCAGAGCGCGCCGCCAAAAGCGGGTCATCTGAACCTTCGATGCCGCTCGGCAGAATCAGCGGGTCATAGTTGATGTCGCGGCATTCGCCGTCGTCCTGTGACTGGGTGCGCTCCAGCACCAGCGTACCGGCGTTGAGCACCGTTCGATCTTCGGGCCAGGCTTTGCTGGCATCGTTCACCGGATCGCCCGGATTGGCCAACGTGATATTCAGCTGCCAGCGCAACGGCCCCGCAGCCAGGCGCTTGACCAGATCCTGTTCCAGAAAGTCAGCGCCCTGGGGCGGCGTCACGTCCGTGCCATCCGAAGCCACTGGCACCACGCCCCACCGCACCGCCTGGCGTTGTCCCGCAGGATTGACCAGATAGAACGCATTGATGCCGTTGTAGGTTTCGGTGGCATAGCTGGCCGATGGCCTGGCCGTCTTGATCCATTGCAGGAACGGTTTGGCTTCCGGGTGCGCGGCAAAGAAGGCGGGTACGGCCGCAGGGTTGGGTTTGCCCGTGGCCGGATCCGGCGATTGTGCCTGTTGCAACTGATAGAACGCTTCGGGCGTGCCCACCGGAAACACCGGCATGCTGTTCATGCCGGTACGCCACTGCTGCCCGTTGGCTTGGGTGAAGCGCAGCGCCAGGCTGCGGATTGGCACGCTGTTGTCCGGCGCGTAGGGGTTGCCGCTGGGCAAGGCAAACCGCCCGACGACCGGCGTGCGCGCCTCCAGGAAGACTTGGGCACTGGAATAGGGGCGAGCCTCACCGCTGCTTTGGAAATAGCCCGCAACGCAAACCCCTTTGGAGTGATTGCGACGAAAGCCCGGGTGCACACCGTTGTTCTTTTCCAGCACGTTGACCAGCGCATTCGGTGTCAGGCGTTGTGGGTCAAGGGTTCCGTTGACGTAGGCAAATGTCCCGGCCAACGCGGCAACAATCACAGCAATGCCGGTCAGGCGCAGCGCCAGGCTGGCGGCACTCAACGGCGGCCGGCTCGGTTCAAAGGAAGGGTCAACCATGACGAAGCTCCAAGGCCCAAGGCCGTTTGTACTAAAGGACCCGTCAGACGAAAGCCAGAGGGTTTTATTCCCACACTTCGTATTTATTTTCCCCAGGCTGGAATAATCTCGTTCGCGAGTCGTCTTTCCACTCCCGGCGCAGTGACTGCCAAAGAAGCACAGCCATGAACGAACTCGACGAACAGTTGCGCACGCTCATCCCCCGACTACGGCGTTTTGCCGTGTCGTTGACGCGCAACCCCAGCAATGCTGACGACCTGGTGCAAGCGTGCCTGGAGCGGGCATTGTCAAAATGGAATGACAAACGGGCCGATGGTGACCTTCGGGCCTGGCTGTTTTCGATTCTTTATCGACAGTTTCTCGATAGCCATCGTCGTTCCCGACGCTATGCACGCATGCTGGAATTTTTCACCGGTCGCGATGATGCTCACCCTTCAGCCGAGCGCAGCGTGATCGCCCAATCGTCCCTCGAGGCTTTCGATCGACTGACGACCGAACAACGTGCGCTGTTGCTGTGGGTGTCGGTGGAAGGTTTGAGCTACCAACAAGTGGCCGACATCCTCGACGTGCCGACCGGCACCGTGATGTCGCGCCTATCCCGCGCCCGCCAGGCCCTGCGCCAACTCAGCGACGGCGAAATCACCCGCCCTGCCCTGCGGATACTCAAATGATCAGCATGCCCCCCAGCGACAACGACTTGCACGCCTTCGTCGATCGTCAACTGAGCGAAGCCGACCAGCGTCTGATGGAAAACTACCTGGCCAATCACCCGGAAGTCGCCGCCCGGGTCCAGGCCTGGCAACAGGACGCACAACACTTGCGCGCGGCCCTGAACGCAGGCCTGCAACACGCGCCTAATCCGGACCTCGACCCGACAGCGATCCGCCAACGCCTGAAACATCGGTTCCATCGCCATCTGGCCAGCGCGGCAGTGTTGGTGTTGGCCGTCAGTGTCGGCGGTTTGAGCGGCTGGAAGGCCCGGGAGATGACGCTCGTCAGCGCTATGCTGCCCATGAGCGACGCCTTGCAGGCGTATCGATTGTTTGCCCAGCAAGGCATCCTGCCGGCCGATTACCAAGGCGGCGATGAGAGCACCATGCAAGGCTGGCTCGACCGTTACTTCACCCGGGCCGACCGCCTGCCAGATCTGTCGGCGGCAGGATTCAAGCCGGTCAGCGGGCGATTGCTGAGCACCGAGCAAGGCGCGGCGGCGATGGTGGTTTATCAGGACCCGAGCGGCCAGAAGATCAGCTTCTACGTGCGTCCACCAGGCCCGAAAAATTTCCTGCTACCGCGCGGCAGCCGTCGTGACGGCGAGTTGCAAGCCGAGTATTGGTCCGGACCGGGATACAACTATGCGATGGTCATACCCAGTGATACGCCAGCGGCGCAAAAGCTCAAGCAAACCCTGAATTTCTGAGCGCTGCAGCCCGCTCCCACAGAGGTCGGGGATGCCCGTGAAATTCAACCCTGCCCAAACACCTGCGAAGGTCTGCGCAGCAGCGGGTCGAACGGGTTGACTCGCGGTCCGATCAGGGCGGCCTCGCGCTTGAGCATTTCCACCACCGTCGGCAGCCGGTCGGACCCCAGTCGATCACTCACGGTCGCCACGCTCAACGCCGCCACGGCGCGGCCCTCCCGGTCCAGGATTGGCACAGCCACCCCGGCCATGCCTTGCAACACCCCGGTGTTGCGTCCGGCGTAGCCCAGCGCGCGCACGCTCTCCACTTCCGTGCGCAGGAAGACTTCATCGTACAAATGAAAATCCTTGAGCCGTGGCAGGTTGTACTGGATCACCGTGTCGCGCTCTTCTTCCGGCAGGAATGCCAGGATCGCCAGGCTGCCCTGCCCCACGCCCAACGCCACGCGACCGCCTATGTCGCCGGTGAATGTGCGGATCGGGAAAGGACCTTCACTGCGGTCCAGACAGATCGCATCGAAACCACTGCGCGCCAGCAGAAACAACGAATCCCCCAGGGACGCCGACAGCCGCAGCATGGCAGGGCGCGTCAACTCACGCAGGTTGCCGGTGTTCCCGGCACGCGCGGCCAAGGCAAAAAAGTCCAGGCTCAGGCGATAGCGCTTGCTGCGCGCATCCTGCTCGACCATGCCCTCGTCCATCAGGCTGCGCAGCATGCGATGTGTGGTGGGTTGAGACAGACCGATGCGCTGAGCCAGTTGCGTGACCCGCTCCCCGCCCTCGACGGTGTCACCCAGGCTGCGCAACACGGCAAACAGTCGAGAGACCGCGCCGACCCCGACTTCGTTTTTTTCGATATTCCGATCAGTGGAATCAGGCATGAAGTTTCTCGCTGGTTAAATTTACTCAACGAATGAAAATGAAAATAGTCATCGTCTCAGTGAAATAGTCCATTGAGCCCATCCTATTCTTCGTCCTACTCTGCGTCCATACAGGGGCGATTCGAACAACAGCGGCAGCCGACTTAGCGTCGAGCACCAACGCACCCCGCAGCATCCCTTCGTATCTGCCCATACAAAAAAGCGCGCCTTGTGGCGACGCATAACAATCTCAGGTGGAGCGCAATCATGGCTTTTGTGCAACTTGAAGGACTTGGCAAACGTTACGGCGCCATCGATGCCGTGGTGGACACCCATCTCTCGGTGGAAAAAGGCGAATTCGTCTCGCTGCTGGGCCCCTCCGGCTGCGGCAAAACCACCACTTTGCAAATGATCGCCGGCTTCGTCGAAGTCAGCAGTGGGCGCATCCTGCTGGACGGTCGCGATATCACCCATGCCAAGCCCGCCAGTCGGGGCCTGGGCGTCGTGTTCCAAAGCTACGCGCTGTTCCCCCACATGACCGTCAAGGACAACGTCGCTTTCGGCCTGCGCATGCGCAAAGTGCCCGGCGCCGAGCTGCAACAACGGGTGGATCGGGTGCTGAAGCTGGTGCGTCTGGACCAGCACGCCGAGCGCTACCCGCGGGAACTCTCGGGCGGCCAGCGCCAGCGCGTGGCACTGGCCCGGGCGCTGGTGATAGAACCGCCAGTGCTGCTGCTCGACGAACCGCTGTCCAATCTCGACGCCAACCTGCGCGAGGAGATGCAGTACGAAATCCGCCGCATTCAGCGGGAAGTCGGCATCACCACATTGATGGTGACCCACGACCAATCCGAAGCACTGTCCATCAGTGACCGAGTCGTGGTGATGCAGGCCGGGCGAATCACTCAGATCGACGCGCCGTACACCCTCTACGAACACCCGCGCACCGAGTTCATTTCCGGCTTCGTCGGCAAAGCCAACCTGCTGCCCGGCGAGCGCGACGGCCAGGGCAATGTTCAAGCTTGCAGCCAGGGCCACGGCCCACTGGTCTTGAGCCTGCGTCCAGAGAAAATCGATCTGTGCCAAGCCGGCTCGGGTCGGTTGCAAGGCGTCATCGTCAGCCGCTTCTTTCTCGGCAGCCAATGGCTGTACGGCGTCTCGACCAACCTGGGCGAGCTCAGCGTGGTGCGCCGCAACGACGGCTGCGCGCCGATGACCGAAGGCACGGCGGTAGGTCTTGACTGGGATCCGGCGCTGCTGCGGGTGCTGAGCGTGGACGAGGTGCCGGCATGAAGCTGATCGATGCAATGCGCCGGGGAAGGCAAGGCTATCTGATGTCCGCGCCCGCCCTGGCCTGGTACCTGGGTCTGCTGGTCATTCCTTTGGGACTGACGTTGGTGCTGTCGTTCAATGTCTTCGACTACGGCACGGGCATCGACGGGGACGCCTACACCCTCGACCACTACGCCAGCCTGCTGAGCGACCCGTACTATTACGAGATTTTCTTGCGCACATTCTGGATCAGCGCACTCACCACTATTTTGTGCGTGCTGATCGGCGTGCCCGAGGCTTATATCCTCAGCCGCATGGGCGCGCCGTGGCGCTCGATCTTCCTCATTCTGATTCTCACGCCGCTGCTGATTTCGGTGGTGGTGCGGGCCTTCGGCTGGAGCCTGCTGCTGGGTGCCGACGGGCTGGTCAACCAGACTTTGCAAGCTTTGGGCGGCTCACCGATGAAGCTGCTCTATACGCCGTTTGCCGTGGTCATCGCCCTGGTGCATGTGATGCTGCCATTCATGATCATCCCGGTCTGGACCTCGTTGCAAAAACTCGATCCGGCCGCCGAACAGGCCGCACTGTCCTTGGGCGCGAGCCAGTTGACGGTGATGCGCAAGGTCGTGCTGCCGCAGATCATGCCCGGCGTCTTGTCCGGCACCCTCATCGTGTTCGGCCTCGCCGCCAGTTCCTTCGCCATTCCCGGCCTGCTCGGTGGGCGCCGCCTGAAAATGGTCGCCACGCTGATCTACGACCAGTACCTGTCGGAGCTGAACTGGCCGATGGGCGCGGCCATTGCCGTCGCGCTGCTGCTGCTCAACCTGCTGATCATGCTGTCGTGGAACCGCATGATCGAAGGCCGCTACAAGAAGTCATTGGGGTAACTCATCATGTCCAGGAACGGTCCTTTCGCCCTGTTGTTTCATGCCCTGGTGGTGGTGTTCATGATGGCGCCGCTGGTGGTGGTCTGTCTTGTTGCCTTCACCCCGGAAAATACCCTGAGCCTGCCGACCACGGCGTTTTCCCTGCGCTGGTTCCGTGCGGTGTTCGAACGCGCCGACTTTATCGATGCGTTCTACAACAGCCTGATCCTGGCATTCAGTGCGGCGTCGTTGGCGACGTTGATCGCGGTGCCGGCGGCGCTGGCGATCACACGGCTCGAATTCCCTGGCCGGGATTTTTTCAATGGCCTGTTCCTGTCGCCGATCATCATTCCACACCTGGTACTGGGTGTGGCGTTGCTGCGGCTGTTTGCGCTGATGGGCGTGAACGGCAGCTTCACCTGGCTGATCTTCGCCCATGTGCTGGTGATTACACCGTATGTACTGCGTCTGGTGCTGGCCTCGGCCATCGGCCTGGACCGCAGCGCCGAGCAGGCCGCGCAATCGCTAGGGGCCGGGCGCTTCACGCTGTTTCGGCAAATCACCTTGCCGATGATCCTGCCCGGGGTAGCAGGAGGCTGGTTGCTGGCGTTCATCAACAGCTTCGACGAGGTCACCTTGTCGATCTTCGTCACTTCACCGGCCACGCAAACCCTGCCGGTGCGCATGTATGTCTACGCCACCGAATCCATCGACCCGATGATGGCGGCGGTGTCGGCGCTGGTCATCGCGCTCACGGCGCTGACCATGATTCTGCTCGACCGGGTCTATGGCCTGGATCGAGTTCTGGTGGGCAAACAATGAGGGCGCCATGGCTCTGTTGAAACGACTGGCCGAAGGCGACCGCCCGGCATTGGACTTTATCCTCGACGGCAAACCGGCCATCGGTCTGCTGGGCGATACCCTGCTTACCGCTGTGCTGACCTGCAGTGAACACTTGCGCGGCAGCGACTTCAGCGCCGAGCCCCGGGCCGGTTTCTGCCTGATGGGAGCCTGCCAGGATTGCTGGGTCCGGCTAGGCGACGGCCGCCGCGTGCGCGCCTGCTCGACGCTACTTGAAGCCGGCCAGCAGATCACCCGCGAACCGGGGCGCCAGCCATGAACAATGCCGTCTGGAATGGCCCCATCGCGAACAGACTCGCTGCCACAGGGGACTTGCAGCAAGCATCACCACCGTCCCCCTGTGGGAGCGAACCTGCTCGCGATGGCGGCGGCGATAGCAGCATAAATCCCACAGCATCGCCTGCGAGGTGGCTATGAAACCGGTAGTCATCATCGGGGCCGGCCCGGCGGGTATCCGCGCCGCCCAGACCCTGGTCGCCCACGGCGTATACCCCGTCCTGCTGGATGAAGCCGCACGCGGTGGCGGACAGATCTATCGGCAACAACCGGCCAACTTCAAACGCTCGCCGGCCAAGCTGTATGGCTTTGAGGCGCACAAAGCCAGCGCCCTGCACCAAACCTTCGACGCGTTGCGCGAACAGCTCGATTACCGGCCAGACACACTGGTGTGGAACGCCGAGTCGGGCCTGCTGGATACCTTGCATGAGGGCCGCGCCGCGCGCCTGGAGTACGCCAGCGTGATCGTCGCAACGGGCGCCACTGACCGAATTCTTCCCGCTCCGGGATGGACTCTGCCCGGTGTGTACAGCCTGGGCGCGGCGCAGATCGCCCTGAAGTTCCAGGGTTGCGCCATCGGCGAACGGGTGGTGTTCGCCGGCAGCGGCCCTTTGCTTTATCTGGTGGCTTATCAATACGCCAAGGCCGGCGCCAAGGTGGTCGCGGTACTCGACAGCTCGCCCTTGAGCGCCCAGGCCCGCGCCCTGCCCGGCCTGCTGGCTCAACCGGCCACACTGGCCAAGGGGCTCTACTATCGCGCCTGGCTGAGCAGCCACGGCATCGCTGTGCATCAGGGTGCGAGCCTGTCGCGTATCGACGGAGAACGGCGCGTCCAGTCATTGCAGTGGCGCAATGCAAAAGGCTTGCAATCGCTCGACTGCGACGCGGTGGCCTTCGCCCACGGCTTGCGCAGCGAAACCCAACTGGCTGACCTGCTGGGCTGCGAATTTTCCTGGAGCCCCCTAAACCGCGCCTGGCTGCCGCAGCGTGACCCTGCCGGTCGCAGCAGCGTGCCGGGGATCTACCTGGCAGGCGACGGGGCCGGAATCATGGGTGCCGACGCCGCGGAAATCGCCGGCGAACGTGCGGCCCTGGCCTTGCTCGAAGACCTCGACTACCTGGTCGACCCGCAGCGTTGCGCCCAACTGGAACAATCCCTGGAACGCATCGGCCGTTTCCGACAGGGCCTGGAGCGCGCCTTTGTCTTTCCGACGGATTGGGCCGCCCACGCCGCTGACGACCTGATGATCTGCCGCTGCGAAGAAGTCAGCGCAGGCGAGATCCGCCAGGTAGTGAGTGAAGGCCATTGGGAAATCAACCGGGTCAAGGCCCATTGCCGGGTCGGCATGGGGCGTTGCCAAGGGAGAATGTGCGGCGCGGCAGCGGCGGAAATCATTGCCAGCGAGAGCGGGCGTCCGGTCGGCGAAATCGGCCGGATGCGGGCACAGGCACCGGTCAAACCCGTACCGTTTGGCCTGGAGGTCGAGCCATGATCGAAGTGGATGTCGTGATCATTGGCGGCGGTATCGTCGGCGCCTCGGCCGCGCTGTTCCTGAGCAAGGCCGGACGCCGGGTGGCATTGCTGGAGCGAGACTTCTGCGGTTCGCACTCCAGCGGCGTCAACTACGGCGGCGTGCGGCGCCAGGGTCGACCGTTGTCACAACTGCCGTTGTCGCAACGGGCCCATGAAATCTGGAGCCAGTTGCCGCAGTTGATCGGCATCGACGGGGAGTACCAGCGCAGCGGTCACCTGAAATTGGCCCGCAGCCCCGACGACTTGCGAGCCCTGCACGACTATGCCGCCAACAGCCAGGGCTTCGGCCTTGATCTGCAACTGCTGGATCGTGACCAGTTGCGCGCCCGCTTCCCATGGGTCGGCGCAGTTGCAGTCGGAGCATCCCTCTGCCCGGACGACGGCCACGCCAATCCGCGACTGGTGTCCCCGGCATTTGCCCAGGCGGCCCGCAGGCATGGCGCACAGGTCTTTGAACAATGCGCAGTCAGCCATGTGGAGCATGACGGTCAGCACTTTAGTGTGCGTACCGAAACGGGCCTGGTGCTTCAGGCCCCCTGGCTGCTGAACTGCGCGGGCGCCTGGGCGAGCCATTTTGCCGCGCAATTTGGCGAAGCGGTGCCGATGCACGCCGGGCATCCAGCGATGCTGGTCACTGAGCCATTACCCTTGGTGATGGATGCCAGCACCGGCGTGGAGGGCGGCGGTATCTACGCCCGCCAGGTCGCCCGTGGCAATTGCGTGCTGGGGGGCGGCCAAGGTTTCGCCCTGGACAATGCCCGCGCCCGCCCCGGCCAGAACGCAGTGGTCGACATCCTGCGCCAAGCCGTCGAGCTCTACCCTTTTTTGGAAGGTGCCCAGGCGATTCGCACCTGGAGCGGCACCGAAGGTTACCTGCCCGATCGCCAACCGGTGATCGGCCACAGCAGCACCCAACCCGGCCTGTTGCATGCGTTCGGCTTTGCCGGCGCAGGTTTTCAGATCGGTCCCGCGGTGGGCCAGGCGCTCACCGAGATCATCTGCTGCGGCGCGTCAAAAACGTCGCTGGATGCGTTTTCAATCACCCGGTTTCACTCCATCTCCGTTGCTTGATAGAGGAAGGTCGCGCCAATGAATAACGTCAAACGCAGTGCACTGTTCGGTTTCTGCTCGCTGGGTTTCTCCTGCCTGGGCGCCCTGCTCCCCGTCAGCCAAGCGATGGCCGAGCCGACGCTTTATCTGGGCATGAACGGTGGGACCATGGAGCGGCTTTACGCCGACAAGGTCTTGCCGGCCTTCGAAAAAGCCAACAACGTCAAAGTGGTGATCGTGCCCGGCACCTCCGCCGACATCCTGGCGAAAGTCCAGGCCAGTAAAGGCAACCCGCAAATGCACGTGATGTTCCTCGACGACGGCATCATGTACCGCGCCATCGCCATGGGGCTGTGCGACAAGCTCGAAGACAGCCCGCCCCTGGCCCAGATTCCGGCCAAGGGCCGCATCAAGGATCAAGCCGTGGCCGTCAGCCTCGGTGTCACGGGACTTGCCTACAACACACGGTTGTTCAAGGAAAATGGCTGGAGTGCGCCCACCTCCTGGATGGACATGGCCGATCCGCGCTTCAAGGACAAACTGGTGTTCCAGTCCCTGGCTTCCTCGACCTTCGGCCTGCACGGTTTTCTGATGTTCAACCGGATCCAGGGCGGCAGCGAAACTGACGTCGAACCGGGCTTCAAGGCCTGGCCAAACACCGTCGGACCCAACGTGCTGGAATACATCCCCAGCTCAGCGAAGATCTCCGAAATGCTGCAAACCGACGAAGCCGCGCTGTTCCCGTTGACGCCGACCCAAGTGACCGCGCTCAAACTCAAGGGCATGCCGGTCGAGTACGCCCAACCCAAGGAAGGCGCGGTGGTGCTCAATGTCGCTGAGTGCGCCATTGCCCAGAACACCCAGCCTGAACTGGCGCAAAAGCTCGCCGCCTTCCTGCTGACGCCCGAAGCCCAGGCCATCGCCCTGGAAGAAGGCGACCAGATCCCGTCCAACCCCACCACACCGACCACTGACAAAACCCGCGGCCAGGTCGAGGCGATGAAGCAGTACCTGGAAACGGCGATTGCGGTGGATTGGGACCAGGTCAACGAGCAACGCCCGGCCTGGAACGCGCGATGGAACCGCAGCGTCGAGCGCTAGACACCTTCGACGCTGGCGAGGGGGCCTTGTGGGGGCAAGTCTTGCTCCCACAGATAAAACCTTCGCCACAGGGTGTTGTGTTGAACTGATTATTGGTTAACTGTGCGGCTTCGGGCTTGATGCCCGCCCCTTGATCAGCAGCGAACCTCTCATGCACACCCTCGCTCAACTGCGCGCCGGCCAGCTGTCGGGCATCAAACGGCTGGATCTGTCCTGCGGCCTGACACAGTTCCCCCGGGAAATTTTCGACCTGGCCGACTCGCTCGAAGTCCTCAATCTCAGCGGCAACCAATTGACTGCGCTGCCCGATGATCTGCATCGGTTGCCCCACCTGCGGATGTTGTTCTGCTCGGACAACCACTTCATTGAATTGCCCGAATGCCTGGGTCGCTGCGCGGCATTGACCATGGTCGGTTTCAAGGCCAACCGCATCGAACGCGTGCCCGGCGCTGCCCTCCCTCCGCTATTGCGCTGGCTGATCCTGACGGACAACCGCATCAGTCTGTTGCCGCAAGAGCTCGGCCAACGCCCGCACTTGCAAAAGCTCATGCTGGCCGGCAACCGATTACAGCAGTTGCCCACGAGCCTGGGGCAATGCCATCGTCTCGAACTGCTGCGCATCGCCGCCAACCAATTGACCGAGCTGCCGCAATGGTTGCTCGAGTTGCCAAGCCTGAGTTGGCTGGCCTATGCCGGCAACCCGCTGGAAACCCAGGCCAACGCCGACCTCCTGGCGAGGACGACGCCCATCGACTGGTCGCAACTGAACGTGCATCAACAATTAGGCGAAGGCGCTTCGGGGGTGATTCATCAGGCGCTATGGCAACCACCGGGTCAGGTCGCGCGACACGTCGCGCTCAAACTGTACAAAGGCCAGATGACCAGCGACGGCTCGCCATTGCATGAAATGCACGCCTGCATCACCGCAGGTCGTCATCCGAACCTTATCGACGTGCTGGGCCAGATCAACGGGCACCCCGAGCAACAGGCCGGACTGGTGATGGACCTGATCGCGCCCAGCTACCGCAACCTGGCGGGGCTGCCGAGCCTGGAGTCCTGCACCCGCGACGTGTATGCCGACGCACTGCGTTTAAGCGCTCCCGTGGCCTTGCGCATCGCCCTGGGCATCGCCTCGGTGGCGGCGCACCTGCACCGCCAGGGCATTACCCACGGTGATTTGTACGGGCACAATATTTTGTGCAATGACCAGGGCGACAGCCTGTTGGGCGACTTTGGCGCGGCGTCGTTCCATGCCACTGCCGACACGGTGCAAACCCGTGCGTTACAACGCATCGAAGTGCGGGCGTTCGGGATTCTGTTGGGGGAATTGCTGGCGCGGATCGAACCGGGGCTCAATGCTGAGGAACTGGCAACGTTGCAGGATCTGCAGGCGCGCTGCTGTCAGCCGCAGGTGCTGGGGCGGCCGGGGTTTGAGGAGATTGAAGGCTTACTGCGCGACTGTGGCGAAGGGACAGGCTCCCTCGCCACAGGGGGTTGTGGTGCTTAACCGACCAACCCGACAAACATGTCCTGCACGTCGTCGTGATTGTCCAGGCCCTCCAGGAACGCCTCGACTTCGGCCATCTGCTCGTCCGTCAGGCCACTGACCGGGTTTTTCGGCTGGTAGCCGAGCTTGGCGGACAGCACAGTGAAACCTTGCTCCGGCAGCGCCTTCTGCACCGCATCCAGGTCTGAAGGATCAGTGAGGAACAGCGTCGCGCCGTCTTCGCCCGGTTCGAAATCCTGGGCGCCGGCCTCGATGGCGGCCATTTCCGGATCAGCGTCGGGGCTGTCCGGGGCGGCTTCGATCATGCCGACATGGTTGAAGTCCCACGCGACCGAACCCGAGGCACCCAGTTGGCCCTTGCGAAACGCAACGCGAATCTCGGCAACGGTACGGTTGATGTTATCGGTCACGCATTCGACGATCAGCGGCACCTGATGCGGTGCGAAGCCTTCGTAGGTCACACGATGGTACTGCACGGTTTCGCCGAGCTGGCCGGAGCCTTTCTTGATCGCGCGCTCCAGGGTCTCGCGGGGCATCGAGGCCTTTTTCGCCTGCTCGACCACCAGTCGCAGATGCGCATTGGTGGCAGTGTCAGCGCCGTTGCGCGCGGCAATGGTGATTTCCTTCACCAGCTTGCCGAAGATCTTGCCCTTGGCGTTGGCAGCCGCTTCTTTGTGTTTAACCTTCCACTGTGCGCCCATTACTCACTCTCTTGTCTGTCGCGCCGAGACATCTGCTGGCCGGCGCTGTGGCGCAAGTTTATACGGCCTAAACCGGCTGATCGACCAAAAAATCACCGCCGATGAATCAACATTTCCCCGACGTGCTGTAGGGAGTTTCTGAAATGGCGATTTGGGGCCCCCTTTCCTCCTGCGGTTTCGTACTCTCGTGAACTTATCTCCCCAGCCAGTAAGAACCGCGATGCGCAACGAATCGGAAAGTCCTTTCAGCCTGACCCTTACGCAAAGCGATTTGCGCCTGCAAGTCCTGAGGTTTAACGGTCGCGAAGCGCTTAATCAGCCATACCGTTTCGACCTTGAATTGATCGGGCTGTCGCCGCCGATCAATCCCGACACGTTGCTGGACCAGCCTGCCTTCCTGCGCCTCGATGGCGAATGCGGTGTGCATGGCGTTGTGCACAGCGTCGGCGTGACGAGCCACGCCCCACAGCGCATCGGCTATCGCTTGACGCTGGTGCCGTACCTCCAGCGCCTGGAACAGGGCCCACGGCGACGGGTTTTCTACCGGCTCAGCGCTGTGCAGATCCTGCATCGACTGCTGGAAGACAATGCGCTGCCGGCCCACAGCTATCGCTTTGAACTGCCCCATGGGCAGTACCCGTGCCGCCCGTTCTGTATCCAGTACGAGGAGAGCGATCTGGAGTTGCTGCACCGGTTGTGTGAAGAAGAAGGCATTCATTACCACTTCGAACACACCGTTCATGGCCATGTCCTGGTGTTCGCCGAAGACCCGAAAAGTTTTCCCGCCCGTCCGGTCGAACTGAACCTGTGCCCTGATCCCGGCCAGCAACCAGCCCTCAGGCAGGTGTACCAGCGACACTGCGCAATGACCCATGGCCTGCCGGCCGGCTTCAGTGATCGCGACACAAGCCAAGCCGGGGACAGCGCGGCCAATCACGCCTTCGAAGGTGAAAATCACGAGACGATACGCAGCAGTCCGACGTTGGCTCATCGCTACCAGGCCGGCCGCCGCAGACTTGAGCGGCTGCGCTGTCGACAGCGGGAAATCCAGGGCCAGAGCCACCAGCCCTTCCTGCGCAGCGGCCATATCGTGCAGATCAGTGAACATCCAGAGTCCACTTTCAACGACCAGTGGCTGATCACCGATATCCAGCATCGCGGGCGGCAATTTTCCATCCTTGAAACCAACCTGTCGCCCACACCGGCGACCCGCGATTACCGTAACCGGTTTTCGGCCATCCCATGGTCCACCGTATTCAGGCCTGCCCTCAAGCATCCAAGACCCTGCATCCCCGGCTATCACCTCGCATACGTACTCGACCCTGGCGATCAGCCGACACGCCCCGATCACCGCGGCCGTGTCACTGTCAGCCTGTGGACCCCGGATAACGAAGGCATCACGCTGCCGGTGTCACGCCTGACGCTGAATGAGCGGCCCGCCCTGAGGACCGGCAGCGTAGTGCTGGTGAGCTTTCTCGATGGTGACCCCGACCGACCGGTGCTGTGCCTGGGGGTAGGCGATGTCGGCGGTGGGCAGCCCGCCATACAAACGAAACCGGTGCAGGGTCAAAATGACACAAGGCTGCTATTGGACTGGCTCCTGAATCCGCCAGACCTGACACCCTGACCTCCTTGCGTGACCAGGGCGCTTGCTCCCGCGCGGCGGCGCAACAGCCGCCATCCTGTGAATGCATTGATCGGGGTTGTTCATACTGGCGAAACTGATCTGGCTCAAGCGAACCCGAAAAAACGGGCTTACAGTAGGAGCACTACGCCGCATAAGACGGTGCTCTACCTGATGACTGGAGATACCTGCATGCCCTGGAAAAGCTCGGAAAACCGCTACAGTACCGTCACGGTCGCCCTGCATTGGCTGATGCTGATTCTACTGGCCGTGGTTTATGCCTGCATCGAACTGCGAGGGATATTCCCCAAAGGCAGTGACGGCCGGACCCTGATCAAAGAAGCTCACTTCATGCTCGGCCTGACCGTGTTTGTGCTGGTCTGGCTACGCCTGTTCGCCCGCAGCATGGGGAAGGCTCCAGCCATCTTTCCCGCCTCGCCTGCCTGGCAGACCTTCCTTGCCCACCTGATGCACTGGGCGTTGTACCTGTTCATGATCGCCATGCCATTGCTGGGGTGGCTGATCACCAGTGCCGAAGGGCATCAGGTGATGTTCTATGGTTTCGACTTGCCGCTGCTGATCGATCAGGACAAAGACTTTGCCAAACAACTGGAGGGCTGGCATGAGTTGGGGGGCACCATTGGCTACTGGCTGATTGGCCTGCATGCCCTGGCGGGTCTGTACCACCACTACATCGTGCGCGATAACACCCTGCTGCGGATGATGCCCAAACGCGGCTGACGCCCGTTATTCAAACCCTCGGCGGCCTTGCAAGCCGCCGGTGTGAACGAAAATCAAGCGGGTGCCGCGGCTAAACTGTCCGGCCTCGACCCGCGCCTTGAGCAGCATCAACGCCTTGCCGGTATACAGCGGCTCCAGTTCGATGGCGCCAGTGGCCTGGATGAAGGCGACGAGTTCGGCGTCGATCCGGGCAAAGCCGCCACGGCTGCCGTCGAACAACTCATAACGCGGGTTGCAAAGACCTGCTTGCCCCACGATGCTTTCGACCTGCTGCGCCACGCCGTGATCCGCAGGCACAGCCAACACGCCGTAGACCGGGTGCTCCCCCGCTTCAGCCAATACCAGCCCCGCCAGGGAGGTTCCGGTACCGCAGGCCAGCCACCAGCCGTGGTAATCCACCCAGCCCAACGCCGCCAATTGTTCACGGGCCCCGGCCACCCAATCCATGCAACCCTGCGCGCCGGACAATCCTGAACCGCCCTCAGGCACCGGATGCAGGTGCGGGTATTGCGCCTGCCAGGGTTGCCAGAAATCCGCGGCGTGCCGCCCTCGGTATCCGCCATAACCCAGCCAGTGCAGATCCATGTCGAACGCTTTGAGGTCAAGGACCGTCGGCGTTTCCTGGGGATAGCCGCGCAGCAGCCCGACCGTTGGGAACCCGAAGCGCTTGCCAGCCGCTGCCAGCGCATGCAGATGGTTGGAATAGACACCGCCCAGGCTCATGATCCCCTTGGCACCGGCCTCATGGGCAGCGCGCAGATGGTGAACCAGCTTGAACCACTTGTTGCCGCTGATCAGGGGGTCAATCTGGTCCAGACGCAGCACCGCCACTTCAACTCCGGCACGGGCGAGCCAGTCCAGATGAAGGAGCTCCAGGCGGGGTTGGGGGTGCCAGTCGAGGCAGGAAAGCAACATTGCAGCAGGCCGAGTCGGGACGAGCCGCAAGTTTAACAGCTCGGTCACGAACTCATCGCAACCCCTTGTGGGAGTGAACCTGCTCGCGATGGCGGTGGGTCAGTAAACACTCAGGCAACTGACTTCATCGCTATCGCGAGCAGGCTCGCTCCCACAGGGGCTCAGCCCCCGCAGATTCGGTCTTTTACAACTGCGCCGCCAATCGCGAACCCTGATTGATCGCCCGCTTGGCATCCAGTTCTGCCGCTACGTCGGCACCGCCAATGAGGTGGACGGTTTGCCCTGCGGCTTCCAGGCCTTGCTGCAACTCGCGCAACGGATCCTGGCCGGCGCAGATCACGATGTTGTCCACGGCCAGCACCTGCGGCTCGCCGGTTTCACCGATGCGAATGTGCAAGCCTTCGTCATCGATTTTCAGGTACTCGACGCTGTTGAGCATTTGCACCTGCTTGTTCTTCAGGCCCGTGCGGTGAATCCAGCCGGTGGTCTTGCCCAGGCCGTCGCCCACCTTGGATTTCTTGCGCTGCAACAGGAACACTTGCCGCGCCGGGGCATGGGGCTCGGCTTTGATACCCGCCACACCGCCGCGCGCCTGGAGCAGGGTATCGATCCCCCATTCTTTCCAGAACGCTTCACGGTCCTGGCTGGTGGCAACCCCTTGATGGACCAGGAACTCCGACACGTCGAAGCCGATACCGCCGGCCCCGATCACCGCGACGCTGCGGCCCACTGGCTTGCGCTCCAGAATCACATCCAGGTAGCTGAGGACCTTGGCATGCTCCACCCCGGGAATCGCAGGCACCCGCGGTGCGATACCGGTGGCCAGGATGATCTCGTCAAAACCGCCCGCGACCAATTGCGCCACATCCACCCGCGTGTTGAGACACAGCTCGACATGGCTGGTCTGCAATTTGCGCTTGAAATAACGCAGGGTTTCGAAGAACTCTTCCTTGCCCGGCACCCGCTTGGCGATATTGAACTGGCCACCAATTTCGCTGGCCGAATCGAACAGCGTCACCTGATGACCCCGTTCGGCCGCCACGGTAGCAGCGGACAAACCGGCCGGACCGGCACCGACCACAGCGATTTTTTTCACCTGGGTGACCGGCAAGTAATTGAGCTCGGTTTCATGGCACGCCCGCGGGTTCACCAGGCAACTGGTGAGCTTGCCGCCAAAGGTATGGTCCAGACAGGCTTGGTTACAGCCGATGCAGGTATTGATTTCATCCGCGCGCCCGGCGGCAGCCTTGTTGACGAACTCCGGATCGGCCAGGAAAGGCCGCGCCATGGACACCATATCGGCGTCGCCTTCGGCCAGGATCTGCTCGGCCACTTCCGGGGTGTTGATGCGGTTAGTCGTGATCAGCGGAATACTCACTGAGCCGCGCAGTTTGGCTGTGACCTTGCTGAACGCCGCCCGCGGAACCTTGGTGGCGATGGTAGGAATCCGCGCCTCGTGCCAGCCGATACCGGTGTTGATGATCGTCGCCCCGGCCTGCTCGATGGCTTTGGCCAACTGAACGATTTCATCCCAACTGCTGCCACCTTCCACCAGATCGAGCATCGACAGGCGAAAGATAATGATGAAGTTGGGACCGACCGCCTCACGCACCCGACGCACGATTTCCACCGGCAGGCGCATGCGGTTTTCATAGCTGCCGCCCCAGCGATCGGTGCGGTGGTTGGTATGGGCCGCCAGGAACTGGTTAATGAAATAACCTTCCGAGCCCATGATCTCGACACCGTCGTACTCGGCTTTCTGGGCCAGGACCGAACAGGTGACAAAATCACTGATCTGCTTTTCGATGCCCTCTTCGTCCAGCTCCTTGGGCTTGAACGGGTTGATCGGCGCCTGGATCGCGCTCGGTGCCACCTGCTTGGGGCTGTAGGCGTAGCGCCCGGCGTGGAGAATCTGCATGCAGATCTTGCCACCGGCCTCATGCACGGCACGGGTCACAATCTGGTGCTTGAGGGCTTCTTCCTCGGTGGTCAGCTTGGCCGCGCCGGAGTAAACGCCGCCCTCGTCATTCGGCCCGATTCCGCCGGTGACCATCAGACCCACGCCGCCACGCGCGCGCTCGGCAAAATACGCCGCCATGCGCTCGAAACCACCGGGTTTTTCTTCAAGACCCGTGTGCATCGACCCCATCAGGGTGCGATTGCGCAACGTGGTAAAACCCAGGTCCAGCGGGGCCAGCAGGTGCGGGTAATGAGGGGCGGTCATCGATAACTCCACAACGGGCGATCACGGAAAAATGCGGAGGCTCTGCGGCTTCCATCAGTCATGCCAGACAGCCTAAGAGCGGGAAGCTGCGTGCTCAATGGCCGTAACTGACAACTTAATGATCCAAATGCGCAACGCCCCTTGGCAACACCCCATCGTGGGCCCTACCCTAGTCAGCGAATCCGCACACGGCCGCTGACTGTTCCCATGCGCAAATTTCTGTACCTGCTGTTGTCACTGGCCTTGATTGCCGCCCTGATCACCTACGCACTGTGGACGGTGGATCGTCCGGCGGGTCATTACCTGTCAGACCTTCGCATCAACCTGGCGGTGAACCAGGGCACCCCCGCCGATCAAGGCAACTTGCTGGGCATCCAGCCCGAACTGTTCCCCACCGACTACCAGAGCCCCGAACGCCTGCACCGCAAACTGGCGGCCTATCTGCAAACCGCTCGTGACCTGGGCTTGCTCAATGACAAAACCGTGGTGGTCTTGCCCGAGCACATTGGCACCTGGTTGATGGTCGCCGGGGAAAAAGACGAGTTGTATCAGGCCGCCACGTTGAAGGAAGCGATGAACTGGCTGGCGGTCAGCAACCCGCTGGCGTTCATCCAGGCGCTGGTCAGCGCAAAAGGTGACAACCGGCTGGACGATGCTTACTTGCGCATGAAAGCCGACACCATGGCCCGTGACTACCAGGCACTGTTCGGCGGACTCGCCAAGGAGTTCGGCGTGACTCTGGTGGCCGGCTCCATCGTGCTGCCCGAGCCAAGCGTCAGCGATGGCCAACTGAAAGTGGGCCGGGGCCCGTTGTACAACAGTAGCTTGGTGTTCGGCCGCGACGGTCGGCCGCTGGGCCAGCCACAGCGCCAACAGCACCCCATGTTCGAGCAACAGGGCGTGCTTGGGCCAGACCATCCAGACACAATCAGCGTCGTCGACACCCCTGCCGGTCGCCTGGGCGTGCTGATCGGCAGCGACAGTTGGTACCCGGTTCATTATCGGCAGTTGAATGAACAGGGTGCGCAATTGGTGGCAGTGCCTGCCTTTGTCAACGGTCGCCATACCTGGGAAAAACCTTGGAGTGGCTATAGGGGCCTGTCCACACCGAGTGAAGTCAGCCTCAAGCCTGGGGAAGTGAGTGAAGGCCAGGCCTGGCATCGCCTGACACTGACCAGCCAGCCGCCCAGCAGCCAGGCCAGGGGCGGCGTCAGTGTCTTCCTGCGCGGTCAGTTCTGGGACAACGGCAGCGCCGGGCAGAGTTTCATCAGTCATGACGGCGAGCATTTTCCCGACGGTGAAGCTCGTGGCGCCCGTCTGCTGAACCTGTGGCTGTAACACCATGAAACCGCAACCGATGCGACTGGGAGACTTGTCAGTCAGCTTCGTCCATAGCCTGGCCGACGCGGTTGCCAGCCATGGCCACGATCCCCAGCCTTTGCTTGAACAATACGGTCTGGATGCGGCACGCCTGGCCGAGCCCGGGGCTCGTCTGTCGATCCCGCGCTACATGCGCCTGGGGCACGCCGCCATCCAACAGACCCAGGACCCTGCCTTGGGTTTGCGCATGGGCCAACTTAGCCGCTTGAGCCAGGCCGGGCTGGCAGGCGTGACGGCGGCTCAGGCACCGACGGTGCGCGAAGCCGCGCGGTGCATGATCCGCTTCGAGCCGCTGTACGGCTCCAACTATCGCGGTCAGTCGAGTTTTCATGAAGATGCCCGAGGCGCGTGGCTGCGGTTCTATTCCATCAGCCCCTATAACGCCTACAACCGCTTCGTCGTGGATTCGATCATCGCCGGCTGGCTGGCGCAGCTGTCCTGCGTGAGTGCTGTCGCGTTGAGGGCTGAACGGGTGGAAATCGAGTTCGAAGCACCGGCATACCTGGAGGCCTATCGCGCGCTCGGTGACTGCCCGATCCAGTTCGGTGCCGAACACAATCAGCTACGCCTGGGACTCGACAGTCTCGCCCAACGCAACCCCCAACATTGCCCCGGCACCTGGCGACACCTGGTTCAGTTGTGTGAACGGGAACTGGAGCAATTGACGCGCACCCGCAGCCTGCGCGAGCGCATCATCCAACTGCTGGGGCCCTTGCTCAACGGCGGTCGGGAACCCGACCTGGAAGAAGTGGCGGCGCGTCTGAAGCTGCCGACCTGGACACTGCGTCGCAAACTGGCCGAAGAAGGCACGCAATTTCGCGCAATCCTCAACGACACTCGCCGCGACCTGGCCATGACCTACATTCGCGACACTGAACTGGCGTTTGGTGAAATCGCGTACCTGCTGGGGTTCGCCTCAGCGGAAGCCTTTCAACGCGCCTTCAAGCGCTGGAACAACCAGACTCCGGGCGAGTTTCGGCGCAGTCGTAGAAGCATTTAAGCTGCAAACTTGCCGCTTATAACGTGTAGCTTTTAGCTGATTTACAGCTCTGTTGCATCCTCGGCGGGTTCCAGGGGATCAAGCTCATACGCCTGATATTCCAGCAGCTCTTCCTGATAATCATCCATCTTGAATCCTTCCCATAACGTAACGTTGAAACCGATGCCTGATGGCGCTGGAATCAGCATAAAGCCGCTTTATGAACAAAACATGAAGCAAAAGCTTCATGAATTAAACGTAGCACAGCGCTGGGAAATTACTGCGTGCAGGTGTGGCAAGGGATTTCCACCCTTGCCACTGAGCATCAAGAGGCGGGAAGCGGCTGGATCGGCTCGGAGGGGGCCGGCAAGGCGCTGGAGGGTGGCGGTGTAATGGCTTGCGTCGACGACTCTGGCTCGGATGATTCAGGCTCACTGGGTGCGATGGGCGCAGGCTCGGCCGGCGGCGCGACCGGCTCCGAACTGGCCGGAAAAGTCTCGGCAGGCGCGGGCGTGGCCTCCTCCACCGGCGCGACTGGCGCCGGTGCCGGTTCGGGAGCCGATTCGGAAGCCGGCTCCGGCTCTGGAGCTAGAGCAGGTACAGGAATCGGTGCCGGCTCTGGTGCAGGAACAGGCATCGGTGCCGGCTGCGGAGTAGAAACCGGTGACAACGCCGCCGGCTCGACCTGGGGTTCAGGAACGCCAAGCTCAGCCTTGGGCTTTTCGGTTTCTTCCACGGGTTTCTTCGCCTCGGGGGGCAGGAACAACTCCACGAGGGCAAAGAAACGCTCATAGAACTTCGCCGACGACACGGTTTCGCTGGCAACCTTGACCATCGAATCATCGGACGAGCCGATCGGCATCGACACCGATCCCAGCACCCCCACGCCCAAGCTGGCGGAGTTGTTGGTTTTTTTCAGCGCATAACGGTCCTGCAAGGCGTTGGCAAACATGGTCGCACGGTGTCCGGGACCACTGTCTTGCGCACAGACCAGATTGAAGCTGATCTCCATATGGGTTTCGCCGGTCTGCTGAAAACTCTTGTGACCGCTGACCAGCTTCGGATCGCTACTGGTAATGATGTAGCCCTGGCTGAGCAATGCCCGGCGCCCGGCTTCGCAGGTCGCCGCATCATTCACTGAATAGGAACGCGAGAACGTACCGGAGTCATCGAAGTTTTCATGCTCGTAGATAGCGGTTTTCTTCGACGAGCAACCGGCTGCAGCGGCCAGCACCAGTGCCAGCCCGACGGTGCGCATAGGGAATGATTTGAACATTGAACATCCTGAGGAAAACGATCCGGGGCGTATTGTGCAACAGAACGCTGCCAGGCCGCGTGGCTAATCTTGTCTCAAACGGGTTACAAGTCTACTGGGGGTTATTTGCGGGAAAAAGACGCGAATTCGGTGGAGCGACGAAGATACTGCCCGATGCAACAAGCAGACACAAAAAACCCGGCCTTTCGGCCGGGTCGTTGTGGGGCAAACCATCAGAGCACTTAGAAGCGCTCGATGTCCGCCTCACTCTCCAACTGCTTGCGATAGGCAGCGAAGTCCTGCTGGCCGACACGAGAAGCGAGATAACGGCGGTATTGCGCCTTCTCCTCATCGCTCGGTGCCGCCGCTTCGTTCACGCCGTTCAAACGCACGATGACCAGACTGCCGTCGGGCAACGTCACACTGCTGAACGTCGGCTTGTCTTTCGATTCGGGTTTAGGCATCCGGAACAATGCCTGCAACACCGCCGGATCAATCCCTTCCTGGCTTCGAGTCGCCGCCTCGATGACCTTCCATTTCTGACCTTCGACAGGTTGATCCAGGGCCGTCTTGCCATCGCGCAAACCGGCAATCAACTCCTCGGCCCGGGTCTTGGCCGCCGCACTGGCATGTTCCTTCGCCAGTTGAGCGCGAATGGCCCCGTCCACGCTTTCCAGTGGCATTTGCTCGGGCTTGCGGTGCTCCTTGGCACGCAGCACCACCACGGTTTCCGGGTCCAGCTCGATGGCGGTGCTGTTTGCACCCTCATCCAGTACCTCCGGGCTGAACGCGGCGGTCACCACGGCGCGGTTGGCCGCGATCCCCTCCCCACCCTCACGGCCGAACGGCGCCGAAGTGTGGACGGTCAGTTTCAGGTCCTGAGCCGGCTGTGCCAGGTCGGAGGCTTCGAAAGAGGCATCCTCCAGTTGCTTGGTCGCCTCCACGAAACGCTGCTCAACCTGCTGGGTTTTCAGCTCGCGAACAAGCTTGTCCTTGAGGCTGGCAAACGTTGGCACTTCAGGCGCTTCGACTCCCAACAACTTGATCAGGTGAAAACCGAAATCGGTACGCACCGGTGCCGATACCTGATCCTTGCTCAACGCATACAGAGCCTTTTCGAACTCCGGATCGTAGACACCCGGACCGGCATAACCGAGATCGCCGCCGCTGTTCGCCGAACCTGGGTCCTGGGAGAACTCCTTGGCCAACGCCTCAAACGATTCGCCTTTGGCCAAACGAGCCTGAATCTCTTCGATCTTCGCCTTGGCCTCGGCTTCGGTGACCTTGTCGTTCACTTCGATCAGGATGTGCGCAGCACGACGCTGTTCGGACAGGTTCGCGATTTCTTTCTGATAGGCCGCTTGCAGGTCTTCATCCTTGACGCTGACCTGATCGAAGAAAGAAGCCTTCTTCAGCTCAAGGTAGTCGATGACCACCTGGTCGGGCGTCATGAATTCCTTGGCATGCTTATCGTAGTAAGCCTTGACCTCATCATCGGTCAGTTTGACCGTCGACGAGTCGGCCTGGATATTCAAGGTGGCGAAATCCCGGGTCTGTTTTTCCAGACGGGCGAAGGCCAACACCTGGGCGTCGGTGACAAAACCACTCCCCGCCAGACCTGCGCGCAACTGGCCGATCAGCATCTCCTGAGCCAGCATCTGACGAAATTGCATGCGGCTGTAACCCAGCTGGCGGATCACCTGATCGAAACGCTCGGCGCTGAATTTGCCATCGACCTGAAACTCAGGCGTTTGCAGGATCACTTGATCCAGCGCCGCTTCGGAGAAAGCGAATTTCGAATCTTGCGCGCCTTGCAGCAACAGCTTGCGATCGATCAGGCCTTTGAGCGCTGAGTCGCGCAGCATTTTTTCGTCCAGCAACGAAGCGTCGAAATCCTTGCCCAGCTGTTGCATGAGCTGGCGGCGTTGCATGTCGACCGCCTGGCTCAGCTCGTTCTGGCTGATCTCTTCGCCGTTGACCTTGGCTGCGTCATTACTGTTGGTGGTAGCTTGAAAAATGGCATCGAAACCGGTCAACGCCATCAATACGACGATGACCCCGATGATGGTTTTGGCAATCCAGCCTTGTGAATTGTCCCTGATATTCTGCAGCATGCGTCCCCCAGAAACGGTTGAACTTCAAATTTAGGCAACCGTGGAGCGTGGGTAGAATCCGGATAGAAGAAAGGCGCATCCGAGGATGCGCCTTCTCGTAACTGGCGGAGCGGACCGGACTCAAACCCGCGAGTCCTGGCGTGACACACCGGCTACAAACCGGCTGTATGACCGCTCCGCTGCCAAGCCAGGCATGACCCCGACCCGGATAAACTCGGTGAAACCTTAGTCGTTAACAGCTTCTTTCAATGCCTTGCCAGCTTTGAAACCAGGCTTTTTGGCAGCAGGGATTTCCAGCGTTTGGCCGGTCTGCGGGTTGCGGCCGGTACGCGCTGGGCGATCAGTCACGGAGAAGGTGCCGAAACCAACCAGAACTACGGAGTCGCCGGCCTTGAGAGCGCCAGTGACGGATTCGATTACAGCGTCCAGCGCACGGCCAGCAGCAGCTTTCGGGATATCAGCGGATGCAGCGATAGCATCAATCAGTTCCGACTTGTTCACTCTAAGTCCCCTTATATCTATTTGAGATGATTCTAAGTTTTTTTGGTGAAAGCAAAAACGAGTGCTGAATGGCCTACAGACACTTAAGAGCCGCTTTATAACAAGGGCTCTAAAAAACTGTCAAGGAAGCCCCCCAGGCAAATGCGTATTAATGCGTGCTAATTCTTTCCTTAGAGTCAGACTCTCGCTTGTCTTCCTTCGCGACTATCTCCGGAGCCACATCCGGCAAGGGCTCCGGCGCGTATTGCAGCGCAATTTGCAGGACCTCGTCAATCCATTTAACCGGTTTGATCTGAAGATCCTGCTTAATGTTGTCAGGAATCTCCTTCAAATCGCGGACATTCTCCTCGGGAATGATCACGATCTTGATCCCGCCACGGTGAGCCGCCAGCAGTTTTTCCTTCAGACCGCCGATGGCCAATACCTGGCCACGCAGGGTGATTTCACCCGTCATGGCGACGTCGGCGCGCACAGGAATGCCGGTCAGCGCGGATACCAGGGCCGTGCACATGCCTACGCCGGCGCTCGGGCCGTCCTTGGGCGTAGCCCCTTCAGGCATGTGGATATGCGTATCGCGCTTCTCGTGGAAGTCCAGGGGGATGCCCAGGCTCCGGGCGCGGCTGCGCACGACCGTCAGCGCTGCGGTGATCGACTCGACCATCACATCGCCCAGCGAACCGGTCTTGATCAGTTGACCCTTGCCCGGTACCACGGCCGCTTCGATAGTCAGCAACTCGCCACCGACCTGAGTCCACGCAAGGCCAGTCACCTGACCAATCTGATCCTGCTGCTCGGCGAGGCCGTAGCGGAATTTGCGAACACCCAGGAAGTGCTCCAGCAGGTCCGAAGTAACCTTGACCGCGAAGCGTTTTTCCAGCGCATGCTCTTTGACCGCCTTGCGGCAGACCTTGGCAATTTGCCGCTCCAGACCACGCACACCCGCCTCGCGAGTGTAGTAGCGGATAATGTCGCGAATCGCTTCCTCGTCAAATTCCAGCTCGCCTTTTTTCAGGCCGTTGGCTTGGATTTGCTTGGGCGAAAGGTATTTGACGGCGATGTTGATCTTCTCGTCTTCGGTGTAGCCCGGCAGACGGATCACCTCCATCCGGTCCAGCAGTGCTGGCGGAATGTTCATGGAGTTGGAGGTGCAGAGGAACATCACGTCCGACAGGTCGTAGTCGACCTCCAGATAGTGATCGTTGAAATTGTGATTCTGCTCCGGATCGAGCACTTCGAGCAGCGCAGAAGCGGGATCGCCGCGCATATCGCTGCCCATCTTGTCGATTTCATCCAAAAGAAACAGCGGATTGCGCACGCCAACCTTAGTCATCTTTTGAATCAATCTTCCTGGCATCGACCCGATATAAGTGCGGCGATGCCCCCGAATTTCCGCTTCATCGCGCACGCCACCGAGGGCCATGCGCACGAATTTACGATTGGTCGCGTGGGCAATCGACTCTGCCAGCGATGTTTTACCGACCCCGGGAGGCCCCACCAGGCACAGTACCGGCCCGCGAATTTTCTTCACGCGTTTTTGCACGGCGAGGTATTCGAGGATACGTTCCTTGACCTCTTCCAGACCGTAATGGTCGGCATCGAGAATATCTTCGGCGCGGGCCAGGTCCAGACGGACCTTGCTTTGCGCCTTCCACGGCACCTGAACCAGCCAGTCGATATAGGAGCGCACCACAGTGGCTTCGGCAGACATAGGCGACATTTGCTTGAGCTTGTTCAGCTCGGCCTGGGCCTTGGCAAGTGCATCCTTGGGCAGGCCGGCGGCATCGATGCGCTTTTTCAGCTCTTCGATTTCGTTGTGCCCTTCGTCACCATCGCCAAGTTCCTTCTGAATGGCCTTCATCTGCTCATTCAGGTAGTACTCGCGCTGGCTGCGCTCCATCTGCTTCTTGACGCGACCACGAATGCGCTTCTCGACCTGCAGTAGGTCGATTTCGCCATCCAGCAGTGCCAGCACGTGTTCGACACGGGCAGACAAATCGATGATTTCGAGAATTTCCTGCTTCTGCTCGATCTTGAGGGCCATGTGGGCCGCCATCGTATCGACCAGCCGCCCAGGTTCGTCGATGCTGTTAAGCGACGACAGGACCTCAGCAGGCACCTTCTTGCCCAACTGCACGTATTGTTCGAACTGCGACAGAAGACTGCGGACAAACACCTCAGACTCACGCTCGGGCGCGTCCACTTCGTCGATCAGCGACACTTCGGCCCGGCAATGGCCGTCCACTTCGCTGAAACGCTCGACCGTGCCACGCTGCTCACCTTCGACCAGGACCTTGACGGTGCCGTCGGGCAGCTTGAGCAGCTGCAGAACTGTTGCAATTGTGCCTACGCGATAAAGTGCGTCTTCGCCGGGATCATCGTCAGCAGGATTTCTCTGCGCCAACAGAAGAATCTGCTTGTCACCCGTCATCGCAGCCTCGAGGGCTTCGATAGACTTCTCGCGCCCCACGAACAGCGGGATAACCATGTGCGGATAAACCACGACATCACGCAATGGCAGGAGAGGCAATTCGATGGTTGTCTTCATGATTTCGCCTCTACGGCGGCCACAAGGCCGGAAACAGATGGAAGTAAGCTTGAAACCAAGATGGGGGCAGCCTTGAAAAAAAACAAGCGCAAAGACACGTCTAAAACGCGCAAAAAGCAAAGGGGCCCGAAGGCCCCTTCTTTATTCCGGCACCGGGACGCTTAAGCGTCCGGCGCGGCCTTGGCAGCCGGCTCTTTGTTTTCGTAGATATACAAAGGCTTGGACTTACCTTCTATAACGCTTTCATCGATCACGACTTTACTCACCTCAGACTGCGAGGGGATCTCATACATCGTGTCCAGCAATACGCCTTCCAGAATCGAGCGCAACCCACGGGCACCGGTTTTACGCTCCAGGGCTCGTTTGGCAACCGATTTCAGCGCGTCGGAACGGAACTCCAGGTCTACACCTTCCATTTCGAACAGCTTGGCATATTGCTTGGTCAGGGCATTCTTCGGCTCGGTCAGAATCTGCATCAGTGCAGCTTCATCCAACTCGTCCAGCGTCGCCAGGACCGGCAAGCGACCCACGAATTCCGGGATCAGACCGAACTTGACCAAATCATCAGGTTCGACTTCACGCAGGGATTCACCGACCTTCTTACCCTCTTCCTTACTGCGCACTTCGGCGTTGAAACCAATGCCGCCACGGGTGGAACGGTTTTGAATAACCTTTTCCAGGCCGGAGAACGCGCCACCGCAGATGAACAGAATGTTACGCGTGTCGACCTGCAGGAACTCCTGCTGCGGATGCTTGCGACCACCCTGAGGCGGAACGGAAGCCACGGTACCTTCGATCAGCTTGAGCAAGGCCTGCTGCACGCCCTCGCCGGAAACATCCCGGGTGATGGACGGGTTGTCGGACTTGCGGGAAATCTTGTCGATTTCGTCGATGTAGACGATACCCATCTGGGCCTTTTCCACATCGTAATCGCACTTCTGCAGCAGTTTCTGAATGATGTTCTCGACATCCTCACCCACATAACCCGCCTCGGTAAGGGTGGTTGCGTCGGCGATGGTGAATGGAACGTTCAGCAAACGGGCCAGGGTTTCGGCAAGCAGGGTTTTACCCGAGCCTGTCGGGCCGATCAGCAGGATGTTGCTCTTGCCGAGTTCGACCTCGTCATTCTTTTTGTCACGTTGGTTCAGGCGCTTGTAGTGGTTGTACACCGCTACGGCCAGTACCTTTTTCGCGCGCTCCTGACCAATGACATATTGATCAAGGATGCCGCTGATTTCTTTAGGCGAAGGCAACTTATGCGCGCTGCTTTCGGCCTGGGCTTCCTGCACCTCCTCGCGGATGATGTCATTGCACAGGTCGACGCACTCGTCGCAAATGAAGACCGAGGGGCCGGCAATCAATTTGCGTACTTCATGCTGGCTTTTGCCACAGAAGGAGCAATAAAGCAGTTTGCCGTTGTCCTCGCCGTTGCGGGTGTCAGTCATTCGATCGATCCAAATCCGATAGGCTTGCAACACAAGATGAAGGCAATTGCGGGCTTTTTCAAGCCCGCAGGCGGCCGGTCATCCCAACCACCTGCATTTTGAGCGGCTTAGGCAGGCATTTGACGCTTGTTGATCACGGAGTCGATCAGGCCATATTCGGCCGCACGCTCAGCGCTCATGAAGTTGTCACGCTCGGTGTCACGCTCAATGGTTTCGAGGCTTTGGCCGGTGTGATGGGCCAGCAGCGAGTTCAAGCGCGAACGAATGTGGAGGATTTCCTTGGCATGGATGTCGATATCCGACGCCTGCCCCTGGAAACCACCCAACGGCTGGTGAATCATCATGCGCGAATTAGGCAGGCAGTGACGCTTGCCCGCTGCGCCACCGGCGAGCAGGAATGCGCCCATGCTGCAGGCCTGGCCGATGCAGATGGTGGAAACGTCAGGCTTGATGAACTGCATGGTGTCGTAGATCGACATGCCTGCTGTCACCGAGCCACCAGGTGAGTTGATGTACAGATGGATATCCTTGTCCGGGTTTTCCGCTTCAAGGAACAGCAGTTGCGCCGCAACCAGGTTGGCCATGTAGTCTTCAACGGGGCCGATCAGGAAGATGACGCGTTCCTTGAGCAGACGCGAGTAGATGTCATAGGCACGTTCGCCACGGGCAGACTGCTCGATAACCATCGGGACCAGGCCGCCTGCGGCTTGGATGTCAGAGCTCTGCTGATAAAAAGAATTGCGGGACATGTCTCGCAGTCACTCCCAAATAGTTATGTCTTGAATACGCATAAGCCAGCGCGAAGGCTGGCTTATGGGTGTGTATTTCTTACCGCAGAACGATCAATCGGCTTGTGGAGCTTCCACCGGCTTGACCGCTTCTTCGTAAGAGACCGCTTTATCGGTCACGCTAGCTTTCTGCAGAACAGTATCCACAACTTGTTCTTCCAGCACAACCGAACGGACTTCGTTCAGTTGCTGGTCGTTCTTGTAGTACCAGGACACGACTTGCTCAGGCTCCTGATAGGCCGAAGCCATTTCCTGGATCAGCTCGCGAACGCGGGCTTCGTCAGGCTTGAGTTCGAACTGCTTGACCACTTCAGCAACGATCAGGCCCAGCACAACGCGGCGCTTGGCTTGCTCTTCGAACAGCTCAGCGGGCAGTTGGTCCGGCTTGATGTTGCCGCCAAACTGTTGAACAGCCTGTACACGCAGACGGTTCACTTCGTTGTCCAGCAAAGCCTTTGGCACTTCGATCGGGTTGGAGGCCAGCAGACCGTCCATGACCTGGTTCTTGACCTTGGACTTGATGGCCTGACGCAGCTCACGCTCCATGTTCTTGCGAACTTCGGCGCGGAAACCTTCCAGACCGGTTTCCTTGATGCCGAACTGGGCGAAGAACTCTTCGTTCAGCTCTGGCAGTTTCGGCTCGGAAACGCTATTGACGGTCACGGTGAACTCGGCGGTTTTACCAGCCAGGTCCAGGTTCTGATAGTCCTCAGGGAAGGTCAGGTTCAGAACGCGCTCTTCACCGGCCTTGGCGCCAACCAGGCCATCTTCGAAGCCAGGGATCATGCGGCCAGAGCCCAGCACCAGCTGAGTAGCCTTGGCGGAACCACCGGCGAACACTTCACCGTCGACCTTGCCGACGAAATCGATGTTCAGTTGATCTTCGTTCTGGGCAGCACGATCGGCCACTTCGAAACGGGTGTTCTGCTTGCGCAGGATGTCCAGCATCTTGTCCAGGTCGGCATCCGAAACATCGGCGCTCAGACGCTCGACGGAGATGGACTCGAAACCGGCAACCGTGAACTCAGGGAACACTTCGAACGTGGCGATGAACTCCAGGTCCTTGCCCTTTTCCAGCACTTTAGGCTCGACGGACGGAGCACCGGCCGGGTTCAGCTTCTGCTCGACGACCGCTTCGTAGAACGAAGACTGGATCACATCGCCCACGGCTTCCTGACGTGCGTCAGCTTCATAACGCTGACGGATCACGCTCATTGGCACTTTGCCTGGGCGGAAACCTGGGATTTTGGCCTTTTGGGCAGTCTGCTGCAGACGCTTGTTGACCTGAGTCTCGATGCGCTCAGCCGGCACGGTGATGCTCATGCGGCGCTCAAGAGCAGAAGTATTTTCAACAGAAACTTGCATGGATATTCCTCGTTGCACAGACGTTGGCCGGGCGTTTCCGACCCCAGAATCAAGGGCATGCATTCTAGTAGGTCAAACTCAAGAAGTCACCCTACTGAAAAAGGGCTGGAAACAGGCGCCGAATTTAGGAGCGGACATACGGTCATGCCTCGCCCGGATTGCAAATACAGTCGGTCGCTGCAAGGCTCTGGGTCAATGCTTCTATATATAGGAGCAGCAAACCCGCGCGCCCGGCATCCGGTCTCGCGAGGAGACCAACGGGCATGCCGCGCATCATCAGGAAACACAATCGTGATGACCCGGGCACCCCGCACAACCCTGAACCAGGGTCGGCGACAAAAAAATCATGAATACAAAAACGGCGCAGCCCTCTTCAGGTACTGCGCCGTTCTCTGCTATTTAAATAGCGACTTGTATGGTGCGGACGGAGAGACTCGAACTCTCACACCTTGCGGCGCTGGAACCTAAATCCAGTGTGTCTACCAATTCCACCACATCCGCGTATCAAGCTTTTAAAGCAAAGGCGCCAGACTGTTAATCTGGCGCCTTTCTAGAATATGGGGTGGACGATGGGGATCGAACCCACGACAACGGGAGTCACAATCCCGTGCTCTACCAACTGAGCTACGCCCACCATATTGCCTTGTTGCCTTACTTGTGCCAAAGCTGCCTAATTGGCGCACCCGGCAGGACTCGAACCTGCGACCATCCGCTTAGAAGGCGGATGCTCTATCCAGCTGAGCTACGGGCGCCTTTTTAATCTGTATTCTTGGACGATTACAAACTAAGTGCTTTCAGTGTTACCGAGTTAAAACAACCAACTCTGCTCCACCTTCTTAACCAGTGCTAGGCTGTGCCCGACAAGTGCGACGAATGTTATAGACGGCCTGATAGGTCGTCAACTCTTTTTTAAAAAAAATTCATTTAATTAAAGGGGTTAGGGGAATTTGCAGACCAAGCGCCTTTGCCCTCACGCCTCGGCATGCGAGAATGCGTTCTCTTTTTTTCCCCTCTCGATGGTTAACCACGCGCAATGACTGCACAACTTATCGACGGCAAATCGATCGCCGCCAGCCTGCGCCAGCAGATCGCCCAACGAGTCACCGAGCGTCGCCAGCAAGGCCTGCGCACGCCCGGCTTGGCGGTGATCCTGGTCGGCAGCGATCCTGCCTCTCAGGTTTATGTCTCGCACAAGCGTAAAGACTGTGAAGAGGTCGGCTTCCTTTCCCAGGCCTACGACCTGCCTTCCGAAACCACTCAGCAAGCATTGGCTGATCTGATTGATCGCCTGAACGACGACCCGAACATCGACGGCGTTCTGCTCCAACTACCCCTGCCTGAACACCTCGACGCCTCCAAACTGCTGGAGCGTATCCGCCCGGACAAAGATGTCGACGGCTTCCATCCTTATAATGTCGGTCGCCTGGCCCAGCGTATCCCGCTGCTGCGCCCCTGCACCCCCAAAGGCATCATGACGTTGCTGGAAAGCACCGGCGTGGACCTGTACGGTCTCGATGCCGTGGTGGTTGGCGCGTCCAACATCGTCGGCCGTCCGATGGCCATGGAGTTGCTGCTGGCCGGCTGCACCGTCACCGTGACCCATCGCTTTACCAAGGACCTGGCTGGACACGTCGGCCGCGCCGACCTGGTGGTCGTTGCCGCCGGCAAGCCTGGCCTGGTGAAGGGCGAGTGGATCAAGGAAGGCGCCATCGTCATCGACGTGGGTATCAACCGCCAGGACGATGGCAAGCTGGTCGGCGACGTGATCTACGAAACCGCCCTGCCCCGTGCAGGCTGGATCACTCCAGTCCCTGGCGGCGTAGGTCCGATGACCCGTGCCTGTCTGCTGGAAAACACCTTGTATGCGGCGGAAACGCTGCATAGCTGATACGCCTTTTCAGCGCAGTTCCAATCCCTGTGGGAGCGAGCCTGCTCGCGATAGCTTTGTCTCAGCCTTCATCCATGCTGACTGACACACAGCTATCGCAAGCAGGCTCGCTCCCACAGGAGTTTTTGCGCCCTTCATTAAACTTTATTTAATCGCAAGCCCCGGCGGTACAGGCATATGGCGCTGTCGTCGCCCATACTCATAAAATGCAGCGCTTTTTTAACAAGCCATTGCTGCACGGCACCTTCAACTCTATCGAGTCTACTCGCGTGAAAATCCGTCTTTCTATCCTCAGCCTGTTCTTCGCTTTCACAGGTACCTTTATCACGCAGAATGTCGAGGCGCAGGAAACCATCGCCACCCCGCGAGACACCTCAAAACTGCAAGTCGCCTCGGGCAGCGCGATACTGCTGGACTTGCAGACGAATAAAGTCGTTTATGCCAGCAATCCCGACGTAGTGGTGCCCATCGCTTCGGTGACCAAATTGATGACCGGTCTGATCGTGCTGGATGCCAAGCAGGATCTGAATGAATACATCTCCATGACCATCGCCAATACACCGGAGATGAAGGGGGTATTTTCCCGGGTCAAGCTCAACAGCGAACTGTCACGCCGGGACGTGTTGCTGATTGCCCTGATGTCGTCGGAGAACCGCGCCGCCGCCAGCCTCGCCCACCACTACCCGGGCGGGTACGCAGCGTTCATCGCGGCCATGAACGCCAAGGCAAAGGCGCTGGGCATGAGCAGCACCCACTATGTCGAACCCACAGGCCTGTCGATTCACAACGTATCCACCGCCCGGGACCTGACCAAACTGCTGATCGCGGCACGCAAATATCCATTGCTGAGCGAACTGAGTACCACCAAGGAAAAGACCGTAACCTTCCGCAAACCGGTTTATAGCCTGGGCTTTCGCAATACCGACCACTTGGTCCATAAGGCTGGCTGGGACATCCAACTGACCAAGACCGGCTTCACCAATCAGGCCGGCCACTGCCTGGTACTGGTGACGAAAATGAGCAATCGACCGATGGCCTTGGTGGTGCTGGATGCGTTTGGGAAATACACCCACTTCGCCGATGCCAGCCGGATCCGTAGCTGGGTGGAAACCGGCAAAAGCGCCAGCGTCCCTGCCGCGGCCCTTCAATACAAGGCGGCCAAGAACCTCAAGAGCCGCCAAACCGGTGTAGTCGAAGCGTCGAATTAATTAACCAGGCAAACAAAGCCCCGACTCATCGGGGCTTTGTTTTATTCAAGGTTTTAGATCACCCAACGGGTCATACGCTCTGGAACCGGGCTCCTCCTGCTCATCCTCTTCGTCCAGAGGCGCCTTGGCGGGGCCTATCGGATCGACTTGAGGATCGCCGAGATCCGGCGAGTCGGGATCAAACCCCAAATCATCGCCAGAAGAATGTTCGGAAGAATGTGGCCCCGTAGGTGTTTTCGACTGTGCCATGCTTTTCTCCTCGCAAGCATGGGCCGGATATTCCGGCCCTGAGGTTAGGAGCCTCTGGCATGGCGGGTGGTGCCCGACAAGTGACGAACGGGGGTGAGATCAGTGTGCGCCGCTCAGGGCTTGAGTCGCCCGGGCCGCTGCCTGCTCCTGCCCTGCCCCGGCCAGTTCGCCCGCAGCTTTCAGCCAGCGCTGAGAGTCTACCTTGGCCGGGAGCTGCGTAGGTCGCTGGACCAATACCGCCCAGCCTCCAGCATCCTTGAGAGCCGACTCAAACCCACTGAAGCTCATCAGCAGCCGCCGGTTCATCCCTGATCGCAGCAAGACCGTCTGCTTTTGGCGGTCATAACCGACGAGAATGCCGTATCTGGGCCCAGACCAGAAAGCCGACCCCTCCGTATAGCGCACCAACACGGGATAACCTGCCGCGACTTGCTCCAACAGTGCCGGCAGTTCGCTGTCGAGGGGGTACACCACCAGCCCATACTCTCGCGCCAGGGTCTGCAGGTTCTGCTGCAAATGAGCCTCGCCTTCCGGCAGATGCAGAGGCTTCTCCAGCAGCCCCGGGGTGATTACCGTGCCTTGCAGCGTCAAGAGGCTGGCCAGCGACTGGGGGCCACCCTGGTACATCTCACCGCGAAAAAACGGCACGCTGTTGAGTTCCACCCGCTCGGGCAGGCGCTGAATCTGCGGCGACACACTGCCTGCGCAACCCGCCAGGGCCGCCAGGCAGGCCGTCACCAGTACCAGTGATCGAAAAGAGGAAATTACCGGAAACATTAGGACTCTCTTGTTAAGGCACCCGACATCGGGCCAGGCAAGGGCCGTCGATCATAAGGTGCAGACAGACGTGGGTATAGCCTTAAACAGCAGTCCCATCGCGGCGATAGAACGAAGCGGTCCGTCTGTCATCAATACCGATCGATTCCCTGCAACACTTTAGCGACTAGACTGTCCATTGTAACGAGTGCGTCGCCCTGAACTTGGGCAGAAGGAGGCACAGATGAGCCTGACCACAACAATCCTGATGCTGATATTCGGCTGGTTAAGCGTCGCCACAGCCATGCTGTGGGGCGTTTTGCGCATTGCACGCCGCCATCATCCTGCGCCACGACCAGCGCGGGCGGAAAAAGCACCAAAACCGGCCAGGCGCCACGCCGCCGCACACTGACCGGCCCGCCGCCCTTCAAAAATCCAAAAAAAAAGCCGCCCGGGCATGGACCCGGGCGGCTTTTGAGTGCCTGTAATCAGGCTTTGTCAGCCAACGCCCTTTGCTGACGACGACGCGACATCATGTTCAACACCTCAATCGCTGCCGAGAACGCCATGGCTGCGTAGATATAGCCCTTGGGCACATGAGCACCAAAGCCTTCGGCGATCAACGTCATGCCGATCATGATCAGGAAGCCCAGCGCCAACATGACCACTGTCGGGTTGTCGTTGATGAACTTGGCCAGCGGCTCGGCCGCCAGCAACATCACCAACACCGAGATCACGACGGCGATGATCATGATCGGCAGATGCTCGGTCATGCCCACGGCGGTAATGATGCTGTCGATGGAAAATACCAGGTCCAGCATCAGGATCTGACCGATCGCAGCGGCAAATCCGAGGGTCACGCCGGAGGTGGCGGATTTCGGATCATTCGGTGCCGGGTCCATGCTGTGGTGGATCTCGGTGGTGGCTTTCCACAGCAGGAACAGGCCGCCGGCGATCAGGATCATGTCCTTCCAGGAGAATGCCTGACCGAGGATTTCGATAACCGGCTCAGTCAACTGCACGATGAAAGCAATGGTGCTCAACAAGCCCAGGCGCAGGATCAGCGCCATGCCAATGCCGATACGCCGCGCCTTGGCGCGGTGCTGTTCGGGCAGTTTATTGGTCAGGATCGAAATGAAGATCAGGTTATCGATGCCGAGCACGATTTCCATGACGACCAGAGTCGCCAGCGCGATCCATGCAGTGGGGCTGGCAGCGAGTTGTAAAAGATAATCCATGGGTCAGTCCTGACTCGATATGACGGGGTTAAATGGTTTGGGTGGAGGTTTCGGATTCTTCAGCCTCATCCGCCGGCTTCTTCTTGGGGCTGATCAACCCGCCAGTGGCCTCGCTGATCGCCTGTTCCGCAGCCTTATGGGTGTCATCGATTGCCTGCTTGGCCGTTTCCGCGGCTTGCCCCATCAACTGCTGGGCACTTTTTTCGGCCTGTTCACAGCCAACGAGGGCGATTGAAGACACTGCCAACAAGGCCGCCAAACCCAGGGTTTTGTACGTCATGGATAAATGCCTCTCAGGGTTAAACAGAGCACCAAAGGTGGCTCACCGATGGCCCGGCATTCTAGAGAGGTGAATACTTCAGGAAAATTCGTATTTTCAGCGGTTATACTTCGATTTTTACGAATCGGTGTGCCTTATGCTCAATTACCGACAGTTGCATTACTTCTGGGTGGTGGCCAAGACCGGCAGCATTGTGCGGGCCTGCGAGCAACTGAACCTGACACCACAAACCATCAGCGGGCAGATCTCGCTGCTCGAGCAAACCTTTAACATCAAGTTGTTTCGCCGCGTCGGGCGACAGTTGGAACTGACCGAGGCTGGCCGCCAGACGCTGCCCTATGCCGAACACATGTTCCAGTTGGGTGGCGAACTGGAGCTTATGCTCCGGGCGCAACCCAATGAGCAGCAGACGCTGTTCCGGGTCGGGGTGGCGGACGTGGTGCCCAAGTCCATCGTCTATCGACTGCTGGCGCCGACCATGGAGCTGAGTGAGCCGCTGCGCATCACCTGCCGCGAAGACAAACTCGAGCGGCTGTTGGCGGACCTGGCGATCCAGCGCCTGGACCTGGTGATTTCCGACAGCCCGATGCCGACCCACCTGGACATCAAGGGTTATAGCCAGAAGTTGGGAGAGTGCGGGATCAGCTTCTTTGCCACCGCTGCGCTGGCCGAGCGCTATGGGCAGGATTTCCCCCGCAGCCTGAATGACGCCCCGCTGCTGATTCCAGGTGCCGAAACCGTGGTACGCAGCCGCTTGCAACGCTGGTTCGCCGAGCAACAGATCCAGCCACGCATCGTCGGCGAATTCGACGACAGCGCGCTGATGCAGGCCTTCGGGCAATCAGGCAGCGGAATTTTCATCGGCCCGAGCGTGATCGCCGAAGAAGTTCAGCGTCAGTACGGCGTACAGGTGATCGGCCAGACCGATGCGGTCAGCGAGTCGTTCTATGCCATTTCCGTGGAGCGCAAGGTCAGCCATCCGGGCATCGTCGCCATCGCCGAAGGGGCCCGACGCGAGCTGTTCAGCGCTTAGGACTGCGCGCAGGCGGCACGGGGCTTGAAGGTCATCAGCAATAACGCCAGCAGGATCGATATGAGGATGAACCCGGACGCGGCAAAACCAACGCTGCCCAGGCCCAGGGTATCGATGACGCGCCCACCGACCATCGCCCCCAAGCCAATTCCCAGATTGGCCCCGGCGATGTTCAGCGATGCGGCAAAGGCTGGAGCCTCAGGCGCGGCCTTCATCAGTCGTACATGACTGACCAGGAACAGGGCCGCCTGGGTCACTCCCCAGATGCCCATCGCTGCCGCCAGCCCGACGGTCGAATGAATGCTCGGCACCAGCGCCACCATGCCGCCGATCAGGAACAGACAAAACACCATCGAGGCGATCAAAGGGTGTCGGTCCACCGCGCGGCCGCCCAGAGAGTTACCCACCAGCCCCACGGCCCCGAAGCCCATCAGGCACCAGCCCACCAGTGTGCCGTCGAACCCGGCCAGGCGCTCGAGGATATCGGCCAGGTAGGTGTACGCGGTGAACATGCCGCTGAACACCAGGATCGACAGCAGCACATGGCCCTGCATCAACGGGCTGCGCAATATCTTGAGTTGCGAGCGCAAACTGACCTGGTGCTGATGCAGATTGGTTTTGGGCAGGTAGACAAACAGCAGCAAGGCCTTGGCGAACGCAACGAACGCCAGGATGGCGAAGGCGCTGCGCCAGCCGAACGCATCAGAAATCAGCGTGCCTACCGGAATACCGAACACCGTGGCACAGACAATGCCGAACCCGATCCGGGCGATGGCCCGCCCGGCAAACTGCGGCCCGACAATGTCCACTGCCGTTTCACTGGCCAATGCCCAGAACACCGGTAGCCCCAAGGCTGGGATCAATCGGGCGACGGCCATTACGCCGATATTGGGGGCCAGCGCCGCCAGTGTGTTGGCCAGACCAAACATCACCAACACGCTGATAAACAGCTTGCGCCGCTCAAAGCGGGCGAACCAGGCGGTCAGGAACGGCCCGAATGCCGCCACGGTAAATGCAAACAGCGTGACCAGCAGCCCGGCCTGGGCAATCGTGACTTGCAGGTCGCGGGCAATGGATGGCAACAGGCCGACGATGATGAATTCGGTGGTCAGCACTGTAAAACCAGCCGCCGACAACAGAAAAACAGACAACATGCAGAACTCCAGCAAAACAACGACACCAGCGTCAGCCCAAAAGGGTCGCTGGCAGAGTAGAAAGGGGATTGGCCCAAAGCCTAACAGAATGCGCCCCTCAGACAAACGCGTGTGAACGCCCAAGCGACGGATCGTCACAGGTCCGTCAGGTTTTTCCGCGGGCTGTGATAAAGTCCGCGGCCTGCAAACGCTGTACTTTCTTTTCGGTCCCGCTCACGTGGCCTGCCCGCCTGTTGCCCTGAGGGGTCGACCGTTGCACACAAAAAAAATCAGAGATGCCGTTATGACTGCTTTGTCTCCTTCCGTTCTACACCGCCTCAAACGCACCGGCCTGGTGACGCAAATCGTCATCGGTCTGATCGCCGGCATCATCCTGGCGTGGCTGGCACCGGACCTTGCCAAGTCCACCGCTTTCATCGGTAAGGTCTTTGTGTCAGCGCTCAAGGCCGTGGCACCGATCCTGGTGTTCGTGCTGGTCATGGCGTCGATCGCCAACCACAAGCACGGTCAGGAAACCCATATCCGGCCCATTCTCTTCCTGTACCTGCTCGGCACTTTCGCCGCCGCAGTGGTCGCAGTGGTTGCCAGTACCCTGTTTCCGTCCAACCTTGTCCTGGTGTCCCATGACGTCGCCGTCACCGCCCCCGGCGGCATCGGCGAAGTACTGCAGAGTTTGATGCTCAGCGTGGTGGACAATCCGGTCAGCGCCCTGATGAATGCCAACTTCATCGGCATTCTTGCCTGGGCCATCGGCATGGGCATTGCCATTCGGCATGCTGGCGAAACCACCCGTACCGTGCTCGGGGATCTGTCCAACGGCGTGACCGTGATCGTGCGCGTGGTCATCTGCTTCGCCCCGCTGGGGATCTTCGGCCTGGTGGCCTCGACCCTGGCAACCTCAGGTTTCAGCGCGTTGCTGGGCTACCTTCACCTGTTGACCGTGCTGATTGGCTGCATGCTGTTCGTGGCGCTGGTGATGAACCCGCTCATCGTGTTCTGGAAGCTGCGTCGCAACCCGTACCCACTGGTCTTCACCTGCCTGCGCGAGAGCGGCATTACCGCATTCTTCACCCGCAGTTCGGCGGCGAATATCCCGGTGAACCTGGAACTGAGCAAACGCCTGGGCCTGCACGAAGACACCTATTCGGTATCGATCCCGCTGGGCGCGACCATCAACATGGCCGGCGCCGCCATTACCATCACCGTACTGACCCTGGCGGCGGTGCATACCCTGGGTATCGTGGTGGACGTGCCGACCGCCGTGCTGCTGAGCGTCGTCGCGGCCATTTGTGCCTGCGGCGCGTCCGGCGTGGCCGGTGGTTCGCTGTTGCTGATTCCCCTGGCATGCAGCCTGTTCGGTATCCCCAGCGACATCGCCATGCAGGTGGTCGCCGTGGGCTTCATTATCGGTGTCCTGCAGGATTCGGCGGAGACTGCGCTCAATTCCTCTACCGATGTGCTGTTCACCGCGGCGGCTTGCTTGGGTGAGGAAGAGAAGCGCGAACGCGTGGCCTGACAGCGGCGCTGGAGGTATGACCGTCATCGCGAGCAGGCTCGCTCCCACAGGGTTTGTGGCAGATACAAATCCAATGTGGGAGCGAGCCTGCTCGCGATAGCGATGGCACAGCCACCGTGTAAACAGACCGCCACAAAAAAGCCCGGGACGGCCCACACCGTCCCGGGCTTTTTCATGCTGGCGGGTTTAGAACGCGCCCATGTAGTCGCGTTTGCCCACTTCCACGCCATTGTGGCGCAGCAGCGCATAGGTGGTGGTGACGTGGAAGAAGAACTGCGGCAGACCATAGGTCAGGAGGTAGTTCTGGCCGGTGAAGCGTTTTTCTTTCGGCGTGCCCGGACGGGTGACGATTTCGATGCCTTCCTTGCCGTCGATCTGCTCGGGGCTGATGCCGTCGATGAACGCCAATACCTTGGTGATCAAGGCTTGCAGTTCGGCAAAGGTGGTTTCGCTGTCGTCATATTTCGGCACTTCAAGCTCGGCCAGACGCGCGGACACGCCTTTGGCGAAGTCCACCGCGATCTGCACCTGGCGTACCAGAGGGAACATGTCAGGGTACAGGCGGGCTTGCAGGAACGCGTTCGGGTCGATGTTTTTCGCAGTGGCGTGGGCTTCAGCCTTGTTCAGGACATCACTCAGGGCGTTGAGCATCTGCTTGAAAACCGGGATGGAAGCGGCGTACAGGGAAATAGTCATGGCGATCTCATGCAGGTGGCAGGAAAGGACAAATCAAACGGGTGCGATTATAGCCACGCCTTGTTGCGCACCTTGTCTTTTATTGCGCAAGGATTAGGCTAGGCGGCTTCCACAGCATAGGGAACGCGCGATGAGTATCGAAGAACAAAGCCCGGCCGAAGAACCGCGGCTCAACAGCACGGAAATCCGCATTCTCGGCGCGCTGGTCGAAAAGCAGGCCACCAACCCCGAGACCTACCCGCTGACGCTCAACGCCCTGGTGCTGGCCTGCAACCAGAAGACCAGCCGTGAGCCGGTCATGAACCTCAATCCGGGCCAGGTCGGCCAGAGCCTGCGTGCGCTGGAAGGTCGCGGCTTTACCAAACTGGTGATGGGCAGCCGCGCCGACCGCTGGGAGCATCGGGTCGACAAGGCCCTGGAGCTGGTGCCGGCCCAAGTGATTCTGATGGGGTTGCTGTTCTTGCGCGGCCCGCAGACAGTCAATGAACTGCTGACCCGTAGCGGGCGGATGCACGATTTCGAAGACACCGAACAGGTGGTGCATCAGCTTGAACGGCTGATCGCCCGTGGCTTGGCGCTGTTGGTGCCGCGTCAGCCCGGCCAGCGGGAAGACCGTTACATGCACGCCATGGGCGACCCGGCGGATATCGAAGCGATCCTCGCCGCCCGCCAGCATCCCGTGGAGCGTGGTGCCGGCAGCGGCGTGTCGCTGGAGCGCATCGAAGAACTCGAAGCGCGGATCGCCGCGTTGGAAGAACGGCTGGCGCGACTGGAGTAATCAGGATCGAGCGAACGCCACGGCCTTCTTGAATTGTTCCGCGCTGGGCCGCACGCCGGTGTACAGGACAAACTGCTCCAGGGCCTGGATCGCAATCACTTCGAGCCCGGTGATGACCCGTTTGCCCTCAGCCTGGGCGCGCACGATCAGCGGCGTTTGCGACGGGATCGCCACCACATCGAACACCGTCTCGGCCGCTGCAATGGTCTCGGGCTCGAACGCCAGTTGATCGGCTTCCGGGCCACCGGTCATGCCGATCGGCGTGACGTTGATCAGCATCTGCGGCCGTCGCTGCCCCAGTTCAGCCTGCCACTCGTAACCCAGGGAGCCGGCCAAGGCTCGCCCGGCGGTTTCGTTGCGGGCCACGATCAAACCGTTTGAGTAACCACCGTCGCGCAAGGCGCTGGCCACGGCCTTGGCCATGCCGCCGCTACCGCGCAGAGCAAAGGTTGAACCCTTGGGCACCGCATGGGTTTGCAGCAATTGGGCGATCGCGATGTAGTCGGTGTTGTAGGCCTTTAAATGGCCATCGGTGTTGACGATGGTATTGATGGACTGGATCGCGGCGGCGGAAGGATCGAGTTCGTCGACCAGGGCGATGCAGTCTTCCTTGAACGGCATCGACACCCCGCACCCGCGGATGCCCAAGGCGCGGATGCCGCCTACAGCACCGGGCAAGTCCTGGCTGCTGAATGCCTTGTAGTAAAAATTCAGCCCCAGTTGCTCATACAGGTGATTGTGAAAGCGCAGGCCGAAGTTCCCAGGGCGCGCCGATAGTGACATGCACAGTTGAGTGTCTTTGTTGGGGTTGATCTGCATGCGTGACTCCTTGCAGTAAAGAAACCGCTACAGACCTTACACAATATTTACCCAACGGCACGGCAAATTCTGAAAAAATCGCTGTCAGAGCAAGTATCCCCGCGACCCTCATTCGGGTCTGTTGCAGACCACAGGCGCCGGGGCCAAAACGAGGAATCGTTATGAACCGTCAACTCCCCATCATCGCCCTGCTCATGGGGGCACTCGCGGTCACCGGCCAGGCATCCGCCCATGGTCGAGGTGGTTGGGAGGGGCCCGCCGTGTTTGGCGCAATCGTTGGTTCGGCCATCGTCGGCTCAGCGATCATCAACCGTGATCGTCCGGTCTACGTGCAGCAACCGGTGTACGTCCAGCCACAACCGGTTTATGTGCAGCAGCCGCCACCGGTCTACTACCAGCCACAGCCGGTCTACATCGAGCGCCCTGTCTACTATCGTCCGGCGCCGGTGTATTACGGGCCACCACGGGGCTATTACTACGGCCCACCGCGCGGTCATTACGGGCGCTGGTGATCAGTCTCTGAGGCAAAAGGAAAGGCCTGTGATCCTCGATCACAGGCCTTTCTTTATTAAGAGACATAAAGCCGAGCAAGCGCCGTCGTCACGAGGCTAGACGTGCTCGCTGCTTTTCAATCGTACCGGGCCATGCTCTACCGGTGCATGGGCTGCCTCCGACACCACCGGAATCTCGTTGCCATCGCAGTCGTGCAGCTTGCCGTCACTGAAGTAGTCGCCTTCACGCAGCGCCGCCAGGTCCTGATAACGCAACACCCGCTCGGTACCGGCGGCGAATACGGACTGTTGATCCGAGTTACCCCGGGTGAAGTGATTGAAGGCCAGGTTCAGCACGATTGCCATGATCGCCGAAGAGCTGATGCCCGAATGGAAGATTGTCGCGAACCAGCTCGGGAAATGATCGTAGAAATTCGGCGCGGCGATGGGAATCATGCCAAAACCGATAGAGGTGGCGACGATGATCAGGTTGACGTTGTTGCGGTAGTCGACTTTTGACAGCGTGCGGATGCCGCTGGCAGCCACGGTGCCGAACAGCACAATACCGGCACCGCCCAACACCGAAGTCGGCACCGCCGCGATCACTCGGCCCATGAACGGCAGCAGGCCGAGTACCACCAGAAATACCCCGCCAGTTGCCACCACGAAACGGCTCTTGATCCCCGTCACCGCCACCAGCCCGACATTCTGGGCAAAGGCGCTCTGGGTGAAAGAGCCAAAGATCGGCGCGATCATGCTCGACAGCATGTCGGCCCGCAAGCCGTTACCCAGACGCCTGGAGTCGACTTTGGTGTCGATGATCTCGCCCACCGCGAGGATATCGGCGGACGTTTCCACCAATGTCACCATGATCACGATGCACATCGACAGAATGGCCGCGACATGAAAAGTCGGCATGCCAAAGTGGAAAGGTGTGGGGAAGCCGAACATCGGGCCTTGGCTGACGGATGAAAAGTCCGCCATGCCCAGGAATACGGCGATGACCGTACCAATGACCATTGCCAGCAGAATCGACAGCCGCGAGATCGTCGCGCTGCCCATTTTGCTCAGCAGCAGCACCAGGACCAGGGTGACGGCGGCCAAACCGATATTGGCCATGCTGCCGAAATCGGCGGCGTGGCTATTGCCGCCCATCGCCCAGCGAGCGGCTACCGGCATCAAGGTCAGGCCAATGGTGGTGATGACGATGCCAGTGACCAGCGGCGGAAAGAACCGGGTGATTCGCGAGAACACCGGAGTAATCAGTAAGCCGATCAAGGACGCGGCGATCACCGCTCCGAGGATGGCCTGGAACCCCCCTTCTCCGCCGCTGCCGACGATCGCCACCATGGTCGCGACCCCGGAAAACGAAACGCCCTGCACGAGAGGCAACTGACAGCCGAAAAACGGCAGGCCAAGGGTTTGCAACAATGTTGCAAGCCCCCCCGCGAACAATGACGCCGCGATCAACAGGCCGATGTCCGCCGGTGACAAACCGGCGGCCTGACCGATGATCAGTGGCACAGCGACGATGCCACCGTACATGGTCAACACATGTTGCAGGCCGTAAGCCATATTCGCGCCGACGCCAAGGTTTTCGTCCTCGGGCCGTGGGAGTGAAACATGGGGCGTTTTCATGGTTCGGGAGTTCCCTGTTTTTTGTTATGCGCACACTGTATTCAAAACTCAGGACAAATGTCCATAGAGTTGTATACAACTTATTGCGCACAGCCATCCTCTCCCGCGGATCCTTGCGCCTCCCCTGCTACCCCACTTCGTTACAGAAGCCCAACCACGGCGGGCCGTAAAAGCTCGCGTGGCGGTACGCGCAGACCAAACTCGTTTTCCAGCAGGTCGATCAGTTCGTCGGCGTCGGTGATTGTCCGGCGCTCGCTTTGCTCGCCTATCCGGTGCAAGGCATAGCTGTTTCCGTTCAGGGTCTTGCGCAATCCATCGCCAGTGCGAGCCACCATCAACCGGCCCATGAATGGCGACTCGGGGTGGTTGCTGACGTACCAATTGCCGACGGTGTAGTCGATGTCTTCCTGGCGCTGCAGATCGAACAGGTACATCGGCCGCCATTCGTCGGCCACGCAGGCACGCAGCAGATAGCCGTCCGGGTGAGCCTCGATGCGATAGGGTTCGTGGGGAGTGGCCTGGATGTCACGGCTGTCCAGCAGCAGCGGCGCAGTAGGCACCATGCCGCCGAAGCCGACATCGGTGGTGTAACGCACGCCGTCAAGCGTCACCAGGCTGAGGCGGTGGGTGCGGGCGGGCCAGGCACCCTCGGGGGCATTCATCACCACCCGTCCGGTGATGCCTCGGGCTTCGAAGCCCAGTTCCAACAGCAGCGCCAGGAACAATTGATTGAGCTCATAGCAGTAGCCGCCGCGGCCTTGTTCGAAGACTTTTCGCTCCACTGATTCGAGGTCGATGGGGACGGGTTGGCCCAGCAGCGTCGAAAGGGTTTCAAAGGGGAACTCGGCGGTGTGGCGTCGTTGAAGCAGGCGCAAGGTGTCGAGGGTCGGGGCTGGCGGTGTGTCGAAGCCCAGGCGTTGCAGATAACGGCCCGAATCGTTCAGTCGGGTTTGGCTCATGAGGATGTCCTTTCCTGTCCAGTGCAGGGCTTACAAAAAGTCCGCTGCTGGGGTGCAGATATAAGGCATTCGCCTTTGCGAGACAATAACCGACCGCAGACCTCGCTCCCTCACCGACGTTTTCGCGAAGCGAGCCGGATCCAGGTCGGAGCATGGTCGCTGGGATGCGGTTGATTCCTGACCCATGCGTCCACGCCCGCCTCGCTCAGGTAAGGACTGGCCGCCGGGTTGAGCAGCAGGTGATCGATGCGCAGCCCGGAGTTCTTTTGCCAGTGCTGACGGAAATAATCCCAGAAGGTGTATACCCGCTCGTCCGGGTACAGATGGCGCAACGAATCGGTCCAACCCTGGTCGAGCAACCTTTGGTAACACTCGCGGCTTTCGGGTTGCAGCAGGGCATCCTTGAGCCAGGAACGCGGGTTGTAGATGTCCAGATCGGTGGGCACCACGTTGTAGTCACCCGCCAGCACCACCGGATGATCGCTGGCCTGCAGCCCCTGGGCATAAGCGATCAGCCGTTCGAACCAGGCCAGTTTGTAATCGAATTTGGGCCCAGGTTGCGGGTTGCCGTTAGGCAGATAAAGACAACCCACCAGCACGCCATGCACCGCTGCCTCCAGGTAACGACTGTGGCGGTCATCGTCGCCACCGGGCAAGCCACGGCGGCTCTCCAGCGGTTGCGCATCACGGGCCAGGATCGCAACGCCATTCCAGGACGCCTGGCCGTGCCAGAGCGATCCGTAACCAACCGATTCCAGCTGCGCTGTGGGGAAATCCTTGTCCGCTGCCTTGAGTTCCTGCAAGCAGACAATGTCGGGTTTCTCCCGCTCCAGCCACTCCAGCAGATTGGGCAGTCGGGCCCGGATACCGTTGATATTGAAGGTCGCTATGCGCAGGTTTTTCATCGGGCCAGGGCTCCAGATCCAGGACACTAGCTGTGACCGACAAGCCACCGTGGTGGTTGCAACGACTTACGATCTCCCGGCCATCGATTTTGATGATTTCTGCGACCTCAACGATCCGAGCGCGCCAGCGTATCAAACCCGTCTTCCATCGATAACGCCGCCACTCGGTTGCGTCCGCTGTGCTTGGCCTGATAAAGCGCCGCATCGGCCCGCTGGAGGAACACTTCAATGCTGTCCAAACTGCTGGGCACGAACGCGTAGCAGCCCAGGCTCACCGTCAAGTAGCCGGTAGGAGAGCCGGCATGGGTGATGTGTTGGTCGATAACGCTGCGGCGGATCTGCTCGGCCAGGGCTAAGGCCCCTTGCAGGTTGGTATCGGGCAGCAGCACCGCGAACTCCTCGCCGCCATAACGCACGGCAAGGTCAGCCTTGCGATGACAGCAGCCCTTGAGCACCTTCGCCATTTCTGCCAGGCAATGATCCCCGGCCACGTGGCCGTAGGTGTCGTTGTAACGCTTGAAGAAATCGATATCGAGCATGATCAGGCTCAAGGGGCTGCGCTGGCGGGCGCCCCGGCCGAACTCGATGTCCAGGGCCCGCTCGAACAGCCGACGGTTCGCAAGCCCAGTCAGGCTGTCATGGGTGGCAATCAGCTCCAACGCCTCCTGGGCCTTGCGCAGGTCCGCTTCGATCCGTTCGCTGTTGCGCAACTGGCGCACGAATACCCAGCCGAACAGGCAGATACCCAACACCACCAACGCTACGATGAGACTGGATTTGAAGGCTCTGTCGTGCCACCCCGCCAGGATCGCCTGTTCGGACATCGCGGCAGTGACCACCAGTGGATAGGCCTGTAAATGCTGGTGGTCATAGAGCCTGAGGACGCCATCGGCAGCGGAGCGGATGGTCGCGGTACCGGCGCTTTCGCTGTACAACTCATGCTGAAAGACCGGTTCCTCAGCCAGGGATCGACCGATTTTCGCCTCGTCGAAGGGGCGCCGGGCCAGCAAGGTCCCGTCGGACAAGGCCAGGACCATCTCGTCTTGATCAGCGAGGCTGAAGCTTTCGAAGAATCGATCGAAGTACGACATCTTGATCCCGGCCAACAATACGCCCTGGAAATTGCCGTCCTGATCATTCAAGCGCCGCGACACCGGGATGATCCACTCGCCATTTTGTCGACTGCGGATAGCCGGCCCGATATGAGCGATCAGGGCGGTGTTCTGCTGATGGAACGTAAAGTAGTCCCGATCTGCTACCCCTGGGCCCCTGTGCAGTTGTTCAAAGGACGTAATGACCCAATGACCGTGCTTATCGAACAGGAACAGGCCATGCAATTGCTCCAGGGCTTGCACGCGCCGGGCAAAGGTTTTCTGCAGACGTGGTTGCAGCGCCGGACCGAAACCGTCGCTCTCTATCCAGTCCGCCAGGCTGGTCAGGACCAGGTCTGTCTGCTGGAACGTGTCCTGAGCCTGTTGGGCCATGGCCCGGGTGAGGTTGGCTGAGGCGGTGCGCGCCGACTCCAGATCGTAGCGACGAGACTGTTCCAGTTGCAAAAAAAGCAGGCCACACAGGCACAGGCAGACCGCCGCGATAAACGCCACCGCTGCCTTGAGCAACGGCAGGCGCTTGAGGGCACCGCCGGGGACATGGAACGGATCAAAATGGGGGATAGGCAAGCGAATTCCTGAGGGGGGCAAAGCATGAGCGAAACCCTCAAAGCCCCCAATATTCGTGAGCTTAGCCTACCGCCTGGGGGGGCGGCAATTTGCCGGTGTGGCATAGCCGATGGGTGGCTCAATGGATCCAAAATCCTGCGCATGGCCCTGTCAAATTCACCCGTTCTGGCCGGAAAATCCCCCCCAATGGCGACAATCCCGGAAAGCCGGTTTTTTTCATGAATCGCTTTGCCAGGGCTATCAAAATTGCGTAACGCCCCATAACGTAGGTCGCCTTTGCCATCCAAGCACCGGCCGACCATGAATAAACCCATCCCGACCGTCGACGACCCGTTGTCCAGCCCCTCGGCCATCAGCTTGCGCGAGGCGTTCTGGTTCTGGCTCAAGCTGGGCTTTATCAGTTTCGGTGGGCCGGCAGGACAAATCTCGATCATGCACCAGGAGTTGGTGGAGCGCCGACGCTGGATTTCCGAACGACGCTTTCTGCATGCCCTCAATTACTGCATGCTGCTGCCAGGCCCCGAGGCGCAGCAATTGGCGACGTACCTGGGCTGGCTGATGCACCGCAGCTGGGGCGGGATCATTGCCGGGGCGCTGTTCGTGCTGCCTTCGCTGTTCATTCTCATCACATTGTCCTGGCTGTATGTCGCCTTTGGCGAAGTGCCGGTGGTGGCCGGGATTTTTTATGGCATCAAGCCAGCCGTGACCGCGATCGTCGTGCATGCCGCCCACCGGATAGGTTCGCGCGCGCTCAAGAACAGTTGGCTGTGGGCCATCGCCGCCGGCTCGTTCACCGCGATATTCGCTTTCAATCTCCCCTTCCCGCTGATCGTGCTGGGAGCGGCGGTCATCGGGTACTTCGGCGGCCGCTGGGCACCGGAAAAGTTCAGCCTGGGCGGCCACAACGCCACGCATCAATCCTTTGGCCCGGCATTGATCGACGATGACACCCCGCCCCCGGAGCATGCCCGCTTCAGCGCCTTGCGACTGGCCCGGCTGGCGATCATCGGCGCCCTGCTGTGGGCCTTGCCGATGGGTGTGTTGACCCTGTTGTTCGGCTGGGAAGGCACCCTGACGCAAATGGCCTGGTTCTTCACCAAGGCGGCCTTGCTGACGTTTGGTGGCGCCTATGCGGTTCTGCCCTATGTGTATCAAGGCGCTGTCGGACATTTCGGCTGGCTGACCCCGACACAGATGATCGATGGTCTGGCCCTCGGCGAAACCACTCCCGGCCCGTTGATCATGGTGGTCGCTTTCGTCGGCTTCGTCGGTGGCTACGTGATGCAGGTGTTCGGCCCTGAACAGGCCTTCCTCGCTGGCGCGGTTGCCGCCACGCTGGTGACCTGGTTTACGTTCCTGCCCTCATTCCTGTTCATCCTCGCGGGTGGGCCATTGGTGGAGTCGACGCATAACGAGCTGAAATTCACCGCACCGCTGACGGCGATTACTGCCGCCGTGGTCGGGGTGATCCTCAACCTGGCCTGCTTCTTCGGTTACCACGTGCTTTGGCCCAGCGGTTTTTCCGGTGCGCTGGACTGGCCGTCGGCAATCATCGCGCTCGCCGCCGCCATTGCGCTGTTTCGCTACAAACGCGGCGTCATCCAGGTGCTACTGGGATGCGGACTGACCGGCCTGGCCGTGCATCTACTGCGTTAGATGAGGCATTTGCTCAGGTAGGCCGCCGAGGCCGGGCACAATGATCTGAATTGGGCCGTTTCGCTGATCGACATCGGCGCCAGCGAACGGTCACGCGGCTGATACCCCTGGGCGACAAAGAAGCTAGCAGCACTGGCAGTGAGCAGGTGAAGGCGCTCCACACCTTGGTTTTTCGCAAAGTCTTCCAGAGCGACCAGCATCGCTGCGCCTATGCCGCGCCCCCGCAGCCCCTCAGGGACCACCAGAGAGCGTAACAATCGGTCCGCGCCCTCCCCCTCGATCCCGCCAAACGCTGTCTGAGCGTCTGCTTGCCTGAAGCTGAAAAAACGTCGGCCCTGCTGGTTCAGGTCGTCCACAGGCAGACCCGCCAGGATCAGCGCCTGGCGCAACGGCTCCAACTCCTCATTGCTCAGTTCGGTCATGTGCATGGCATTGCTCTGACAGAGGTTCTGCCCAGGAAACTACGCCGCCAGCACTCTCCTACGCAACTGCTCGCGCAGAACAAAATTGAACGGCCCGTGCTTTGCGCGAACTAACCAGGTTCATGCCCTGCCCAGGTTCTCACACCAAAGTCGGCAAGGGCCAAAACCTGAACAGCAATGGCACAGGTGACCGTTCACATGGACTCAAGCTCTCTTCAGTTCCTTACCGATACCCAATTACTCGGCATCTCCATCGCCAACTGGCTCCTGGCCCTGGGTGTGATGGTGGTGAGTTTTATCATCGTCAGGGCCGGCATCGGCTTGCTGTTGAGAAAAGTGCAGGCCCGGGCACAGAAACCCGATGCGTATGTCAGCCACATCGCCGTCGAAGTACTGTCCAGTACCAGCAATACGCTGTTGTTACTGGCCTCCATCCTCATTGGCGTCGGCGTCCTGGACCTGCCGGAGCGTTGGCTTGACCGGGTCAGCAGCCTCTGGTTCGTGGTCGCAGCCTTGCAGGTGGGGCTCTGGGCCAACCGGGCAATTGCCCTGGCGTTGCTGCACTATTTCGCCCGCCACAGCCACTCCGACATCCACCAGAAAAGCGCGCTGGCCACCCTGAGCCTGTGGGGCGCGAAGGTGTTTCTCTGGGCCGTGGTGCTCCTGGCGATGCTCTCCAACCTAGGCGTGAACATCACCGCCTTTATCGCCAGCCTCGGGGTCGGTGGTATCGCCGTGGCGCTGGCGGTGCAGAACATCCTCGGTGATCTGTTCGCCTCGCTGTCCATCGCCGTGGACAAACCGTTCGAGGTCGGCGACTTCATTGTCGTGGGTTCCCTGGCCGGCACCGTGGAACATGTCGGCTTGAAAACCACGCGGATCCGCAGCCTGGGTGGCGAGCAGATCGTGATGGCCAATGCCGGAATGATCAGCACCACCATTCAGAACTACAAACGGCTTCAGGAACGACGGATCATCTTTGAATTCGCCCTGCCCCATGACTGCTCGACAGAACAGCTAAGGCAAGTGCCGGTCATCGTCGAAAACATCATCAAGGCTCAGGAAAAGACCCGCTTCGACCGCTCGCACTTTCGCGGTTTCGGCGAAAGCGCATTGGAATTCGAAACGGTGTACATCGTGCTGGACCCCAGCTACAACGTTTACATGGATGTCCAACAGGCGATCAACCTGGGCATGATGGAAGAATTCGCCAGAATCGGTGTGCGATTTGCGATCCCGGCCCGTACCGTTCATGTCGCCTCGCTACCCGATACGCAGGGGCAAACGTCCAAGGAAAACGCTCACAAGACCTCGCTGGAAGCCGCGCCGGAATATCGCTCGCAGCATTAACCTCCAAGCATTTACCCTGTGGGAGCAAAGCTTGCTCGCGATGAGGGCGCACACGCAAATGGGCGCCCACTCGTATCAAATAAAACTGACAGACCGCGAATTAGCTGGCGGATTGAGCAACGCATTGGCGCCGGTCTCAATCGCCGGCGACCTGTTTTCCACCGTTGGTTTCCCTACGAGAAGGCTCAACGCGTTGTCGATCTCGTCGGCCGCCCCTTGTGCGTACTGTGCGTTTGCCCAGCTCCAATGGTGTTCAAACATCAACCCGCCCACCGCCTGCGCGCACAGTTCATCACTGCAGACCCCCATCTTTCCCGCCGCAGCGATCACGGCCATAAGGGCTTGCTCCAACTGGAAAATTCGCTCGGTAGTCACACTGACCCACTCGATAGGTAACGATCCCCTAGCCTACCAATATATCAATGTGCCACCAACCGCAGGCGCTCAACGGTCATCTGCTCAAACGGCCTTGGCTTGCGCCCGGGCGCGGATGTCTGGGCAATCCCGAACCGCGGCCCGTGCAGCCAGGATGCCGAGAACGGCTGCACCACCCAGCACAACCGCGCTGGCTTCGAAAGTCGCCTGATAGCCGCTCAGATCGAAAAGGATGCCGCCCACCGTGGCACCCGCCGCAATCGCAAGCTGAATGATCGCGACCATTAATCCACCCCCTGCTTCGGCATCATCTGGCAGCGTTCGCGCCAGCCAGGTCCACCAGCCGACGGGGGCAGCGGTGGCCACTAAACCCCAAAGCCCCAGCAGGATAATCGTGATGGTTGCCGACGCCCCGAACCCCACCAGGGCAAGTGCAATCGCTGCCATCAGCAACGGGATGACGATGAGCGTCCGGTACAGGCCATTTTTCAAGAACGCACCGATCACAAAGGTACCGAGCAAACCGGCCACGCCAATCACCAGCAATGCAAATGAAAGCAAAGACACGCTCATCTGCGTCACCGTTTCAAGGAACGGTCGTAGATAGGTGAACAACATGAATTGACCCATGAAGAATGCGCTGGCAGCCAGCATGCCCAAGGCTATGGGGCCCCGCGCCATCAATTTGAACACGTTGGCGCTGCCCTGCTTCGTCTGTGCCGGCATGGAGGGCAGGCGTAACAGCAGCCAGACCAAAGCGGTGGCGGCGACAGGCACAATGCAAAAGAACGCGCCACGCCAACCGATTATCTGCCCAAGAAAACTGCCCAGCGGCGCCGCCACCACAGTCGCCAACGCGTTACCGCCATTGACGATCGCCAGAGCCCGTGGGATCTGCTGATCCGGCACCAGCCGCATGGCCGTGGCGGCTGACAACGACCAAAAGCCGCCAATCGCAACGCCGATCAGTGCGCGTCCGGCCATGAATACCGCGTAATTGGGTGCCAATGAGACCACCGTTCCAGAAATGATCATCAACAGTGTCAGCAGCAGGAGCAAACTTTTACGGTCCACCCTAGCGGCAATCGATGCAATGAACAGGCTGGTAATCAGGGCAAAGGCGCCAGACACGGCGATGCCTTGACCGGCCTGCCCTTCGCTAATGTGAAGATCGGCCGCAATGGGCGTGAGCAGGCTGACCGGCATGAACTCCGATGCAACGAGGGCGAACGCAGCGAGGGACATGGCAAGCACCGCGCTCCACGTCGGGCGGTCTTGGGAGATGGGCAATACGCTATCGGTCATGGGATATGAATCCTGTGTTTCTTGAGCGTCGGGTCCACTGAAGACTCGAGGGGACGAACTGCGGCAACGAAGATCGCTGCCGCAGGACAAGAGGTGCCAAGTGATGGCGTGATTGAGGGAGTTACTTCAGATTGTTGCGAAAGAACCCGGCCAACTTGTCGAACGGGATCAGGTTCACCCGGTCGTAAAGGTCCACATGGTTGGCTCCCGGGATGATGAGCAACTCTTTGGGTTGCGCGGACCGCTTGTAGGCATCTTCACTGTACTCACGCGAGTGCGCCTCGGAGCCGGTGATAAACAGCAAAGGACGCGGCGAGATGCTTTCAATGTCATCGAACGGGTAGAAGTTCATGAACTTGACGTTGCTGGACAGCGTGGGCATGGTCGTGGTCTGCGGCGAAGCGCCGGCGGGAGTGACTTCGCCACGCGGGGTCCGGTAGAAGTCAAAGAACTCATCCGCGATGGCATCGCCCGTCAATTTCAGCGGTGAGCCAGAGGTGTACGAGGTTTTCCCACCGATAAACTCCACATAGCGCTGCTCGGCTGCCGTGGCCAGGAACTGTTTTTTCTGTTCCGCCGTTGTCGAGTTACCCAGGCCTTTGCGGTACAAGTCGCCATGGTTGTACATGCTGACCGTCGCGATGGCCTTCAGGCGCGGGTCTATCTTGGCTGCGCTGATGACGAAAGCGCCGCTGCCGCAGATACCAATGATGCCGATGCGCTCGCGATTGACGAACGGCCGGGTGCCGAGAAAATCCACCGCAGCGCTGTAGTCTTCTGCGTACATGTCCGGCAACACCGCATTGCGCGGCGTACCCTCACTCTCCCCCCAGAACGACAAATCCAGGGAGAGCGTAACAAAACCCTGCTCGGCCATTTTGGTCGCGTACAGATTGGAACTCTGCTCCTTCACCGCGCCCATGGGATGACCCACGATGATAGCGGCGCTTTTCGCCTTCGGGTCCAGTCCCTTTGGGACAAACAGATTACCTGCCACCTCCATCCCGTATTGATTCTTGAAGGCGACCTTTTCCACTGTCACCTTGTCACTTTTGTAGAAGTTGTCAGCACCGTTGGACATATCAGCCCCCATGGATGAGCAAGAGACGATAAGCAGACCGAGGGCAAGCAGCATTCTTTTCACTGGATAGTCCTTCTGTTTGAGTGATTCGAGGGGTGTCGCCCGCGTAGGCTCGAACATGCATTGAGTAATGATCTCCTGAGTCAGGTCGGATCAAATTTTCAGCGCCCAACCCGGATTTCAGGTAGCGCATTACGCTGCTTTTCTTGCCCGATCCTATGAGTTCGCCCACTTCATGTAGGCAGCGCTTCGCTTGGCGAGTTAATGTTCTGCCTATAGCTATCAGTCCTGGACAACTTCCGAACCCGCCATGACCACCCAACGCAAATCCCTGCAAGAGACGCTCGCCAGCCTCATTGACGCCCGGACCCCACAGACGGGGGACTTTGATATGCCGGTGGCCGGCCTTAGTTTCTTTCGACGTGAAGCCCCGGCGCGTCCCGTCATCTGCATGATCGAACCGAGCATCGTGCTCGTGGCCCAAGGCGTGAAACAGGTATGGGTAGGTGGCAAGGCGTATGGATACGACACCACACGATTTCTCATCACTTCGCTGGACATCCCCGCCAATTCTGAAGTGATGGTGGCAAGCCCGGAGCAACCTTGCCTGGGCCTGGTCTTCAAGCTCGACTTGCGCATGGTCGCCGATCTGGTCGCCCAGAGCGGCATGACGCCGTATCGAGACCGGCCCATCGGAATTGGCGCAGGCATTGGTACAGCAACACCTGAGCTTCTGGCGCCGTTCGCACGCTTGTTGGCGCTGCTGGATGAGCCTGACGCGATCCCTGTACTGGCGCCGCTGATCCAACAAGAAATTCATTATCGGTTGTTGATGAGCGACCAGGCTTCGCGGCTGCGTCAGATCGCCTCCGTGGACAGCCAGGGCTACCGGATCGCCAAAGCCATCGACTGGCTGAAATTGAATTACACCGAACACATCCGCGTAGAGGACCTCGCGGCGCGTGTGCAGATGAGCCCCCCCACCTTCCACCATCACTTCCGCCAGCTCACCGCGATGAGTCCGCTGCAGTACCAGAAGTGGCTACGGTTGAACGAAGCGAAGCGCTTGATGCTCAATGAGCATATGGACGTGGCGAGTGCGGCCTTCAAAGTGGGCTATGAAAGCCCCTCGCAGTTCAGCCGTGAGTACGGCCGTTTGTTTGGCATGCCGCCCAAGCGGGATATTGCGACGTTGCGCGGGCCAGCCGATCACACCAAGGCTGTTTGATTCATTGTGGCTTACCCCATTGTGACGAGGGAACTCCCTCGCCACGGCTCAGATACATCTTTCAAATCGTCGCAACGTTGTCCGGGCTTTTCAGGCCCCGGCGCTGTTCAGTCCGAGGTCCATCAGTTCCTGGCGCCGTAATACTGCGCCATGTAATCCACAAACACTCGAACCTTGGCCGGCAAATTCCGCGCATGCGGGTAAAGCGCATAGTAGTGCCGCTGCCCAAGCGTGTACTCAGGCAGAATCCGCACCAGTCTTCCCGTCAGCAAGTCATCCTGCACCGTCGCCAGGGTAAACGCGGCAATGCCCCCGCCCGCCAGAGCGCAGGCGTGCAAGGCGGTGATGGTGTCCGTATGAAAGCTGCTGGCGCAATCCACCGTGCTCGACTCCCCTGCTTCCCCCACCAGCACCCACTGCGTGGCCGAGGCATACGTCAGCAGCCGATGGTCGTTGAGTTCAGCAACGCCGCGAGGCAGCCCGCGCTTGAAGACATAGGCCGGTGCCGCCACCAGAACCAGCGGCGAAACGCTGAGCAAGCGCGCGACAAGACTGCTGTCGGCCAACGGCCCGCAAATCCGTAATGCCACATCGAACCCATCGGCTACCAGATCGACAAGCGGATCCGAGCAGGACAAATCGACCTGGATGTCCGGATAGCGCTCCTGGAACGCCGGCAACCAACGGGCCAGCTCCAGCGTACCGATCACCAGCGGTGAACTGATGCGCAGCAGCCCGGAGGGCCGTTCCTGTTCCAGGGTCACCGCCTGGGACGCGGCATCAACGCGATCCAGAATATCCACGCAAGCGGCGTAGTAGCGCTCGCCTGCTGCCGTAAGGCTCATGCGTCGGGTATTGCGATTGATCAGACGCACGCCCAGCACAGACTCCAATTGCTGCAAGTTGCGCGACACCGACGAATGAGTGGTGTCCAGTCGTTCGGCCGCGGCTGAAAACCCCTGAGCCTCCACGATGCAGCGAAACACGCGCATGGCGAGCATCTGATTCATATTTTCAGCGTACCGGCAGCTTGATGATTTGGGCGGTGGTCATCACATCACCGAAAGTATCCTCGACCTCGGCCAGTGCGGCCTTGTGCAAGGCGTCCTTGTCGATCGCTTCGCCACTGACCCGGGTGATCGCACGGGTAGCCGATGCATCGGAGGCGACCAACACATTGTAGCCAAGCGGCGCCGCATCACGGGCAGCACCGGCCACGCACGCGTGGGTCATGAGGCCGGAGATGATCAGGTTTTCGATACCAGCGCTCTTCAAACGCTTGTCCAGGTCGGTACTGCCGAAGACGCTGACAGTGGTCTTTTGCAAGACAACATCCTGGGCCCGGGGCTGCATGTCCGGATGGAATTTCACGGTTTCGCCACCCTCGGCAAACACCGCCGAACCGGCCGGCGCAATGTGCTGGATATGGAACACCGGCATGTGGTGATCATCGGCGAAATCAATCAGTTCGCGAGTATTGGCCAACGCAGCAGCGCCGTCAGGGATGGGCATTTTGCCGGTGAAATATTCGTTCTGAAAATCGATTACCAGTAACGCGGTTTTACCGGCCGGGAGTTGGTTGACCGGCTCCGCGCCAGCCATGGCTCGAATGGTGGGATGGGCATCAGCCAATGCGCCGGTGCTGGCGACAATACCGGAGAACGCACAAGCGGCGAGCAAACGACGGGTAAAACGTTGCATGAGGGATTCCTTCACAAGTGGTTGAGTGAAGCAATCCTAGGGGGATAGTTCAGGCCGGAACACAGTGCGGCTGGAACAGGACTTGTTTGTGTTACGCACAAATAAGCCCTCTTCCTCGGTTGAATCAGAAAGAAACCGCCGGTTCCTCGAGCATCTGGCACTGCCGATGGCAAACGACCCGGTTGCGCCCGCCGGTCTTGGCCTCGTAAAGCGCCTGGTCGGCGTCGTTGAGCCAGAGAGTGGCGTCGCCATAGGCCGGGTTGAAGGCGGCCAGGCCAATGCTCAGACTGCCCTTTAGCGCGGGGGCCTGCTCGTAGCCGAGCAGGGCGAACCGCTCACGCAGGGCCTCCATGGCCAGCACGGCATTGTGCAACGTCAGGTCCGGCAGAATCACGCAGAACTCGTCCCCCCCATAACGTCCGACAATGTCGGTGGCCCGCAGGTTTTGCTTGAGCATCTTGCCCAGCTGACGCAACACGATGTCACCAGCGCCATGGCCATAGGTGTCATTGATGGCTTTGAAGTGGTCGATGTCCATCAGCGCAATCACGCCGTGACCAGCCCCATCGTGTGGCTGTCGCAGGCAGCGCTGGAACTCCTCGTTAAGCCGGTCCTTCCACGCCCCATGATTGAGCAGACCGGTCAGGCTGTCGGTACGGCTCAGGGCCAACAACTCGCGCTTTTGCCGGCCCAGAATGGCGGTCTGGCGAAAACAGATCCAGCCCAACGCCAGCGGATATATGCACAACAGAGGCAAACTGGCATAGAGCTGCGCCGAACTGGTCATCGGCACACTGGTCAACGGGAAGATCGCCAGGCCCAGGGCGATGCCCGTCACTTGGACCGCCGCCCCGGCGAACAGAAAACGCAAGCCCCCGATGGAGACGTTGTTCATCGCCATCATTGCCAGCGTAACGGCTGTGGGCAGCGGATTGAATTGCATCGCAACGACCCAGAAACCGCCAAGAAAGGCGTCAATCAGCAAGTTTCGGCGTTCGGCCTGGTACGGCTGCGCCGCGCGACGGGCCCACTGATAGGCCACATGCGGCCATAACAAGCCGTTGAACAGCATGGCCCACCAGACCCAAGGTGCCGGGTCAAGGGGATAGACGGCGACACTCACCAACAACAACCCTAGCATCAGGCCCAGGATTCGTGAGGTGTAAAGCCTCCTGGCCAATGACAGTCCCTTTCGTCCCGTTCTTTGCATAGAGGCCTCTGCACCGAGGGCTTCCCGGGTTGTGGGATAGGGTTATTTGGAGTCTATCAGGGCAGCATCAAATAGCCACCATCGATGAAGGGTTATTTATTCGCCATCAAATGCACGGCTCCGCTCGGATTTTGGCTATACATGACAAAGGGAATCGGCAACCACCACCAGAAAGGAGGCCCATGCGCAGCTATCAGGTGTTGATCATCGGCAGCGGGTTCGGGGGCCAGTGCGCGGCAATCAATCTCCTCAAAGAGGGCATAACGGATTTCCTGCTCTTGGAGCGACGGAATTTCTTCGGCGGCACCTGGTGCCAGAACACCTACCCCGGCGCGGCGGTAGACGTGCCGTCGCCCTTGTATTCGCTCTCATTCGCCGCTTACGACTGGAGCCGGATGTTCGCCAGCCAGGAGGAGCTGCACCGCTACACCCGGCACGTGATAGAACGCTTCGCCCTGCAGGACAAGGTACAACTGGGCGCGAATGTGCAGCGGGTGGCATGGGACGACAATGCCCGACATTGGATCGTCGACACCGCCAGCCAAGGGACCTTTCATGCGCAATTCCTGATCAATGCCACAGGCCCCCTCAGCCAACCGGTGATCCCTGATTTCGAAGGCCGGGATCGCTTCCAGGGCAAGACGTTTCACACCAATGATTGGGACCACACCTACGACTATCGCCACAAACGCGTTGCCATCGTCGGCAGTGGCGCCAGCGCCGCCCAAGTCATCCCGGCCATTGCGCCAGAAGTCGCCCATCTGCACGTGTTTCAGCGTACGCCCCACTGGGTACTGCCGCGCCGCGACCGCACGTTCAACCGTCTCGAACGTTGGTTGCTGAGCCTGGCGCCGATGCGCACCCTGTTGCGCTGGTCGATCTACTGGCAATTCGAAACCCGGGTGATTGCGTTCAAATATTCACGGCCGGCGGTTCGCATGGTCCAGCGCCAGGCCCTGAACATGCTTGAACGCCAAGTGCCTGATCCGGTTCTGCGTCGTCGCTTGCCCCCTGACTACCTGATCGGCTGCAAGCGCGTCATCCTGTCCAGTACGTTGTATCCGGCCCTGTGCCGGGCCAACGTCAGCGTGCATGGCCAGGAGCACGGCATCGCCGCCCTCGATGAAACCGGCATCATCACCCGGGACGGCCAGCACATCCCGCTGGACCTGATCATCTGGTCGACAGGCTTTGACGCCACCGACGGGGTGATTTCCTATCCCGTCACCGGCCGCAACGGCACCCGACTGCACGACGTCTGGGCCCAATACCCGCGCGCCTACCTGGGTACCAGCCTGCCGGACTTCCCCAACCTGTTCATCGTGACCGGGCCCAACACCGGCATCGGTCACACCTCGGCACTGTTCATCATCGAGTCGCAGATGAACTACATCCTGGACTGCATCCGCACCTTGAACCGGCAAAACCTGCGCAGCATCGAAGTGCAGCCTGCCGCCGAACAGCGCTACACCGAAATGATCCACCGGGAAATGCAACGCACTGTATGGAAATCCGGCGGCTGTCACAGCTGGTATCAAAGCAAAAGCGGCCACGTCGTCGCGATGTTCCCCGGTTTCAGCTTCACTTATCACTATCTGACTCGTCGGCTCCGGTTGGCCGATCACATTCTGTCCTGACCCTGGAGGGCAAAGCATGTTGGTGTTGTGGGTAGTCCTCGCCGTGTTTATCGCCTGGAGCTGGCTGACGTATCCAGGCATCGGCCATGTGCTGTACGACATGGGCATGGCCCTGGAAGCGCGTCTGTACCGACTGCACAAGATCACGGTGCCCATCAGCGAGATGACCGTGTCGACCTGGCAAGGCGGGCCCTACGAAGCGTCCGGCAGCATATTGATGCTGCACGGCTACAGCGCCGACAAGAACCTATGGCTGCGTTTTGCCCGGCATTTTGTCAGCGACTACCGGGTGGTGATTCCTGACCTGGCCGGCCATGGCGAAACCGGCTTCAAGGCCGGCGGCGGTTATGACATCCCGACCCAGGCCCGACGGGTGATCGAACTGCTGGATGCCTGCGGCCTGGACAAGGTTCATGTGATCGGCAACTCCATGGGCGGTCATCTCGCCGCCTGGCTGGCAGCGACCTCCCCGGAACGGATACTCACCCTGGCCCTGATCGACCCGGCCGGCGTCACCGCGCCCGAACCCAGCGACATGGAGCGGCACCTGGCAGCCGGCCACAACCCGTTTCTGGTGCGCTCGCGGGACGACTTCGCTCCGTTCTACGCGATGACGATGGCCTCGCCGCCGTGGGTGCCGAGTGTGGTGCTGGCGGCGCTGGCCGAGCGTTATGAGCAGCGCCGGGATGAACTGGAAGAGATCTTCGTGGATTTTCGCGCCAGCCCGCCGATGGAGCCGCGCCTGCCCGACATCCGCGCGCCTTCGCTGCTGCTCTGGGGTCGCAAGGACCGGCTGATTGACGTCAGCAGTGTGCCCGTATGGAGCAAGGGCATCGCCGACTTGCGTGTGGAGATCTGGGAGGGAGTAGGCCACATGCCCATGGTCGAACGACCCGGGAGAACCGCCGCGCTGTATCGCGACTTTCTCAAGGGCCTGGGCCAGTGACCTTGATGCCGCTCTTCAAGGCTGCCTGAGCCACGGTGAAGTGGGCGGATCAGTCCCTGACAGAATGAAGTCCTGAAGATTCTTCGTTTGTCGACGCTGGTGAAGGCTGCGATCTTTCCTCCCACTTTCCCACAGCTTGCACCAGGAATTCTCACAATGAGCTTCGTCAGTCCCGACCTGATCCGCCAACGCTTCTCCAAGGCGATGTCCGACATGTACCGCGACGAGGTGCCGCTGTACGGGGCACTGATGAACCTGGTGGAACAGACCAATGCCCAGGTGCTGGTCAACGACCCGCACTTGGCCGAACACTTGCGCAGTACCGGTGAACTCCAGCGTCTGGACCTGGAGCGCCACGGCGCGATCCGTGTCGGCACCGCCGCAGAACTGGCAACCCTGGGGCGTCTGTTCGCGGTCATGGGCATGCACCCGGTGGGCTACTACGACCTCACGCCCGCCGGGGTGCCTGTGCATTCCACGGCATTTCGAGCCGTGCATGAAAGCGCCTTGCAGGTCAGCCCGTTCCGGGTGTTTACCTCGTTGCTGCGTCTGGAGCTGATCGAAAACGCCGAGCTTCGGGCCTTTGCCGAATCGGTACTGAACAAGCGCCAGATCTTCACCTCCGAGGCGCTCCAGCTCATCGACCTGGCCGAACGCCAAGGTGGCCTGACCGAACCACAGGCTGATGACTTCGTCCTGCAGGCCCTGGAAACCTTTCGCTGGCACCACAGCGCCACCGTCACGGCCGAGCAATATCGGCAACTGAGCGCCCAGCATCGGCTGATCGCCGACGTGGTGGCTTTCAAGGGCCCGCACATCAATCACCTGACGCCACGCACCCTGGACATCGACATCGTGCAGGCCCAGATGCCCGTGCACGGCATCACCCCCAAGGCAGTCGTCGAAGGCCCGCCCCGTCGGCATTGCCCGATCCTGCTGCGGCAGACCAGCTTCAAGGCGCTCGACGAACCTGTAGCGTTCACCGACCAGCCCCACTCCCAAGGCAGCCACAGCGCCCGCTTCGGCGAAATCGAGCAACGGGGCGCCGCCCTCACCCCGAAAGGTCGCGCACTCTACGATCAGTTGCTGAACGCCGCTCGGGATGCGCTGGGGGAGTTTCCCAACGAAGCCAACGCCGAACGCTATAACGCACTGATGACCGAGCATTTTGCCCAGTTCCCTGACAACCACGATGAGCTGCGTCGGCAGGCACTGGCGTACTTTCGCTATTTCGTGACGCCAAAGGGCCTCGCTGCCAAAGGCACGATCAAGCAACCGGTCTCGCTGGAACGCTTGCTGGAAGCGCAATACCTCCACGCCGAACCCCTGGTGTACGAGGACTTCCTGCCAGTGAGCGCCGCCGGCATCTTCCAGTCGAACCTCGGCGATGCCGCTCAAATTCACTACGCCGGACAGTCCAATCGCCAGGCATTCGAGCAAGCGCTGGGACAACCGACCATCGATGAGCTGCAGTTGTATGCCGAAACGCAACAGCGCTCGATGGATGAGTGCATGTCCGCCCTGGGAATGTAGGAAAAACCGGAAAGCCGAATGCGTAAGAAGTTGCGCATCCGGCTTGCCAACTACGCAACTCCCCGCGCGCATTCCTCTGTAGCCGGAGCGCTCATGGACTGGCGATTATTCCCAACCTATTGATATACATAGCTTTTATAGAAGCTGGCATAGCTCTTGATAACCGTCAGGCCACCTGGGGACGATTCCCTTCCCAGGTCCCTTTAGTTATCCCGCAAGGAGAGCATCCATTGGCTACCCCCGCTTACATGTCCATCGAAGGCACCAAACAAGGTCTGATCACTGCCGGCGCCTTTACGGCCGACTCGGTGGGCAACACCTACCAGGAAGGTCATGAAGATCAAGTCATGGTGCAAGGCTTCGAGCACCAGGTCATCATCCCCCGCGATCCTCAGTCGGGTCAGCCAACCGGCCAACGCGTGCATAAACCCCTGGTCATCACCAAGGTGTTCGACAAGGCCTCGCCGCTGCTGCTGGCGGCCCTGACCTGCGGAGAACGCCTGACCAAAGTCGAGATCCAGTGGTACCGCACCTCGGCGGCCGGCACCCAGGAGCATTACTACACCACCACTCTGGAGGACGCGATCATCGTCGATATCAAGGACTACATGCTCAACTGCCAGGACCCGGCGAACGCGCACTTCACCCATCTGGAAGATGTGCACTTCACCTACCGCAAGATCACCTGGACCCACGAAGTCAGCGGCACGTCGGGCTCCGATGACTGGCGTTCACCGGTGGCCGGATAGTCGTCGATAGATATTGATTCAGGATGGTGTTCGCCCAGTGCGACGGCCTCGGCATTCCATGCACTGGTAAAGAGCCTGACACTGGGCGAACGGGCATAATAATAGTGGAACTTGCAAAATATGTCCGGGAGCTTGTTTAAATAATTATTTATCTTTAGTCGTCATTATTAACGCCCAATCAATAACAGCTATACAAACAGCTATACAAAATCCAACAGCAGTATAAAAAAACATATCCGCTACGCCGAACAAGACCGGGCAAGTAAAGCAGCATTAACAAATGCGTTTTCAAGACCGCGCGGTCTATCAATCCTCAGCCCTGTCGCGCGGTCTTTTGTGCATCCGTCTCCCCCGCTTCAGTATCGCCTTCCTGCTGTTTGCGTTTAGCCGGATCGTTGGGGCGCAGGGCGTCGTTGTCACGCTCCACCTCACCCGGCATCGCCGGCTCGTCTGGATTGTGCGACGTTTGATCACTGGGTTTCATGGCGAACTCCTTGGTTTTTCGGGCCTGCGCGTCAGGCGTCAGGATCGGCGACTTCTTCAGCGACGTTGGCGTCGGGTGAACGATGGTGCAGTTGTTCGGCCTTGGCCTTGAGTTCCTGCCACTGTGCCAGGTCGATAGCGCCCTGGCCGAACAGGTCATCGGCCACCCGCATCAGCTCGGTGAAATGGACGTCGGGCGACTGCTGCCAGTAGGTCTTGTCGTCGAACAAGCGCTGCCAGTCGGCCAGCGAGGGAAGTGTGAGGTCATCACTCATGACGGACTCCTCAGAGGCATTCATAAGGTATGAGGGTCGACGTTCCCGGGGAGTTCCGGCGATTCTCAGTAGCCCGTCATTTCCAGGTAACCGTTGCCGCTGTGGCTGCCGCTCAGGTGCACCGGCCCTTCCCAATAGGGAATGCGCAGGTTCATCCAGGCGTTGGGGTTCAAGGCATCGGTGGTGATGTCGAGTCGCTTGCCGGGGATCCTGATCGTCCAGCGCACCGGCATTGAGCGCCCGGCAACCTCGGCGGTGTCCAGTGGTTCAAGGCTGATCTGCCCGGCATGCAAGGTTTGCGTCTGGCCTTGGGCATCGATCCAGGTGCCCGTGAGGTATGGCGCCCCCTCCTTGTGGCGCATGCGGTAGAGCATCACATGCTCGCCGCTGTCCAGGTGCAGGGAAAACCAGTCCCAGCCCGTCTGGTTCGCAGTCAGTGGCTGGCTGCTCCATTCGCGGTCGAGCCAGGCCGGGCCGCTGACCGTATAACGCTGGCCATCGATTTCCACATGGCCGCTGGCCTGGAAGAACGGTTGGCTGTAGTAGTACGACGCCTGGCCCTGTTCGGATTTCTGGCTGAACCCCTTATCGCCCTGTAGCACCAGCGGACGCGTCGACGTGAGGCGCAACTCATAACTGAAGTGTGGGCCACTGGCCTTGAGCTGCATGTCCGCCAATGGATCGGTCCCCGACGCTTGTGTAGCGAACCGCCAGTCATCGATCCAGGCGTCGAAAGGAGTCGTCTGCACCCCGGCCTGCCCCACTGCGCCCCGTGCATAGCGCTCGGCGGCATGGTGGACGGCGCTGGAAGTGACCGCGGCATGACCGAGCCAGATCGTCTGGTTGCGCCAGCCGCTGGCCTGGGGCGCGGCGTTCAGGGCGCTGCGAAACAGCGTCCATTGCACACCGTAATCGCGGCCCTCGGCATCCTTGAGATTGGCAGTGACGTACCACCACTCGATGCGAAATCCCTCATGAACACCATGATCGGCGGGAAAACTGAATACCCGCCCCGGCACCACGGGCGTGAATGCGCCGGCCTGCTCACCCAGGCCGGCGAAGCCCTTCGGCGGCGGTTGCCGGTTATCACAACCGCAGAGCAGTAGCGCTATCAGCATCAAGCCCAGTTTAATCTTCATGGGCAAAGGTCCTCAGCAAATCCGCCGGTTGCGTGCGGTACAACGCATACAGCGGCCAGGCCGATGCCAGCAGCGTGGCAAGCATCGCCAGGCCCAGCAACTGCGCCAATTGCCACGGGAATACCCGCAACGGCAGGCGCCAGCCGAAGGCCTGCACATTGATTACCGCGTCCAGGCACCAGGCCAAGGCGATGCCCAGTGGCAAGGCCAGTACCAGGGTCAATAGCGCCAACAGCCAGGTCTGGCCCAGATTGAGCAACATCAACTGCCGGAGCGTTACCCCCAGCGCCCACAGCGGCGCCAACTGGCCGAGGCGGCTTTGGCTCTGGGTCAGCAGACTGATAAACAACGCCACCCCGGCCACCGCCAGCGTCAGGCTATTGAGGGCAGCGGTGGCGGCGAAGGTGCGTTCGAATACTTGCGTCGACCAGCCCTTGAGCCGCGCCTGATCGACAATTCGGCTGTCATCCAGGCTGAACCGGGCCTGCAACGCCGCCAGCAACGCCGGGATCGCGGAGGGTTCGATGCGCAGGTTGAAGCGGTTCGGCGTCAGTTGCGGCCAATGCCGCAGCAAGTGGTCGGCATTGACCAGCACATGGCCCTTGGGGTTGCCGTAGTCGGCATAGATCCCGACAAGGCGCGGCGTCCAGGGCCCCTGGGGCGTCGGGATCGTCAATCGATCGCCAATATTCACGTTGAGACGCCGGGCCAGTTGTTCGCTGAGCATCAACGTGTCACCCCCGGCCAGTTGCTCCCAAGGCTTGTCGGAAACCGACTCCAGCAACGGCCAATGCTGACGATAGGCGCTGTGATCGATGATGCCGTAGATGTCCGTCGGCCAGCCTTGCAAAGGGATCGAGACCTGCCAGTTGGGCAATATCGTGCTGATCGCCGGTTGCTCCTTGAGCCAGGTGTGCAGCTCGCCCGCCTGGGCCGGGGTTTGCGGATTGATGTACAGCTCGGCGGTCAGCCGTTGCTCGAGCCAGTCACTGAAGGTCTGGCGAAAACCTGCGGTCATGCTGCCGGCACCGATATTCGCCGCCAGAGCCAGTAGCAACGCCATCAGTGCCAGGCTCAGCGTCGGCAATTGCTGACGGCAGTCGGCGAGAAACCATTGCCCAAGTACCGAACGACTGCGGCGCAACAGCAACTTCAGCGTGCCACTGAGCAACACCGGTAAAGCCAGGGCAGCGCCCAGCAACAACGCCGTCATCAAGACAAAACCGCTGCCCAGGCTGTCACCCCAGATCAACGCCGATACCGCGAGCAACCCCGCCAATGTCGCCACCCACCCCTGGCGCCGCAGCCAGCGGGCATGGGCCTGATGCCAGGCCTGGGGATTGGCCAGCGCCAACAGCGGCAGGCGCGCCGCCCGCAGCAAACTGTCGGCGCCGGCCAATAACGCGCCGAGCAAACCCAAGCCCACGCCGCTGAGCCACCACCAAGGGCTGAGGTTCAGGTGGCCGGCCACTTCGGCGCCGTACAAGCCGCGCAGGCTCGCCGCGACATCGGGCAACAACAGACTCGCCAGCCAGTAGCCGCTGAGCACTCCTGCGATTGCGCCGAGCAAGGCCAAGGCGCCCAGTTCGAGGGCCAGACTGGTGACCAGCAACCGCGCACTGACGCCACAGGCCCGCAAGGTTCGCAGCAAGCTGCGGCGTTGTTCCAGCGCCAGGCCAATGGCGGCGTGAACGATGAACAACCCCACCACGAAGGACAGCACCCCCAAGGCGTCGAGGTTCAGGTGAAAGCTTTCGGTCAGGCGTGACAGATTGTTTTCTTCATCGGCGCGCTTGAACTGCAGCCGGCCGTTGAACGCCGTCGGCAAGGGCGCGTTGAACGTGGCAGGCAATAGCAAGCGCGACAGCTGGTCCGGCCGTCCAAGCACCTGCTGGGCGAAGCCGATGTCCATCAGCAGCACGCCGGGCGCCATGTCCGCCTGGACAAGCAAAGGTGGCAGGGATTGTCCATCGACCGTCCGGGGCCGGTCCCCCTCGCTCAGCCCCAAGGCCTGCAAGGTCTGCGCAGCGATCCAGGTGCGGCCAGGCTCAGTGAAAAACTCCACCACGTCTGCCATCTCCCGGACCTGCCCCGCCACTGCCGCTCCGGGGGGCAAAGACACCGGGTCGATGCCCATTAACTGCAGACGCTGATCCTCGTGCCCCTGCAGCGTCACCCGAGCCTGCAACACGGGGGACACCGGCCATCCCAGGCGACGCAGATCGACAAACCATTGTTGAGTGAAGGTGCCGCCGGGCGCACTGAGGCTGGCCTGGGGTTCGCCACCAATCAACTGGCTGGCTCGTGCGTAGCTGTCCCGGGCCTGACTGTTGAGCGCCTGCACGCCGGTGAGCAGGCTGGTGGCGAGCCAGAGCCCGGTCAGGACGCTGAAAAACTGCACCGGGTGCTGGCGCCAATGGCTGAGCAAGGCCTTGAGCGTCTGGCGGAGGATCATCACCCTTGGGCCACCTGCGCCAGACGTCCGCCCTGCAAGACCACTCGACGGCTCAGACGGGCCGCCACCCGGGGACTGTGGGTCACCATCAGCAGGCTCGTCGGGCTGCCGTCCAGCAACTCCAGCAACAGTTGCAACACCTCGTCGCTGGTGGCTTCGTCGAGGCTGCCGGTGGGTTCGTCGGCCAGCAACAAGGGCGGCCGGGAGGCCAGTGCCCGCCCCAATGCCACCCGTTGCTGCTGGCCGCCGGACAGTTGTTCGGGATAGCGGTGCAGCAGTTGCGAAAGGCCGAGCCGTTGCACCAGATGGGTCTGCCAGGCAGGGTCATAGCGACCGCACAGACGCGCCTGGAACGCCAGATTATCCTCCACCGGCAAGCTACTGATGAGGTTGAACTGCTGGAACACCAGGCCGATCTGTGTACGTCGCCAGCTTGCCAGTTGGCTTTCGCTCATGCCGTCGAGCCTGCGCTCGCCAAAGCGAATGCTGCCACGGTCGACCTTGTCCAGACCGGCAACCAGATGCAGCAAGGTGCTTTTCCCGCTGCCGGACTCACCCATCAGTGCCAGGCTGTCGCCAGGGGCCAACGTCAGGTCGATACCCTGCAGCACCGGCAATGGCCCTTGCGGCGTGGCATAGCTCTTAAATACGTCGCGAACTTCAAGCATGAAAAGGCTCATGGGTAAACGTGAGGCTCAGGATAGCGGAGTTGGGTGACGGGCAGACCAAGGATGCGCTCAGGCGACGGGCAAACACCGCTGGTCGTCTACCCCGCCTGGTTTTGCCCGACGCCTTGCAAAGCATAAATTTCCAGCTATCAATCAATGACTAATACGTGCCGTTTACATGCAGTCGGCCCATTCGTCATAAACATGACGCACCTGGATTGCCTCCTATTCAAGGACGATCGCCGACATGCCTCAAACAAAATATCGCCTCGATATCGATGGGCTTCGCTGTATTGCAGTGCTGGCCGTACTCATCCATCACCTCAACGCCGACCTGCTGCCAGGCGGGTTCGTGGGGGTCGATATTTTTTTCGTCATCTCGGGTTTCCTCATCACTTCCCAGGTGTTTTCCGAGATCAAGGGCAACACCTTTTCGCTCAAGCGCTTTTATCAGCGGCGCATCAATCGCATCGTGCCCGCACTGGTCACTGTGTTGTTGGCGAGCGTGATCGCAGGGGCCTTCATCCTTTCCCCCGCCGACCTGACGCGGCTCAACGTCAGTGCGCTGTTCTCCCTGCTGGGGGTCTCGAATATCTATATCTGGATGAAGTACGGCAACTATTTCGCCGCCGATGCCAGCGAAGCGCCGCTGCTGCATACCTGGTCCCTGGGGATTGAAGAGCAGTTCTACGTGATCTGGCCGCTGCTGATCCTGATGCTCTATCGCCTGACACCGCGTTATGTCCTGCCGGTGTTGGCCGTCGGTATCGTGGCGGCGGTGGGGCTTTCCGAATACGCCACGAACGTCTTCGCCACGGCCTCCTATTACCTGCTGCCCACACGTTTTTTCGAGCTGATGCTAGGCGGAGCACTGGGTATCTATCTTTATCAGCCACGTACACTCGGCCGGATAGAAGTGCTGGCTTATACAGCGGCGGGGTATGGGCTGATTGGTTTTTCCTTGTTTGCCCTGAGCCGGGACACCCCCTTCCCCGGCGTCAATGCGTTGATACCTTGCCTGGGCGCGGCGCTGCTGATTCTGGCCGGCAGCGGTGGAGCTCGCTCCCGCCTGCTGACCAGCCGACCCATGGTGTTCATAGGCCTGATTTCCTATTCGCTGTATTTATGGCACTGGCCGTTGATTGCCTACCTGAATTACCTGGGCATCGAGATAACCCTTTCTGTGGGCATGTCACTGGTGCTGGTGTCGATTCTGTTGTCCTGGTGGTCCTGGCGGTATATCGAAATTCCCTTTCGGCGCACTGGCGCGCAATTGCAGTTTCCCCGCGTACTGGTCCGCCGATTCATGGTCCCGGCCCTGGGGCTGGCCGTCCTGGCGACCTTGAGCCTGCAATGGAATGGCTTCCCACAGCGTTTTGCGCCTGAAGTGTCGAGGCTCGAGGCCATGGCGCTGAGCAAACCGAACAGGCTTCGCAGCGGTTGCCATATGCCCAGTGCGCGGTACAGCGCCGAACCTGATCCGGATTGCCAGCTCGGTGCACACAAGGAGCAACTGGACGGGATGATGGTGGGTGACTCGTTCGCCAATCATTTCACGGGCATGGTCGATATCCTGGCCAAACCCAACGGCATCAGATTAATGGACTACACACTGGACGCCTGCCCGCCGATTTTCGGCTATGCCACCGAGGTGTCCGAGGCGTATGGCGACCGTTGCATGGCGCGCAACGACCGGGTGTTCGAGCTGATCAAGCAGAATCACTACCCATACGTCGTGCTGGCCGGCGCCTGGCCCAGAGATGCGTCGGCTGCGCACATTATCGAAGCGAGCATCAAGCACGTGGCGAACAACACCGGCCAGGTCATCGTGATTCTGCGCAACCAGAACATCGACAATGCAGCGACCTGCCCCGTGCGCCGCTTGATGTTCGGCACCGATCGCCCATGCTCGGCACCGCTGGACGTCACCGCGCCGTATTGGGAGGGGATACGCGCCAGACTGCCCCAGGTGCGCTTTATCGACCCCAATCAAGTGATCTGCCCAGCGGGGCTATGCAGCCCGATCATGGACGGGCAGTTGCTGTACCGCGATGACGCACACTTGAATGACGTGGGCTCACGCTTCATCGGCCGCACATTGCGCGAGCTGGGATTCTCCCTACTGCACGACCCGGCCCGACTCGGCCCGATCGCCACAACCCAGTGAGCCCCCTCCCCGCAGGTTTGTGGGGTATGCAAGACCTGCGGACAACTCGGACTACTGTGGGAGATTCTATGCTGCAAGCCCACCCACCGCCTTCGCGAGCAGGCTCGCTCCCAAAGGGATTTGCGGCGGCATGCAAGACCTGCGGACAACTCGGACTCCTGTGGGAGCGAGCCTGCTCGCGACGGCGGGGGGTGGGCTTGCAGCATAGAATCTCCCACAGTAGTCCGAGTTGTCCGCAGGTCTTGCATGCCGCCGCAAATCCCGTTGGGAGCGAGCCTGCTCGCGACGGCGGGGGGTGGGCTTGCAGCATAGAATCTCCCACAGTAGTCCGAGTTGTCCGCAGGTCTTGCATGCCGCCGCAAATCCCGTTGGGAGCGAGCCTGCTCGCGATGACGGCGGCACATTCAACATCGATCCCGACCGACACACCGCCTTCGCGAGCAAGCCCGCTCCCACAGGGGATTTGCGGCGGCATGCAAGACCTGCGGACAACTCGGACTCCTGTGGGAGCGAGCCTGCTCGCGATGACGGCGGCACATTCAACATCGATCCCGACCGACCCACCGCCTTCGCGAGCAAGCCCGCTCCCACAGGGGATTTGCGGCGGCATGCAAGACCTGCGGACAACTCGGACTCCTGTGGGAGCGAGCCTGCTCGCGATGACGGCGGCACATTCAACATCGATCCCGACCGACCCACCGCCTTCGCGAGCAAGCCCGCTCCCACAGGGGATTTGCGGCGGCATGCAAGACCTGCGGACAACTCGGACTACTGTGGGAGCGAGCCTGCTCGCGATGACGGCGGCACATTAAACATCGATTCCGACCGACACACCGCCTTCGCGAGCAGGCTCGCTCCCACAGGGGATTTGCGGGGGTATGCAAGGCCTGCGGACAACTCGGACTACTGTGGGAGCGAGCCTGCTCGCGATGACGGCGGCACATTCAACATCGATCCCGCCCGACACACCGCCTTCGCGAGCAGGCGCGCTCCCACAGGGGATTTGCGGGGGTATGCAAGGCCTGCGGACAACTCGGCCTACTGTGGGAGCGAGCCTGCTCGCGATGACGGCGGCACTTTCAACATCGATCCCGCCTGACCCGCCGCCATCTCGGCCTGAACCGGGCCTGGTGTGACAATGTGCTTGAGGTCGATGTGTTTCCATTCAGGCATCGCCCCCAGCCGCGCATTGAAGCGGTAGTTGAAGGTAAAGGCGTCTTCGGTCGGCTGGCTCAGGGATTTCCCATAGGTCGCTTCAACACCGGCCGGGTCGTACCCCATCAACTGCAACAGCGTCGGGAAGATGTTGTAGTGGCTGGAGCGGTCCTTGTTCTGTGCCCATGCCCGCTGCCAATCCAGGGTCTGCAAGCGCGCGCCTTCTATGACCACCAGCGGCACAAGCCCTTCCTCCGCCACCGGATCACCGCCGCAGTGGGTATTGAGCCCAGGGTTGCCGCGCTCGTGAAGGTCCTGGCCGTGGTCGGAGGTGTAGATCAGCACGGCGTTGCCCAAATCGGCCTGCTGGAAGATCCGCCTGAAGAACTCTCCGACATTCCACAGCAAAGTGTTCTGGTAGGCATTGCGGTACAGCTCCCAGTCATGGGTCCGGCCATCAAAACCGTCACGCTGGCCGGTATCGGCGACTTCGAGAAAGCGCCCACGCGGCAGTGCGGGACGATAGCTCATGAACTCATCCGGGTATTTGTCATGCACGGGAAAATGCGCACCGAGCTTGTTCACCACCACCAGCTCGGCCCGGTCATTGCCCAGCCGCTCGATCAGTTGCGCGGCAACCGCCATGTCTCGCTCGAACACCGGGGTGCGGTCGAACTGCACGAAGTCGTCGATATCGTTTTTTTCGGTGTCGGTCATCAGGTTCTGAAGGTGACCACCGGTACGCTGGGCGTCGATATAGACCGTGCGCAACCCGGCGTTTTTAGCGTACTGCCAGATCGACGGCAACGTGCTGTTGATGCGCACGTAATCGGCCCGGGTGCCGCCGTAACGCAAGGTGACGTTGGTGTCGGCGCTGCAGTTGGCAATGGAAGCCGCGTAGCCGAAATTGAACACCTGCACCCCATCGGGCGGGGTCTTGAGGCCGGTGTGCACGCCGAACGGCGTATTGATATCAAGATAATTCCCAGCGACGCTTTCATCGATAATCAGCACAATATCATGCTCGATCGGCGATGTTGGCCGCGTCAGGCGGATCGGCTCCCGAGGACCGACGGTGTTGTGCAGGGCTTCGTAAACGAACAGATTCAGATAGGCCAGCGGTGTGTACATCACCGGCAACCCCCGTGCGCCCTCGCCCGCCCGGACGAACAGAACACCACTGAGCAACAACACGCCCAACACAGGTGCGGCGATTGGCAAATAACCGGGCAATGACACCGACCGCCGAGGCTTGAGACCCAGTCCCAGCAGCAGCAACAGGCCACCGGTGGCGGCGCTGACAATCACTTCGCGGTACTGCGAAGCCGCCTCCCCGATAAAACCACCCGAATACACCAGCGACACAAACTGGCTGTACGTCAGATAGCTATCGGTCACCCTCGTGTAAACCTCGAAAAACACCGCCGAACCAAACATCGCCAAGGCAAACAAGTGGCGCACGAAGGTCTGGCGGATGTACGCACTCATCCACAGCGCCACCACCAACACCACGAACATCGCGCCGAACAGCAACGTGGCGAATCCCAAACCCAAGGTATTCAGACGATCAAGGTAATAGTCATATCCCCTGATCAGGTACAGCACCAGCAACAGTTCCTTGAGGTATCGGAGCATGTGTTTCTCGGCGATAGGGCGGCGTTGGATAGAGGGTCGTTTTCTGCACGTTAGCAGCGGCTTTGCAAAGCGCAAGAAAAGGGACGAACGGCCAATGCGTCAAAAAAAAGTTAGCCCAAAAATGACACACTTGAAGCCAGTTAAACGTAAAAATCTATGGATAAATACCGTTCATCGCCTAGTTAAAAGCCGTTACAGCCCTTTAAAAACGGCACTTTTCTAAACCAGTCAATGACTTGATATCAAAAGGCCAAGTTCTGTCGAGTTTGCCAACAGTGACAACTGTCATTTTGCTGACACGCTTTTCTGAAGCTGCGCTATACCCCTCTAAACAGTTTCATCCGAGTTACATCAACCGTCTTGCGAGGCACGCCAAAAATGGATGTGAGCGTATTTGGTACGGGGTATGTGGGATTGATTCAAGCGGCTGCGTTGGCCGACGTCGGTCACCGTGTTTTGTGCATCGACATTGACCCCAACAAGATCCGTCAGCTGCAGCAAGCGGTGCCACCGATCAGCGAGCCTGGGTTGTCCGAACTGCTCGAAGAGAACATCAAGAGTGGCCGGCTGCTGTTCAGTGATCAGGCCAGCGATGCGGTCAATCACGGCGAACTGATTTTCATCGCCGTCGGCACGCCAGCCGATGAAGACGGTTCGGCAGACCTGAGCCATGTACTGGCGGTCACCCGCCAGATCGCGGACTTCATGGACAGCGACCGCACCTTGATCATCAAGTCCACGGTGCCGGTCGGCACCGCCGACAAGGTCGCCGAATGTGCCCATCAGGCATTGGCTCGCCGGGGCCTGCAACAGCTGAACGTGCGAGTGGTGTCCAACCCCGAGTTTCTCAAGGAAGGCAGCGCCCTGGCCGACTGCATGCGCCCGGACAGGATCATCATCGGCACCGCCGACCCGCTGGCCCGCGATCAGATGAGCGAGCTGTACGCGCCCTTTTGCCGTAACCGCGAAAAGCTGATGTTCATGGACAACCGCAGCGCCGAACTGACCAAGTACGCGGCCAACGCCATGCTCGCCACCCGCATCAGCTTCATGAACGAACTGGCCAATCTCACCGAAAGGCTGGGCGCCGACATCGAAGCGGTACGCAAGGGCATCGGTTCGGACCCTCGTATCGGCTATCACTTCATCTACCCCGGGTGCGGCTTCGGCGGTTCATGCTTTCCCAAGGACCTGCGCGCCCTGCTGCATACCGCCGAACAGAGCGGCATGCCCCTGCGCCTGCTGCGCAGTGTCACCGACGTCAACGACAGCCAGCGACACATTCTCTTCGAGAAACTGACGCAACAGTTCTCCGGCGGCCTGGCCGGCAAGTCGATTGCGATTTGGGGCCTGGCTTTCAAACCCAACACCGATGACATGCGCGAAGCCCCCAGCCGCTACCTGATGGAAGCGCTGTGGCGCGAAGGCGCTCGGGTCCATGCCTACGACCCGGAAGCCATGTCCGAATGCCGCCGCCTCTACGGCTACCGCAAAGACCTGAACCTGTGCGCCACCCGCGACGACACCCTGGAGGATGCAGACGCCCTGGTGATCTGCACCGAGTGGAAGAACTTCCGGGTCGTGGATTTCGCTCTGTTGGCCAATAAGTTGCGCGCCCGGGTCATCATCGATGGCCGCAACCTGTACAACCCCGAACACCTGGCCGCCGCCGGCCTCTTGTATCGCGGCATCGGATTGCGTCACACCGTGCCCAGCAGTCTGACCCAGGGGCCACGGGCATGAACATTCTGGTGACCGGCGCGGCCGGTTTCATCGGCGCCCATTGCGTGCTGCGGCTGCTGCGCGACGGCCATCAGGTGTGGGGGCTGGACAATTTCAACGACTACTACGACCCGCAGCTCAAGCACGACCGCGTGGCGTGGGTGAAGGACCAGGCGGGGGACTTTGCGTTGGCCCGGGTGGACCTGACCGACGCCTCGGCCATCGATGAGTTGTTCCAGTCACACCGCCCCGACGTGGTGATTCATCTCGCCGCCCAAGCCGGCGTGCGTTATTCCCTGGAGAATCCACGGGCCTACGTCGACAGCAACCTCAGCGGGTTCCTGAACATTCTGGAAAGCTGCCGTCGCCATCCGGTCAAGCACCTGATCTACGCCTCCTCAAGCTCCGTGTATGGCGCCAACCAGCGCACACCTTACTCAGTACAGGACGGCGTGGACCATCCGCTGTCGCTGTATGCGGCCAGCAAGAAAGCCAACGAGTTGATGGCCCACAGTTACAGCCATCTGTTTGGCATCCCATGCACCGGCCTGCGGTTTTTCACGGTGTACGGCCCCTGGGGCCGGCCGGACATGTCGCCGATCCAGTTCGCCCGCGCCATCGCCGAAGGCCGCGTGTTGCAGTTGTTCAACCATGGCGAGCACCAGCGCGATTTCACCTACATCGACGACATCGTCGAAAGCATCGCCCGGCTGATCGAACGCCCGCCCCATGCCACGCCACAGTGGGATCGCGATCAACCGGACCCGGCCACCAGCGCAGCGCCCTGGCGGATCTACAACATCGGCGGGCAGCACCCGGTAGCGCTGCGCACCTATGTGGCATTGCTGGAAAAGCACTTGGGGCAAACCGCCCGGATCGAACTGCTGCCCCTGCAACCAGGGGACGTGTTGAACACCTGCGCCGATGCCAGCGGCCTGGCGCGGGCCACCGGTTTTCAGCCGCGCATCGAGCTGGACGAGGGCCTGGGGCGCTTCATTGCCTGGTTCCTCGATTACTACGCCCTGCCTATCGCCGACACCGCTTGCAGCCCAACGCATGCGACCAACCTTCAGCGGAGGAGTCTATGACCCGACATGAGCAATGCATCCCTATCACCGCCCGCGGGGGCGACAAGCGTGTCGATCCCGAGCACCGCCGACGCCTGGACGCGGCCATCCATCGTCAGGGCCGCGGCTGGCTGACCGGTCGCGACGGCGGACGACCCTGGACGGTCTCACGCACCAATCGGGTGGTGGCCTGTCTCGGCGCGCTGTCGATCCTGGTACTGCTCAGCCCGCTGCTGTTGGGCCTGGCACTGCTGATCAAGCTCTCAAGCCCCGGTCCAGTGCTGTTTGTGCAGAAACGCACCGGATACCGCGGTCGGGTCTTTGGCATGTACAAGTTCCGCACCATGGTTGCTGATGCCGAGGCGCTCAAAGAATCACTGCGCCACCTCAACAAGCACGGCGCCGATGCCATCGACTTCAAGATCGACAACGACCCGCGCATCACCCCCGTCGGCCGGTTCCTGCGACGCAGCAGCCTCGACGAGTTACCCAACCTGATCAATGTGGTGACCGGCGACATGCGCCTGGTCGGCCCGCGGCCGACCTCGTTCAACGCCTACCGCTACAAGGACAACCATCTTGTCCGCCTGAGCATCTATCCCGGCCTGACCGGCCTGTGGCAGATCTCCGGGCGCAGCAACATCGACTTCGACCAGCGCGTGGAACTGGACCTCAGCTACATCGCCGAACAAAGCCTGTTGCTGGACTTGAAGATCCTGATGATCACCCCTTTCAAAGTTTTCAGCGGCCACGGAGCGAGTTAAATGGACGGTTCAACCAATATCCTGAGCATCGCAAGCCCGAGCGAGACCAACCTGACCTCAACCGTGCTTGACCCATCCATACGGATTCTGCTTCTGACGGCCGCCAACACCGGCACCGGAACCAGTACCAGTGCCATGGCCCTGGCCGCTCAACTGGCGCAGATGAGCAGCGGCCGCGTATTGCTGGTGGACGCCAGCCAGTCGCCGCGCAACCTCAGCCAGCAATTATCGCTGCACAAGGAGCGCGGCTTCAGCGACCTGCTGTTCAACAGCCTCGCACCGCCCTTGTTGCAGGACTGCGTGGTGCAGACCTCCAGCTTGCCCTTCGACGTGCTGCCCAACGGTCGTCTGGGGCGCAATGCCGAGCGCCTGAACCCCGAGCAGCTTCGCCCGCTGTTCAAGCAACTGGCCGGGCAGTATCGCTTTGTGGTGATCGACGCTGACGCGGTGTACTCGGCCTGCGACACCCTGGTCATGAGCACCCAGGTGGACGGTGTGGTGCTGGTGGTGCGCGGTGAAGACACCCGCTGGGAGGTGGCCCAGGCCGCTCGCCTGCGTCTGACCCAGGCCGGCGCCAAGGTGGTGGGCAGCGTGTTCAACCGCCGCAAGTACTACATGCCCAAGTGGCTCTACAACAACCTGTAAGCCTGCAAAAAGGATGACGAGATGAACGCCAGATTGCTTGTCCTGCTGCTGTTGCCGCTTGCCGGTTGCACCAGCCACACCGAAACCCGCTCCATGCCGGTGCAGATCCTTACGGCGGCACCGGCCAACGCCCAGGCCACCGACATGCCCCGGGTCGAACAGACCCTGCGTCCCCAGGATGTGCTGGATGTGATCTTTCACATCAGCACCAGCGGGCCGGATGCCTACCGGGTCCAGCCGGGTGACCAGGTGGCCTTGAACTTCACCGCCGCCAGCCAGCTCAACGGCGCACAACAGGTAATGCCCGACGGCAGTATCGAACTGCCGGGGGCCAACACCTCGGTAAAAATCGCCGGGCTGACCACGGATGAAGCACGCCTGGAGGTACAGCGTGCCTATGACCGCAAAATGCTGTTCCAGCCCAACCGCAATCAATTGACGGTGCAGGTCACCAGCCCGTTGAGCAACGAGACAAAACTGCGCAACACCCTGACCCACCCGGGCACCGGCATGAGTCGGGAGATCACCGTGGGCCGGGATGGTTACGCAAGCTTCCCCGAAATCGGTGCCGTGCCGCTGCAAGGCATGACCGTCAATCAACTGGAAACCTACCTTAACGAGCGCTACGCCCAATTGCCGGGGCGCATGTCCGTCGATGTGCTGCTCAAATCCACCGCTGGCAACGAGATCTATGTCCTCGGGGAAGTGGCCCAGCCCGGTTCCTACCCGATCCGCCGGCCGATCTCGGTCCTCGAGGCCCTGACCCTGGCCCGTGGCACCAACGTCAAGGCCCGACTCGACTCGGTGGTGATCATGCGCCGCAACGGCAATCAGGTCGAAGCCCGCCACTATGACGTGGAAAAAGCCCTGAGCGGTGACGCCTCGCAGATCGCCTACCTGCAGCCCGAAGACATGCTTTTCGTGCCCAAGACCGGGCTGGCCAAAGCCGGTGAAATGGCTCGGCAACTGGCCGACGTGGTGCTGTTCCAGGGCATGGGGGTCAGCTTCGGCTACCGCCTTGACAGCAAAGGCGACGACGGCAGATCCGACAACAACGGCAGCGCTACTTCTTCGGCAGCAGGTAATTGATCATGAACCCCAAAGAAAACTATCTGCATGAGTTCTTCAGGATTTTCTTCGCCAACAAGCAGTGGGTGAAGCGCGTCTTCCTGATCTTCGCCGTGATCGCCCTGGCGCTGCCGTTGATGCTCAAACAGAGCTTCGACATCACCGCCCAGGTCATCGTCCAGTCGAAAAAACTCTCCCAGGGCGACGCCACCACGTCGCTGAACCAGGAAGACGCCACCTTCATTCCACCGTCCCTGGCGGACATGGAAACCGAGAGCAATATCCTGCGCTCGCCGGCCCTGATCCGGCAGACCATCAGCACCCTGCGCGACCAGGGCGAGTACACCCCTAGCCCCGGCATCTTCAACAAATGGGTGAGCGAGCCGCTCAAGCACTATGTCACCACGCCGCTGCGCGAGTACGTCGTCAACCCGCTGCGCGACGGCCTGGGGCTGGAAGTCGATCCGGTGCGAGATACCACGCTCGACATGCTGACCGACGAAGCCATCGCCAACCTGAAAATCGAAACCCTGCCAGGCTCCAACGTCATCTCCATCGTCTACAGCTTCGGCGACCCGGCCCAGGGCACCCGGTTCGTGGCGCAACTGCTGGAGAACTACCTCTCCGGTCGCCAGGACCTGCAATCGATCGAGCTGCCGCAAGCCTTCTATGAGCAGAAGAAAACCCAGTACCAGACTCGCCTCGACGGACTGGAGGGCACCCGCCTGGCGCTGCTTGAAGACGTCAGCTCCTCCGATCCCAAAGAGGAGATCACCTTCCGCCTGAACGCCATCAACACCGAAGAACAGGCCTTGAACCTGTACCGCGATCGTCTGCTGCAAAGCCAACGCTGGCTTGATTACCTCAAGACCAGCCTGGCAGCGGCGAACAACTCACGGTTCAACGACTACACCTTCCCGTTCACCTTCACGACCACCATGGACAACATCGCCTTCGAAGACCGGGAAATCAAACAACTGGGCGAGCAACTGACCACTCAGGTCAGCCGCTACATGAATGATCTGGCGATCTTCCAGCCCGGCAGCGAGCCGATGCTGTTGACTCGGGAGCAGATCGCGCGCACCCGCCAGCAGTTTCTCAAAGTGGTGAGCAACCGCATCCAGGAACGCACCAACGACCTGGCAGTCGTCAGCTCGGTGATCGACCAAAAAACCGCGCGCATCGCCGAGTTCAAGGAGCGTATCCATCAGTTGCAGCAAACCCAGAGCAAGCTGCGGCAGATGGACACCGAGATCAATGCCCTGCATGCGGCATTTTCCACCTACGCCCAGCGGTTCGCCGAGAGCAGCACCGCCCGCGCGCTGGACAACGACCTGTCCAATGCTCGCGTCCTCAGCCCGCCGTTCGAACCGACCGCCCCGGCGTTTCCCAAGCCGATGCTGATTATTGCGTTCGGTCTGTTCAGCGGCTTGCTCCTGGCGATCGCCCTGGTCTATGTGCGTGAGTTCTTCGACCATCGCTTCAAGCACCCTGCCCAGATTACCCAGCAACTGGATGTACCGGTGTTGCTGGTGATCAACGAGCAGAACCCCGAACAGGTCAACCCGCACCGCAATTGGAGCCTGCCCAGCCTTGTCCATTGGGTGCGCAATTGAACGCGCCGATTGGCCCGACCTGCCGCAGCAGCGCCCTGCCGATCATTCATTTGCTCGACAGCGGCGGCTTCTACGGGGCCGAGCGGATGTTGCTCGATCATTGCCTGGCCACGCCAGGGCAGCACCAGGTGCTGTTCCTGGCGGCGCCGCCGACCTTGATCACGCGCTTTCGCCAGGCCGGGGTCGATTGCCGCCACTGCGCCAGTTGGGCCGAGCTGTTGCAGCACCTGCGCCAGCGACGGGACGAGCAGCCGCTGATCAACACCCATAACTTCAAGGGCCTGCTGTTCGGCTGGGCTGCGGCCACGCTGCTGCGCTTGCCCCTGGTCATCACTCAGCACGGCTTTACGCCTCGCAGCACCAAGCAACGGTTCTACACGTGGCTGAGCCTGCAACTGTGCCGCACCGCCTCGGTCAAGCGCGTGGTCTGCGTGGCCGAAAGCATTGCCGTGCTGCACCGCCAGGCCAGCGTGCGCGCGGAAAAACTCGACGTGATCCCCAACGGCCTGCCGTCGATCACAGCACCGCTGCCTCATCGTGACGACCGGCTGCGCTGGCGGGTCGGCTACGTCGGTCGCTTGAGCCACGAGAAAGGCCCGGACCTGTTCCTCGACGCCATGATCCCCCTGTGCCAGCGGCATGCATCGCTGCACGCGGTGATGCTCGGCGACGGCCCGGAACGTCAGGCCTTGCTCAAGCGCATTGCCGACGCGGGCCTACCTACTCGCATCGAGCTGCCCGGCTATCAGACCGACATGAACCCCTGGTGGAGTCAGCTCGACGCGCTGGTGATCAGTTCGCGCACCGAAGGCACGCCGATGATTCTGCTCGAAGCGATGCAGGCCGGAGTGCCGGTGGTGGCGTTCGGTGTGGGGGGCATTCCCGACGTGCTGCAGGACCGTCACAACGGCCTGCTCGCGACGCCGGCCGACAGCGCCGAACTAGCCCGGCAGATCGAAACACTGTTTGGCGAACCGCCCCTGGCGCGGATCCTGGCCGATAACGCGCGCCGCACCCAACGGGACCGTTATGACCTGCGCGCCCTGGCCGAACGCTGGTCGCAGCTCTATATCCGCACGGCACGGGAGGCTCGTCCATGATTGTCCCGCTCTCGATCGTCAGTCTGCTGGGCCTGGTTTGCCTGGCGTTACTGGCCAGCCCCTATCCCTTCCTGGCGCCGGGAGCGGTGCTCGGCCTGGTGGGCGTCGCCGTGCTGTACCGCAAACCCGGCTGGGGCTTGCTGGGCATTGCGGCGCTGGTGCCGTTCGAAGGTCTGTTCAAGGAGAATGCTTTTTCGGGCAGCAAATTCTTCGGCGTGGCGCTGATTCTGATCCTGATGCTGCAACTGGCCCTGCGCCAGATTCCCTCATCACGCTTGCGCAGCAATATCTGGCGGCCGCTGATCGCCTTCATGATGCTCTATGGCCTGAGCCTGATGCTGTCGCAGAACCTGGGCCTGTCCATGACCCATCTGCGCGAACTGATGGTAGGGCTGATTCTGTTCGTGATTACCCTGCTGATCGGGCGCGAGCTGAACCTGGACCTGTTCTGCCGACTGATGACCCTGAGCGTGACCACCACCTGCGTGCTGGCAATGTTTTCGGTCAAATACCAGGACCAGGGCCGCGCATCCGGCCTGCTGGAAGACCCGAACGCCTTTGCCCTGTTGATCGCCTTTACCGTGCCGATGGCGTTGTTGCTGGTGTTGCGCAGCCCGAACCTGCTACACCGATTGTTCTGGGGTGGCTGTTTCATCCTGCTGCTGGGCGGCATGACCAAGACCGAATCGCGCTCGGGGCTGGTGGTGCTGTTGCTTAGCCTGGTGATTGGTCTCTATCACTATCGTGCCCAAATGCCGCGCATCCGCCCGCGACACCTGGGCTTCGCCATGCTCGGGCTGGCAATCATGATTCCCTTGGTGATTGCGGTGATGCCGGCCGGCTACGTGGCGCGTATCCAGTCGCTGAGCATCCTCAGCGCCGGCGCCAGTGCCCACAAAGACGAATCCCTGGGCCGTCGTGCCTCGTACATCGTGGTCGGCAGCAAAATGATTCGCGAGAACCCGGTGCTGGGCAGCGGCCCGGGCACGTTCCCGCTGCACTACGCTCCCACGGGCTACGCCAAGGCGTTCTCGGCCAATCGCAAGCTGGGGGATCTGTATCGCCGGGCCCACAACACTTACCTGGAAATCTTCAGCGAGATCGGCATCCCTGGCGGGCTGATGTTCGTCGGCATGATCGGCCTGGGCCTCTACAACCTGTGGCGCGCCCGCCAGCTCTGGTTGCAACGTCGGGACTGGGTGCAGGCGGACCTGCTGACGCACCTGGGCATGAGTTTCCTGTCGCTGGCGCTGTTTTTGATGTTCCTCAGCGCCCCCAACCATAAGTTGCTGTGGATCATGCTCGCCATCACCAGCGTGTTGCGCTACGACGCCGAACAGGCAACACCGCAGGAGGCCCGTCCATGAGCCGTATCAGCATTGTGATCCCGATGTTCAACGAGGCCCGACACATTGGCCGTACGTTGCTGGCGGCGCAGGAAGCCGCTCGCCAGGCGCAACTGGACTGTGAGTTGATCGTGGTGGACAACGGCTCGGACGATCATGGGCCGCGCATTGCCAACGAACTGGGGGCGCGCGTGCTGATCGTGCCCGGCGTGCACATCGGCGCCCTGCGCAACCGCGGTGCGGCCATCGCCCATGGGGAATGGCTGGCGTTCATCGACGCCGACATCGAGATGCCGGCCAACTGGCTCAAGCTGCTGCTGGAACTCCAAGGCCAGGGCGATGTGCTGGGCCTGGACCTGGACACCCCCGCTCAGGCGCCTTGGTTCGCTCAAGCCTGGCAACGCCGCAGCCAACGCCCAGGCTCGCGTCCCTTGCACCGGGTGCAGTGGCTGCCCAGCGCCAACCTGTTGTTGCGTCGCCAGTGGTTTGAGCAGGTCGGGGGGTTCGACGAAACCCTGCGCACGGGCGAAGACAAGGATTTTTCCCTGCGCCTGCGCAACGCCGGGGCGCAGTTGCTGCTGGTCAATGAAAACGTGGCCCTGCATTGGGGTTACGAAGGCAGTTGGCGGGAGTGGATGAGCAAGGAACTGTGGCGCCAGGGCAGCCATTTGCAGTTGCTGCGCAGCCATGGTCCGAGTCTGCGCCTGCTGCGTTTTCCGGCGCTGTCCATCGGTGCCTGGGGCCTGGACTTTCTGGCGTTGGTCGCTCTGTTCCAGGGCCAGCCGCGCATCGCGCTGATGCTGCTGTTGCTGACCTCTCTGCCCGCGTTGTTCCTCAGTCTGCGTCAAAGCGGGCGTGACCTGCGCCTGACGCTGCAACTGTGGGCCTTGCACGGGGTGCGCTTGCACCTGACCGGCGCCGCATTGCTTCTCAACCTATGTCATTGGAACGTCAGGAGACCTGCCCGTGGCTGAATTTCTTTACTGGTCGTGCCTGTTGCTGCCGGTGTACGCCTACCTCGGTTATCCGTCGATGCTGAGCCTGCTGGCGCCACTTTTTCCGCTCCGGCGCTACGGGCCGGCGTTGCCGATGGACGTCAGCATTGTCATTGCCGCCCACAACGAGGCACGGCACATCGAAGAGAAACTGCGCACCTTGCTGGCCCAGGACTACCCGGCGCGCTCGCTGCAAATCATCCTGGCCAGCGACGGCTCCACCGACGACACAGTGGCCTGCGCTCGGCGGGTCATCGACCCGCGCATCACCGTGCTCGACCTGCCGCGCCAGGGCAAGGCCGCCGCCCTGAATACCGGCGTGGCCCACAGCACTGGAGAGATCCTGGTGTTCACCGACGCCGACAACCAATGGGCCGCCGATACCCTTGGCCACCTGTTGGCCCCGCTGGGCGATCCGCAAGTCGGCGCCTGTGCCGGGCACATGGAAATCCCCGTGCCGGGCAAGGGCCTGAGCCTGGGCGATAGCCTGTATCGGCACTACGAAGGCTGGCTGCGTCAGGTAGAGAGCCGCACAGGTTGCATGGTCTCGGCCGACGGCGCCTTGCTGGCTCTGCGGCGCGAACTGTTTGAACCCATACCGGCGCAGGTCAACGACGACTTCTTCCTCAGCACCTGTGCGCCGGCGGCGGGCAAGTCCATCGTGTATGCGCCACTGGCCCGGGTCACCGACCAGGGCGTGGACGAAGCCGACAAACAGTTTCGCCGTCGCCAGCGGGTCACCGTTGGCGGCCTGCAAAGCCTGGCCCAGCGTCGGCAGTTGCTCAACCCTCTTCGTCACGGGCTCTACGCCATCGGCCTGATCAGTCACAAACTGATCCGCCGTCTGGCGCCGGTGTTGCTATTGCCGCTGCTGCTGAGCAACGCCTGGCTGTGGAATGAACATCTGTTCTATCGCCTGAGCCTGGTGGCGCAACTGCTCGGCTACGCCATTGCAATGATCGGCTTACTGGACGTAGGCCACCGATTGCCCAGGCCCTTTCGCCTGGCGGCGTTCGTGCTGGTGACGCTGGCGGGCATGAGCATCGGGCTGTGGCAGTTTCTGCGAGGTCATCGTTATAGCCAATGGAACCCCGAGCAGAACCGCTAAGGAGACGGCCCATGTCCATCAAACAAGTCTGCAAGCGCACCGGCGGCTGGCTGTACCTGAACACGTCCCTGGGCCGTGGTCCGTTGCGTGGCGCCGGCGTGATTCTGATGCTGCACCGGGTCCTTAACAATGACCGCGCCGCCGAGCTGCCCCATCGCAACGAATTGTGCGTGGGACCTGAGGCTTTCGAGCGCTTGCTGATCTGGCTGCAACGCTATTTCGAATGCGTGCCCTTGATGAGCCTGCTGCTGGCCGATCCTGAAAGCGTCCCGAATCGCCCGCGAGTGGCGCTGACCTTCGACGACGGCTGGCGCGACAACGCGATGAATGCCTTTCCTTTGCTGCGCCAATACCAGGTGCCGGCGAGTATTTTCCTGTCCACCGACTTCATCGGCAGCCGCCAGCACTTCTGGTGGGAAAGCATCGGCGAAACCCTGTGGGGCAGCCATGGCCAAGTGGCGCGACACTCGTTGATCGAGCATTTGCAGCACGCCGGCCGGCCATTGCCGGTGATGCTCGATGACTTGGATGAGCAGCGCCGCAGCCTGTCGCTGATGCATTATCTGCAGAGCCTCAAGAGCCTTGACCCGCAGGTCTTGAACGACCTCACCGACGCCTGTCCCACGGGCGCCCAGCCCCAGGCCCTGGACTGGTTCCAGGTACGAATGCTGGAAGATTCCGGGCTCATCCGCTTCGGCCCCCATGGTGCCAGCCACGCGATTCTCACCGCGCTGGATGATCAGCGTCTGCACGAAGAGCTGAGCCGCAGTCGGGCGGCCCTGGAGAACGGTTGCGCCCAGCCGCTGCCGGTGTATTGCTACCCCAACGGCGATCACGATGAGCGCGTGCGTCAACAAGTGGCAGCCCACGGTTTCCCATTTGCCCTGGGCACCGAAACCGGCTTGTATCGCACCGACGGCGATCCATTGAACCTGCCACGCTTCGGCGTCAGCCAACGCAATGCCCAGCACCCTGAATTGCTGGCCTGGCGCATTCGCCGGGGGACACGCCCATGAGCCGCGGCCACTACCTCAAGCACTTGGCGCTGAGCATGGGCACGCGCCTGGCGATGATCGGCCTGCGCCTGCTGCGCAATGTGCTGCTGGCGCGGATCCTGGGGCCCAGTGAACGCGGGCTGTTCGCCCTGCTGAGCACCCTGCCGGACCTGATCAGCGCCGTCACCAGTGGCGGCTTGAATTCGGCCGTGGGCTATCAAGCGGCTCAACAACGCTCGATGGGCCTGCTGCTCAGCCAGGTGCTGGTCTTCGGCTGCCTGTTGGCCGGGTTATTGACGGTGCTGGTGGTGGCACTGGTGCGCGAATTCGGCGGCGAACTGGACATCACCACACAGTTGGGACTGTTGGCGTGGCTGCTGCTGTTGGCCGTGCCGTTGACCGTGCTCAAGAGCGGCCTGCTGACACTGCACAATGCGTCCGGCGGCGTTGGCGCCTTCAATGCCCTGCGGCTGATGGAATCCCTGGCGCCACTGTTGCTGTTTCTGGCGCTGTTCTGGATGTGGAAAGACACCGCCCTGGAGGCCGCACTGATCAGTTGGCTGGCGGGTCTGAGCCTGGTGGTATTGGCCGGTTGGGTCTGGCTGCGGCGGGACCACAGGTTCACCCTGCAATGGGATCGCTCCAACCAGAAGGAGCTGTTGCGCTACGGTGCCCGCAGCCACCCCGATTTACTGTTCCAGCAAGTGGTACTGCGCTCGGACTACCTGTTCATCGGCGCCCTGCTGGGCAGCACTGCCCTGGGCCATTACGCCATGGCCAGCGCCGCCGCCGAACTGCTGCTGATTGTGCCTGAGGCGGTCACCACGCCGCTGATGAAGCGTTTGCTACAGCAGGACTCCGACATGAAACGCCTGACGCCTCTGGCCCTGCGCCTGACCGCCACGGTCATGCTCGGCGCCTGCCTGGGCATGGCACTGATTGGTGAATGGCTGATCGTCACGCTGTTCGGCGCGGCCTACCAACCAGCCTATCCCGCCTTGCTGGCGCTGCTGCCGGGGCTGTTCGGATTGTGCTACGCGAGCATCCTGCGCCTGGATCTGCTGGGCAAGAACCGGCCCGGCACGGTTTCGCTACTGATGGGTGTGGGAGCGTTATTGAACCTGGCATTGAACCTGATCCTGATTCCGCGTTACGGCATCGTCGGGGCCGCCGCGGCGTCTTCGATCGCCTATATGGCCGTGACCGTCGCGCTACTGGCGATGTACTGCCGCCTCAGCGGCGTGGCGCTATGGCAGACGCTGATCATCCTGCCCAGTGACCTGCTGCCGATGCGGCAGATGCTGATGGGGAAATCCGCATGAACGCCGTCGTCAGGCAGATCGTCATCGCGAGCAGGCTCGCTCCCACAGTGGCCCGGCGCCGGGCACAAGAGCTGCGGCCGCTACACCTCCAATGTGGGAGCGAGCCTGCTCGCGATGGGGTCGGCCCGGTGCCGATGCAAACCCATCAGATCGGGTTTCTCCTACCCGGAGACACCCTGTTTTGCCATGGACTGGAACACGCCCCTTTTCTCCCAACAAGCCACCCGTCAGGAGGCACCATGAAGTCCCTGCAAAAATTGCGTGATCGCATCCAGAAGAAAGGCCTGCGCGCTGTGCTCAAACAGCTGTTCAGGCGCTACGCGTATTTCCACTCCCGACTGGTGTGGCTGGAGCACGATGTGCGGACCCCGCTTCCCCCGCATAACCTCAAACCCTACCCACCAATGCGCCTGGAGTTCATCACGGTCAGCAATGCCGACGCGTTTGCCCGGCACTTCGGCGACCGCGTCAAAACCATGCGCGAGCTGGCGGCGGAGGGCTACACAGGCTTGATGTACCTGGATGCTCAAGGCGACACCGTGGGTTTCGCCTGGGGCAGTACGCGAGACTATTTCGACCGCCATTTCTATCGCTGCAACTTCCCGATCCAGCCTGGCGAGTACTTTCAGTTCGGTGGCGAGATGATCCGTGCCTACTGGGGTTCCAGGATGTCGGCGGACATGCAGTTGGAAATTTGGAAGATCATGGCTGACAAAGGTTGCGACACGATGGTCGATGTCTGCGACTTGCAAAACATCCCGGCGATCAAGATGCACCTGCGCATGGGCTTCCAGGAGCGCGGCAAGATCACCCACGTGTATCGCCTGTTCGGTCACTGGCGGTTTTTCCGCGACACGTTTTACCGCGGCTCGGCACTGGGCGCTTTTCAAAAACCGGATCAGCCGGTTGCATCGACTGCGGCGGCCTGATGTCCATGGCGATCCGGCTCAAATGGTGTCGCTCCTTGCCGTCCCAGCGGTGTGGCGCCGTGGCAGACACAGATCATCCTGCCCAGCGACTGGCTGCCGATGCGCCGGAGGCTGATGGGGACATCAGCATGAGTGCGCTCGTCAGCCAAAACCCCATCGCGAGCCAGCTCGCGATGGGGGCCATTTCCCAACCCGCCACCCGTCAGGAGGCACTATGAACGTTCTGCAAAAATTGCGTGATCGCATTCAGAAGAAAGGCCTGCGCACCGTGCTCAAAAAGCTGTGCAGACGCTACGTGTTTTTTCACTCCCAACTGATATGGATGGAGCGGGATCTGGTCAGTCCTGTGCGGCCTTGCAAACTTAAGCCTTATCCACTTTTGCGCAGGGAAGTCATCACTACCAGCAACGCCGACGCTTTCGCCACTCACTTCGGCGACCGTGTCGAGACCATGCGTGAGCTGGCAGCCGAAGGCCACACCGGCTTGATGTATCTGGACGACAAGGGCAACACCGTCGCTTTCATCTGGGGCAGTCAACGCGACTATTTCGACCGCCATTTCTATGGTTGCTGGTTCCCGGTCAAGCCGGGCGAGTTCTTCGAGTTCGGCGGTGAAATGATCCGCGCCTATTGGGGCAGTCAGCTATCGGTGGATGTGCAATTGGATCTCTGGAAGACCATGGCCGACAAAGGCAGCGACAAAGTAGTCGACGTCTGCGATCTGGAGAACATTCCAGCCGTAAAACTGCACCTGCGCATGGACTATCAGGAGCGCGGACAAATCACCCACGTGTATTGCCTGTTTGGCCGCTGGCGTTTTTTCCGCGACACGTTCTATAGCGGCTCACTACTGGACCCGTTTCGCAAACCGGCCCAGCCGTCCGCCACCACTGCGGCGGCCTGATGTCCATGGCGATCAGGTTCCAATGGTGCCGTTCCTTGGGCGCGGCGCAGTTCCCTGCAACAGCTTATGAACAGCTGCGAACCCTGGTGCCCGACACTACACCGTTCAACACATTGGCCTGGCTGCAAGCGGCGGAATTTGCGCTGCTGCCAGATCAGCAGCTCAACATACTGCTTGGCTGGCAGGATCAGACACTGTGCCTGTGTCTGCCGCTCATTTCGGGGCGCGAACGTATCTGTGGGCTGCGTTTCCGGGTATTGCGTCACTTGGGCTATCCATTGGCTGACCGCATCGCGCCGCTGATACGTCTGGAAGCCGAGGGTATGGCAGAGGCGCTGATGCAGATCCGCCAACATCTGCCCCATGCGTTACTACAGTTGAATGAAGTGACCGAACCGGTGGGTGAAGGAAGCGTCCTCAGTGCCTGGATGGCCCTGAGCTCGACCGGGGAACGGCGACTCAGTTGCCGGGTGCCGGTGCATTTGATCAGCGACAGCGACCGCCAGGAGATATCCGGTGATCCGCGCTACAAGTTACGCCGGGCGCGCAAGCGGATCGCCGCATGCGGTGCCCAAATCCGCCGGGTGACACCCGATGCCATCAGCATGGGGCTGCTGCTGCACGACCTTGCCGAAGTCGAGGCAGCCAGTTGGAAAGGAGAAGAAGGTGTCGGCATTTTCGCCGACCCCAGCCGTCGGCAATGGATGAATCACGCCTTCACTGCGCTCGCCGCCGAGGGCATGGTGCGGGTGGTGATACTGGAACTGGACGGTCGCTGCATCAGTTATCGCCTCGGCCTGCTGGATCAGGGACGACTGTACGACTACAACCTGGCGTTCCTGCCACAGCATGCCGACCTGGGCAGTGGTCGGGTTCTGCTCGAGGAGTGGATTCGCTGGGGGCTGGATGACAACTGGCGCTGGATCGATGCCTCGCGGGTCAGCCTGGAGAACTCGAGCCATCAACTGCATGAACGCATGACCGGACAACTGGAGCACTGGCGTTGGAGTTTTTATTCATGGCAGCCCGATGGCCTGGTACTGGGGCTCGCCTTGCGGTTATGGAAAAGCCTGAAACCGTTACTGCGCAAGCGCCCGACCGGGCAAAGCGCGACAGCGACTTCGTCATCTACCCCCAAGCGCCAGGAGAATGTGAATGCCACGCCAAGTGATCGTCAACGCTGACGACTTCGGACTCGATCTCAACGAAAACTCCCTGATTCTGCGGGCCTTCGAGGCTGGCGTGATCAGTTCGGCCACGGCCATGGCCAACATGCCGGCTTTCGAGCAAGCTTGTGAAATGGCCCGCAAACCGCTACTCGACGGCCGAATCGGCCTGCATTTCAATCTCAGCTTCGGCCGCCCGCTGAGCCAGACCATTGCTTCGCGACCGGCGTTTTGCGACACGAACGGCGAGTTCGACCTGAACCTCTCGCGCTACTGCCTGCGCCTTGGTTCAAAGGACCTCCGCGCGGTACAGGAAGAGCTTGATGCCCAATGGCAACGCTGCCTGGACCACGGCCTGCGGCCTAGCCACCTCGATTCTCATCAACACGTACATAACATCTGGCCCATTGGAGAGCTGGTGGCCCGCTTTGCCGCCCGACACGGCGTGCCGATTCGGTTGGCGCGTAACCTGGGGGCGAATCTCAACCTGCCCAAGCGCCTGTTCAAGACCATGCTCAACCGTCGCCTGCGCAGCCTGTGCGGCGCGACAGCCGACTACGTCTGCACACCCGCCGACCTGCACCACGCCGCGCCGCCAGGTCACGGCTCGCTTGAGGTAATCGTTCATCCACTGCACCTGGATGAAGACTTTGGCGACGCGAGCCTGATGCCAGGGGACTCACTGACCCAAGTGTTGCATAAACGCCTGTCGGGCGTACCTAGGGTGGCGTACGGCGCGGCGGTGAAGGCTTTGATATTGACCCAATATGGGGATGTGCAGTGATTTAGGATACGCGACAACAAGCCATCCGAAATCCCTCCACCCTTCCAGCGAATCTGATAAAAAGCACCTTCATGCCTTGAGTAGCGAATCGCATCGATGTCTTCGTCTCTTCTCTCCCGCCTTGGGCGACGCTGGCTGGCTTTGCTGTGCATGAGCGCGATGGTGGTCGGGCTGCCGGTGGGCTGTGGCGTGTTGCAGCACAAGGAACGTGAACTGGTGTTTCGGATCGAGCCGGGTACGGCAACCTGGTTCAGCGGCTTGCCGGGCGACGTGCAGGAGTTCGACCTCAAGCCCAAGAGCTTCAAGGCCGGGGAAAATATCCACGGCTGGTGGTGGCCGGCCGAACGCAAGAACGCGCCGGCGATTCTGTACCTGCACGGGGTGCGCTGGAACCTGACCGGTCAGTTGTTTCGTATTCGGCAGTTAAGGGCCCTGGGCTTTTCGGTGCTGGCCATCGATTACCGTGGTTTCGGCAAAAGCCAGGGCGATCTGCCGTCGGAAGCCAGCGTCTATGAAGATGCGCGCATTGCCTGGCAGCGTCTTGAAGTGCTGCAACCGGACCCGGCCCTGCGGCTGATCTACGGCCATTCACTGGGTGGCGCCGTGGCGGTAGACCTCGCCGCGGAGCTTGGCCAGAAGGCGGCGAAAGACGGCAGCCTCGTGCCCGCCCGAGGTCTGGTCATCGAATCCACGTTCACCTCTCTGGGCGATGTCGCCACCGCCATGGCGAACACCTCCCTGCCGGTGCGCTGGCTGCTGTCGCAGAAGTTCGACTCCATCGACAAGATCCGCGAGATCAACATGCCGTTGCTGGTGGTGCACGGCGCCGCCGACCGCTACGTCCCACCACGCTTGAGCGAACAATTATTCAACGCCGCCCTGGAGCCAAAGCGCTTGTTGCTGGTGCCAGGCGCAACCCACAACAACAGCATGAATCTGGCGGGCAGCACCTACCGCCAAGCATTGGAGGCCCTGATGAAAGCCGGGCCATCGCCAGTGGCCGGACACCCTCCTATCAGCCCGGCCAAGGCGGGCTGATTCAACTCCGCTACCCAATCCCCCTGTGGGAGCGAGCCTGCTCGCGATGGCGGCGGGTCAGTTGGCATTAATGCGGGATGTGCCACCGCCATCGCGGGCAAGCCTTGCTCCCACCGTTTTGCGCGTCGAGGGGCCGGTCGCAAAAAAAAACGGCACCTTACGGTGCCGTTCATTCATTGCAGGTCCAGCTTATTTACGCGCCGCCTCCCATGATTTCAGCAGTTCGGCGTAGCTCACGGTTTCACCCTTAGGCTTCTCGTTGGCCAGTTTCGGCTTCGGTGCGCCCGGTTGGTCGAACCAGTATTGCGCGTCGCGCTCAGGGTTCATTTTCGGGGCGCAGGTGGCCTGGGCCTTGGAGCGTTCCAGGCGGGTCATGATTGCGTCCTGATCCTTGGCCAACCCGTCGAGTGCCTGTTGCGGAGTCTTCTCGCCGCTGGCGGCTTCGGCGATGTGGCTCCACCACAGCTGAGCCAGGCGTGGATAGTCCGGCACGTTGGTCCCGGTCGGGGTCCATTGCACACGGGCCGGGCTGCGATAGAACTCAACCAGCCCACCGAGTTTCGGCGCCAGATCGGTCAAGGCCTGAGAGTTGATGTCCGACTCACGAATCGGCGTCAAACCTACAATGGTTTTCTTCAGCGATACGGTCTTGGACGTCACGAACTGCGCATAGAGCCAGGCGGCCAGCCTCTGCTTCTCAGGCGTGGACTTGAGGAACGTCCAGGAGCCCACGTCCTGATAGCCCAGCTTCATGCCCTCTTCCCAATACGGTCCGCGCGGCGACGGCGCCATGCGCCATTTCGGCGTGCCATCGGCGTTCATCACCGGCAGGCCCGGTTTGGTCATGTCGGCCGTAAAAGCGGTGTACCAGAAGATCTGCTGGGCGATGTTGCCTTGCGACGGCACCGGGCCGGATTCGGAGAAGGTCATGCCCGCCGCTTCCGGTGGCGCGTACTTCTTCATCCAGTCCACGTATTTGGTGGTGGCGAACACAGCCGCGGGGCCGTTGGTGTCGCCGCCACGGGTCACGCTGGAGCCGACCGGATGGCAATTTTCGACGCGAATACCCCACTCGTCCACCGGCAAGCCGTTGGGCAGGCCCTTGTCGCCGCCACCGGCCATGGAGAACCAGGCATCGGTAAAGCGCCAGCCCAGGGACGGATCCTTCTTGCCGTAATCCATGTGACCGTAGACGCGCTTACCGTCGATTTCCTTGACGTCTTCAGTGAAGAACTTGGCAATGTCTTCATAAGCCGACCAGTTCACCGGTACACCCAGCTCGTAGCCGTACTTTTCCTTGAACTTGGCCTTCAGGTCGGCCCGCTCGAACCAGTCGGCGCGGAACCAGTACAGGTTGGCGAACTGCTGGTCCGGCAGTTGATAGAGCTTGCCGTCCGGCGCGGTGGTGAACGAAGTGCCGATGAAGTCCTTGAGGTCCAGGGTCGGCGAGGTGTAGGCCTTGCCTTCGTTGGCCATCATATCGGTGATCGATGCGGTCTTGCCGTAGCGAAAGTGCGTGCCGATCAGGTCCGAGTCATTGACCCAACCATCGTAGATGTTCTTGTCCGACTGCATCTGGGTCTGCAGCTTCTCCACCACGTCGCCTTCCTGCAACAGGTCGTGGGTCAGCTCGATCCCGGTAATGTCCCTGAAGGCCTTGGCCAGCACCTTGGATTCATATTCGTGGGTGGCGATGGTTTCCGACACCACGTTGATTTTCATGCCGCGAAATGGCTCGGACGCCTTGATGAACCACTTGAGCTCTTCGAGCTGCTGTTCGGCTGTCAGGGTAGACGGCTTGAATTCACTGCCAATCCATTTTTTCGCCGCGTCTTCATAGGCGTCGGCCCAGGCCGCAGCGCTCAACCCGCTGAGTGCCAGCACGGCTGCCAATGAAACGCTATGTCGCAGCTTATTGTTTTTATCGAACATAGAGACCTCCTGTTTGGGTTTAAGAGCCTGATCGTCGAACCTTCGACTAGCCCCACCGCATCACTGCCAACAGCCACACCAAAGACAACGCGAACGCTATCCAGATGCTCCAGTCGGTGGCGCCGATTACCAGCAGATGCAGGTAGGCGCTACCGAGAAGACCGATAAACAACCGATCGCCACGGGTGGTGGCAATCGGCAGGAAACCGCGCCGAGGGATACTCGGCGAACGCAGTTCCCACGTAGTCATGCCTGCCAGCAGCAAGGCGATGACACCAAAGAAGGCCGCCGTCGGGCCGGTCCAGTTCATCCATTCCATCATCGTCTCCTCAGACCCGGCCCAGGGCAAAGCCCTTGGCCACATGGTTGCGTACGAACCAGATCACCAGCATGCCTGGCAGGATAGTCAACACCCCCGCCGCCGCCAGCACGCCCCAGTCGATACCCGATGCCGAGACCGTGCGGGTCATGACCGCCGCGATCGGCTTGGCATTCACCGAGGTGAGGGTGCGCGCCAGCAACAGTTCGACCCAGGAAAACATGAAGCAGAAAAACGCCGTGACGCCGATGCCGGAGCCGATCAACGGGATGAAGATCTTCGCGAAGAACTTGGGGAAACTGTAGCCGTCAATGTAGGCAGTCTCGTCAATTTCTTTCGGCACCCCGGACATGAACCCTTCGAGGATCCACACCGCCAGCGGCACGTTGAACAGGCAATGGGCCAAGGCCACAGCGATATGAGTGTCGAACAGCCCGATGGACGAGTACAGCTGGAAGAACGGCAGCAGGAACACCGCTGGCGGCGCCATGCGGTTGGTCAGCAGCCAGAAGAACAGGTGTTTGTCCCCCAGGAAACGGTAGCGGGAAAACGCATAGGCCGCCGGCAACGCCACAGCCAGGGAAATCACCGTGTTCAGGCTGACGTAGTACAGCGAGTTCAGGTAACCGGTGTACCAGCTCGGGTCGGTGAAGATCACCTTGTAGTTCTGGAAGGTGAAATCCTGGGGCCACAGCGTCAGGGTGCCGAGGATCTCGGTGTTGCTCTTGAACGACATGTTCAGCAGCCAGTAAATGGGCACCAGCAGGAACAGGATGTAGATCAGCAACGGAATCAGCTTTCTCTTGCTCATGGCGCGGGCCTCAACGGTTGGCGTCGGAATGAGTCATGGCGGTATAGAACAGCCACGACACCAACAGAATGATCAGGAAGTACACCAGGGAAAACGCTGCCGCCGGGCCCAGGTCGAATTGACCGATGGCCATCTGAGTCAGGGTCTGGCTCAGGAACGTGGTGGCGTTACCCGGCCCGCCGCCGGTGAGCACGAACGGCTCGGTATAGATCATGAAGCTGTCCATGAAGCGCAGCATCACCGCGATCAGCAGCACGCTCTTCATTTTCGGCAACTGAATATGCCGGAACACCGCCCAGTTGGAGGCCCGGTCAATTCGCGCGGCCTGGTAATACACGTCCGGAATCGCCCGCAACCCGGAATAGCAGAGCAGCGCCACCAGGGACGTCCAATGCCAGACGTCCATCACCAATACCGTGACCCAGGCGTCCATGGTGTTGGCCGCATAGTTGTAGTTGATGCCCATGGCGTTGAGCGTGGAGCCCATCAGGCCGATGTCGGCGCGGCCGAAAATCTGCCAGATGGTGCCCACCACGTTCCATGGAATCAGCAGCGGGATCGCCAGGATGATCAACACCAGGGACGACCATTTGCCCTTGGTCGGCATGGTCAGGGCGATGGCGATGCCCAACGGAATCTCGATCAGCAGTACGCACGCCGAATAGATGAACTGGCGCAGTAACGAGTCGTGCAGCCGTGGATCGAGCAGCACCTGCCTGTACCAATCGGCACCGACGAAATAACGACTGGACTGGTCGAAGATGTCCTGCACCGAATAGTTGACCACGGTCATCATCGGGATCACCGCACTGAACGCCACCAGCAGGAACACCGGCAACACCAGCCACCAGGCCTTGTTGTTCTGCACCTTGTTCATGGCTGCACCTCGCTCAACGGTTCCAGCAAGTATTCATCGGCATACACCATCAGCCATTGGCCCGGAAAACTGATGTACGCAGTGCCTTCGGGCACCGGTTTGTCTTCGGCCAGGCGCACCTTGATCGGCGCGCCATCGAGGTTGAGGGTGAGGATCTTGTAGGTGCCCAGGTCCTCGACGTGGACCACATCGGCCCGCATCGCATCGTCGTAAGGCCCGTCCCAGACATGGACAAATTCAGGACGAATACCGACCTTCAGGCTTTTGCCTTCGGCCTGGGCAATACCGCGTTGCAACGTTTCGGACAGCGGAAAGTGGGTGGAAGCGAAACCGACGCCGCCGGGTTGTGCCGTGACCTCGATCAGGTTCATCCCCGGGCTGCCGATGAAATAGCCGACAAAGGTGTGGCTCGGACGCTCGAACAACTCCCGAGGCGTACCGAACTGCACGATCTGACCGCCATACATCACCGCGATCTTGTCGGCGAAGGTAGAAGCTTCCAACTGGTCGTGAGTGACGTAGACCATGGTGATATTGAACTGCTCGTGGATCTGCTTGAGCTTGCGCCGCAGTTTCCATTTCAGGTGCGGGTCGATCACCGTCAGCGGTTCATCGAAGAGGATCGCCGACACATCGTCGCGCACCAGCCCGCGCCCCATGGAGACCTTCTGTTTTTCGTCGGCGGTGAGGTTGCGGGCCTTTTTGTCCAGCAGGTTCTGCAGGTCCAGGACCTCGGCGATTTCCTGCACCTTGGTGTGGATTTTCGCCTCCGCCATGCCCTGGTTACGCAGCGGGAAGGCCAAGTTGTCGAACACCGTCATGGTGTCGTACACCACCGGAAACTGGAACACCTGGGCAATGTTGCGACGCTCCGGGGTCAGGTCGTTGACGACTTTGCTGTCGAACATCACTTGGCCTTCAGAGGGGCCCAGCAGTCCGGAAATGATATTGAGCAAGGTGGATTTGCCGCAGCCCGATGGACCGAGTAACGCATAGGCGCCGCCCTGCTCCCAGATGTGGTTCATCTCGCGGATCGCGTAATCCTCTGGGCCCGCTGGGGTGCTGGTGTAGCTGTGGGCGAGGTTCTGCAAACGAATTTCAGCCATCAGGCAACCCTCGCAATACGCTGGCCTGGGGCTTGGACCAGCTTGCCCTGGGCATCGAAGACAAACAGTTTGTGGGTCGGAATGTAGATGCGGATCGGCTCATCCACGTCGTATTCATGGACGCCGGACAAGTGCAGCACCAGCAGGAAATGCTCGTTGCGCACGTGCAGGAATGTCTCCGAACCGCTGATCTCGGCCACCTCGACGGTCACCGCCAGTTCCAGGTCGTCGTCGTTGCTCGGCACCAGGGAAATATGACTGGGCCGCACACCGAAGCGGAACTCACCCTCGCCCACCGGCCGCAGATCGACGTTCAGCGGAAAGTGCACGAAATTGGCGAAACTTACTTCATTGCCGGCGATGCGGCCCGGCATGAGATTGATCGGTGGCTCGGAGAACAGCTCGGCGGCCAGTACGGTTTGCGGCTGGTGATACACCGAGGCCGACTTGCCGCTCTGGATCACCCGGCCCTCATGCAGAATCGTCGTCGTGCCGCCCAAAGCCAGGGCTTCGTTGGGTTCGGTGGTGGCGTAGACGGCGATGGTGTGGCGGGCCTGGAACAGTTCGCGCATTTCCTGGCGAAGTTCCTCACGCAGCTTGTAGTCCAGGTTCACCAGAGGCTCGTCGAACAGGATCAGTTCGGCGTCCTTGACCAGCGCCCGGGCCATGGCGGTGCGCTGCTGTTGGCCACCGGACAGCTCCAGCGGGTGACGCTGCAGGAACTTCTCAATGCGCAGCATCTTCGCGGTTTCCAGCACCTTGCTCTGGATCACCTCGTTGGACACACCGGCCTGGCGCAGCGGCGAGGCGATGTTTTCGAACACCGTCATGGTCGGGTAGTTGATGAACTGTTGATAGACCATCGACACGTTGCGCAGGCGCACCGGGCGCTGGGTGACATCAACGCCGTTCATCAGGATGCGACCGCTGTCGGGCTTGTCCAGACCGGCCATCAGGCGCATGAGGCTGGTCTTGCCGGACAGCGTGCGGCCCAGCAGAACGTTGAACGATCCGGGTTCGAAACTCAGGTTGGCATCGTCGATCCAGGTCTGGCCTTCGACGGTGCGACAAATGTGCTCAAGCGTTAATGACATGGCTCGGCCTTTTTATTATTTGGAGTCAAGCGACCCGAGTCTAAAAGCGAAAGCCGTGCCATAAATCACAAGCTCATGATCCTGTTGATTTTTTCTCTTATCCTTCAGAAAAGAACGTTCGTTGATGAACGAAAATGAACAACCTGACTGAACAACTGAACAGATTGCTGGTTGACAATGAACAATTTTGAACAACACTGAATAAAGGTTTTCGGCCGGCCTGACTTCGATCCTGTGGGAGCGAGCCTGCTCGCGATAGCTTTGTGTCAGGCACATCAATGCTACTGATCAAACGCTATCGCGAGCAGGCTCGCTCCCACAGGTTTCGTGTATCAAGTGACATTCAGGCATGCCCCAGCACAAGGAGGATGTGCGAGACTTATCACAACAATAAAAACAACATCTGCGAGAGTGCCCCATGGCCGCACCTGCTCCAGCCTTGTCCCACGAAGCCATCATCCAGGCCTCCTGGTCCCGCTGCCGCGCCTTTGGCCTGAATCACCAGAGTGTGCCTGCCTTCGATCAATTGCCCGCCGAAGGCATTGCCCAGTTGCTGGAAAGCCAGCATTCGCTGGTGCAGACCACCCACCAGGAAGTCCTGCCGTATTACGAGAATATCCTGAGCAACTCCAATTGCCTGATCATGCTGGCCGACAACCAGGGCCAGGTGCTGACCTCGTGGGGGACCCAGCGCTTTATCGAACCGAAACTGGCCCATGGTTTCAGCGCCGGGGCGAGCTGGATGGAGCGCTGCAGCGGCACCAATGCCATCGGCACCGCCCTGGCCTGTGAACAGGCGGTGCACATCGAACACGATGAACACTTCCTCAAGGCCAACCGCTTCATGACCGGCTCCGCCGCGCCGATCTTCGACGCCGAGCGCAAGGTCATCGCAGTGCTGGACGTTTCCAGCGACAGCTACCTGCCGCCCTCCCACACCCTGGGCATGGTCAAGATGATGAGCCAGACCGTGGAAAACCGGCTGATCCTCAACCTGTTTCGCGGTGAGCATTTCCAACTGACCTTCAACACCGGATTGAACAACCTCGACAGCCAATGGGCCGGGCTGCTGATTTTCGATGAAACCGGCCAGGTGCTCTCCGCCAACCGCCGCGCCGACAATCTGCTGGGCCTGCGCCTGTCACGGGTGAGCATCGAAAGCCTGTTCAAGGTTTCGCTGCTGGAGCTGCTGAACCAGCCCGACGGCCTGCCGTTCGCCCTGCAAGCGTCGGGGAGCAATCGCTTCCAGTGTTTGCTCAGACGCCCGCAACAGGTGACGGTCAAGGCCCGGGTCTTCAGCGAGCCAGCGCCCTCGTCCGCCCCCGCCGCGAACGTGATCAGCCTCAATACCCTGCACTTCGGCGACAGCCGCGTGGAAAAAGCCGTACGCCAGGCCGAACGCTTGCTGGAGAAGGACATTCCACTGCTGATCCACGGCGAAACCGGGGTCGGCAAGGAAGTGTTCGTCAAAGCCCTTCACCAGGCCAGCTCCCGCAGCAAGCAGCCGTTCATTGCGGTCAACTGCGCGGCGATCCCCGCCGAGCTGGTGGAATCGGAACTGTTCGGTTATGAAAAAGGCGCCTTCACCGGCGCCAATCAAAAAGGCAGTATCGGCCTGATCCGCAAGGCCGACCGCGGCACCCTGTTCCTCGATGAGATCGGTGACATGCCCCTCCCGACCCAGGCCCGATTGCTGCGAGTGTTGCAGGAGCGTTGCGTACAACCGGTGGGCAGCGCCGAGCTGTTCCCGGTGGACATTCGCATCATCTCCGCCACCAACCGCTCGTTGCGCGAACAGGTACAACTGGGCCGGTTCCGCGAAGACCTGTACTACCGCATCGGCGGCCTGACCCTGGAACTGCCGCCCCTGCGCGAACGCAATGACAAACAGGCCCTGTTCAAACGTCTTTGGGAGCACCACCGTGAACCCACACAATGGGCCGGCCTGAGCCGCGAAGTGCTGGATCTGTTCGAACGCCATCCGTGGCCAGGCAATCTGCGCCAGGTCAGCAGCGTGCTGCAAGTGGCCCTGGCAATGGCCGAAGAGCAGCCGATCCGCCCGGAACATCTGCCAGACGACTTCTTCATTGATCTTGAAATGGAGCCGGTGGAAACACCGGAGCCGCTGATGGTCGACCTGAACGATGTCGAGGACCTGAACCGCCAGTTGCAGGCGGTGGGCGGGAACATTTCGCACCTGGCGCGGCGGCTGGGGGTCAGCCGCAACACCTTGTACAAGCGCCTGCGACAACTTGAAAGCTGATGCAAAACCTGTGGGAGCGGGCTTGCTCACTCCCACAGGCGATTCGCTTAACTGACTGGCATCACTCCGAATGAGGCTGCTGTTTATTCCATTGGCGCTTTAGTCGAACGCACCGTTCAGCACTTCATAGATGATGCCGGTGGCAATCGCCACCAGAATCAGGTCCGTGCCCACCTGCTGCCATTCGTACCCGTCATAGTGCGGCAGGCGCCCCAACAAACGCCCATCCAGCTTCTTGGCAATACCCGGTGGCAACGGCTTGCCTCGGGCGAGGTTTTTCTGGATACCCGGCGGCAGTGGCGGACCGGGGCTCCAATAATCACGGTGACCGCTCACCAGGCCGAGAATGCCGCCGCGGTCGATGCTGGGGCCGTTGTGCCAATCGCCACCACCACCCGATGGATTGCCCTTGCCGCCCTGGTTACCTTTGCCGCCCTGATTGCTACCTGGGTTGCCTTGACCGCCCTTGTTGCCCTGCCCGCCTTTGTTTCCTTGTCCTTGACCCTGGCCTTGATCGAATTTGGCGTTCCCTTTGTCGTTACCCGGGTTCGCCACTACAGCGGTAGAACCCGCCACGAGGGCGAAGCAGGTAACCGCAACAATCAACGAGCGCGATTTGAACATGGTGGTTCTCACTGAAAAGGGAACATCCCTGTGAATATAGAGGCTAACAGTGATATTAGTTCCATATCATACTGCGCGCTGACAGCAAGGCCCGATACCGTACAACGACGTTTCCAAGGAGCTCCATGCGCAAGGATTACCTGGCCTTTTTCGTTTCAATGTTCCTCTCACGGCTGGCCGACCAGATACTGCTGTTCATCGTCCCGCTGATTGTTTTCCAGACCACCCAAAGCGTCTCCTGGGCGGGCCTGGCCTTCTTCGTCGAATCCCTGCCACGCTTTCTGTCGTTCCCGATCTGCGGGGCGTTGTGCGACAAGTTCTCGCCCATTCGAATCCTGCACATCAGCCAGGTTTATCGCGCCGTGATGTGCATCGCCGCCGTGGTGCTCTTCATGATTTTTGGCGGCATTTATTGGATCGTCGCCCTCTCGGCGGTCTGCGGTGTATTGACCACCCAGGGCATCATGGCTCGCGAAGTGGTGATGCCCTACATCTTCAAGCATTACACCTACACCAAGACCTTGTCGTACTCGCAGATCGCCGACCAGACCGGGCTGGTGCTGGGCCCGCTGATCGCCGCGCTGATGCTGGAGGTATGGGCCTGGCACTGGGTGGTGCTGGCGATTGCCGTACTGTTCCTGCTGGCGGACCTGGCCATGCTGTTCTGGCAGCGCACCAGCGCGGTCACACTGGAAACCTTCGAACAACATCACGACGTCTGGCTGAACCCGCTGCGCATTGCCTTCGGTCACATCCGCAACCTGGCCGAGCTGAAAAAAATCATCGGCCTGGCCGTAGGGGTCAACCTGATCATCGGCGTCACCCTCGCCACCTCGGCGGCCATGGTGATCGGCGAGTACAGCGCCGGCAAGGACTACTACGCCTGGTTACAGGCAGCCGGGGCCGTGACCACTATCATCATTCTGTTCTTCCTGGCGCGGGTGACCTTGCCCTTGAGAGTCTTGGGCAGTGTGTCTTACACGCTGATCGCCGCCGGCGCCTTCATCACAGCATTCAGCCCGACAGTGTGGGGTTACGTCGTCGGATTTCTGCTGATCGTCGGCTTCGACAAGATGTTCAACGTCTACATGCGCAGCATTCGCCAGCAGGTCATTCCAGCCAAGGATTTTGGCAAGACCGTCGGCGTCATTACCCTGCTCAACAACCTGTCACAGCCCTTGGCGGGGCTGCTGGTCGCACTGCTGGCAGCGCCCGTCGGAACGCAGCAGGTGATCCTGCTGCTGGCGCTTGCCACCAGCCTGATCGGCATCACCGTGGTCGCGTTCTTCAGCAAGACGGCAGGCATGCCGGCCGGCTATGGCGCCGACACAGACGCTTGAGAAGTCGCCCGCGTCTTTAAATATTCATCTGTGGGCGGTTAGAGTTTCCCGGTGCCCACCATTCGTCGCTAATGGAAGGTGACGCGCATTTCGCCGCCACGTCTGGCTCAGGGTTTGCACCGACTTGTCATGGCAGCCCCAGGGCGACGTAACCCTGACGCGGCGGCCGTCTTATCACTGCTGGTCAGTCACCGGAGATGTACCGTGTCAACTCTCAATGAAATCGCAGCGAACCACGCGAGAATGGCAAAGGCAAAGGAAGAAGAGTCGATACGGCTGCGTGCACTTCACGGTCAAATAGTCGGTGGTTTTGACATTGCGCCGGTCGAAACAAAACAGAAGATGCCACTGCGCTTCATGGCCGGCGTTCAGGACCACTCGTTCGGGGAGGCATTGGCCCTGAACTTCTGACCTGTGTTACTTGGAATTCATCGCCCGCTTGTGAGCGGGCGACATGGTTTCAGAACTGCCTGACCAAAGCGGCTGCAAGTATCCCGGCCGCAATCGCCGGCAGAGGTTTCTTCACGATCACCATGATGATTGCGGTGCTCAGCAAAGCCAGGCGCGCGCCGTTGTCACCCTCGATCGCCAACGGGGCAAGCACGGCCACCAATACCGAGCCGGACATTGCCGTGATGAATTGCTGCACCCGATAGTTGATCGGCACGAACGACATCACGAAAACACCGCCCCAGCGGGTCGCCAACGTCACGATGGCCATGATCAGGATGATGATCAGGGTGCCATGGCCCGCCGTGTCGATATTCATTGTTTTTTCTCCATCCACAACGCGCCCAGAATACCTCCCGCCAAAGCCCCCACCACGACATGACTGTTAGCCGGCAGATACCAGTAGGCCAACAGCGATGAACAGGCCGCCACCGTCCAGATGATGAGCATGCGCAGGTTCTTCTTCCCGCCCACGACCATCGCCAACAGGAAACACCCCATCACCATGTCGAGCCCGAAACTGACCGGGTCTTCAATGGCGCTGCCAAAGTGCAGCCCCAGCCAACTGCCCAGGATCCAGGCGACCCAGAGCGCGATGCCACCGCCAAATAAAAGCCCCAGCCCAGGTTTTCCACGGCTGAACGCTTGCATCGCCATGGCCCAGTTGGCGTCCGAGACCACCAGCATCACCCCATAACGCTTGGCAACCGGCAGCTCCCGTAGCCATGGGTAGAGCGTGGCGCCCATCAACAGGTGCCGGGCGTTGATGGCAAAGACGGTGATCATCAACGGAACGACCGGGACCTGTTGGCCCCACAGATCCAGCGCAGCAAATTGAGAAGCGCCGGCGAATACCAGCGTGCTCATGAGCACGGCTGAAACATCACTCAGCCCTGACTGCGCTGCGGCCAGGCCAAAGGCGACGCCGAATACAACGACGAACAGAGAAATGGGGAGCAGCTGTTTGAAGCCGTCGTAGATGTGATTGAGCTTTAGTTCATGCAGGCGAGATTCTACGTTCGACAAGAGATGGCCTCTTAAAATATTTGCTGCGTCACTTGAACAACCCAGGGCCGCAAGACAGGAACCGTGTCAACAAAGAAGTCATAGGGAGCCCTACGATTCAATGTAGGGCTTCCTTTAGCCATTCTCGTCAGTTATCACTGCGAACGCACTGAACTGCTGACTTACTCAACCGCCGACCGGCTATTACGCCAGAACAGATACGCCAGCCCCACCGGTGCTATGAAAATCGCCAACGACCAGCACATCGCCATGGTGAAAACCTTCACTATCAGCATGAACAGCGCATTCACGAAGAAAACGTTGTTACCCATGATGTAGCCAACAACGCTTTCGTAGACGAATCGAGAATACGGATAGAGCAATGAGTTGATGACCGCCAACACAATCAGCCCAGGCTTGGCACCGATTCCCCCAGGGCCATTGGCCGCCAAAGAGATGATCATCACAGCGAACACCAGCCCAAAAAGGAATTGGCGGATGTAGTAGCTGGTAGTAAGACCCCCAAAGGTCTTGGCGAAAAATGAGTGCATAGAAGATCCCTCTTGAACGCTGATTTAAACGAGGCGCCACCATACCAGCATCATTTTTTCGCGCAAGATCAAGCAGATCCCCGGATTGATGTCTGCGCAAGCGGTAGACAACCGGACCGAGTCCTTGCTTTTAGAAACTGAGACCTACAAAAAACGGGCGACTCATAAGTCGCCCGCTTTTGCCATAAATCAGCAAGGACAAAAGCTAAGCGTCGGGATGCTCACTGGCCACCGAATCGGCCGCCTCCACATCAGACATATCCTCCTCGACAGGAGCCTCGTCATCCGCCGGCAATGGAACCTCGGGGCCGTCCTTCTTGGGATCGTGGCCTGTTTCATTATCCGTGCCACGGGTTACGTCCTGCTGGGATTTGTTCCCAGGGGCATTCTCGTCGATTTCCATGTTGGCTCTCCGTTCTGACGCGAGGGATTTCCACGCTTAAACATCAGAGATGTCTGGGCAACTGCAAGTGCCGGGCAATGGATGAACGGCAGGTACAGAAAAAACCGGAGTTTGGATCGGTGGATTCAGGGAGCGTTGGCGCTGGACACGGAGTTCTGAGTGGACTGCGCCGCGCGCCGACGTTACTCACGGGACAGGAATCGGTCGATGATCATCGAGACCGCTTGCACCGGAGAGACCAAGGCTGTGTCTATGCAAAACGAAGCTTCATCCCATGGCTCATATTCATGATCCAGTACCGATTGCCAGGTTGGTGGAGTCAGCCCTGGAACATCAACCATCCTTGTTTCGACCCGGCGTCGATGTTCATCTTTATCGGAACAGACCACTTGGATATTTGCTAATCGGACACTGGCCTGTGAGGCGATTTCGCTCCACGCGATCCGGCTTTCGAGGACGGGATTGACACAATCAACAATGACCGTGCGGCCCAAACGAAGATTACTCCGCGCAAGCTCATTGGCGACCATGTAACCACTGCGCCCCACATCTTGCGCAAGAGCGCCCGAGTTTCGAATCGCCTGCTCAATAGTATCGATCCGCAGGTACATGGCGCCTGTTGTCGCGGCGAGATCATTGGCGATAGTCGTTTTTCCGGTGCCGGGAAGGCCGCTGAAGACGATGAGCATTCCATATCCTTCGATGAGTGAGTTAATCCAGTGTAGGCAGTAGCCTTATGGCTCGTCCTTGATATGCACGCAGGCAGACGTGGAGGTCGTTCATATGCCCTAGCGTGGAAAGCGGAAACCAATAACGATCAAATACTGTCCCCATTCATTTGATAACGTCGCTTCAGCATTCATCGAGATTCGTCATGCTGAGTATCGAAAGGGCCTTGTGGTACATCGAGCTGGAACTGGGATCCCAACTCGATCTGGGACGTGTCGCGCGCCATTGCAACATGTCTCCCTTTGCCCTGGCCCGTTTGTTTGCAGTGTCGACGGGTTGGTCGGTGATGCGTTACATCCGTGCACGGCGTTTGAGCCAAGCGGCACTGACCTTGCGTCGAGGCGCACCGGATATCCTGCAAGTAGCGCTGGATGCTGGCTATGGCTCCCATGAAGCTTTTACGCGCGCCTTCTGCGATCTGTTTGGGTTCACTCCGAAGCAGGTGCGTGGGCACGAGGATGCACATCTCTCGCTGGTGGAGCCATTACGTATGAAAGAAAGGAAACTTGTAACACTCTCCAAACCCCGTTTTGAAACCAGAGCAGCGTTTTTCATAGCGGGTCTTGGGGATCGTTTTACCTTCGATAGGAACGAAGGCATCGTCGGCCTATGGCAAGCGTTCTCCCCCTACCTGGGACAGGTTCTAGACCAGGTAAACAGCTGGAGCTATGGCCTGTGTTGTAATCCTGAACTGGACGGTAGTTTTGAGTACATTGCCGGCACAGAGGTGTCCTGCGTTGACGGTCTTCCTTCGGCTTTTCGGTATTTCAGGGTGCCACGGCAAGACTATGTGGTTTTTCGACACCAAGGCCACATCTCGACGATCCATCAGACGTTCTTCACGATTTTCAATCACTGGCTGCCTGAATCCGAATACGAGCTTGCCGACGCGCCTGAGTTCGAGCAGTACAGTCCGGATTTCGAACCCTCCCGAGAGAAGGGTTACGTGGACGTGTGGATACCGCTTGCAAGACGCCAAGCATCCCATGCCATGAACTCACAAATTAGGCCACTCAGCATGGAGCCCGCGCCCATGAGTTTTAATTGGCACAGTGATCAGCTCACAAGAGATACGCCAGTTTGCAAGAATTACCGAAACACACAGAACGTCCGTAGATTCATGGTGGAGCACTGCGGCGCGAAGTTTAAATTTGATAAAGGCTTTATGGCCTGGATACGTGATGGCGTACCTAAAACGCTTGGAGAGGTCGTCGATGAGTGGCTGCAGCGCAATCGTGATACCCATTGAACGAGCAGGCGTCATGTAAAACTCTAAACGCTCAATGAAGAACCCTGCGGCTCTCTCCAATCCTGATCCTGTCGAGCGCCCTGTTTAAAGCATCCAAGGCATCGAGCAGGGCTTTCGCCTCAGCCTCCCGACCATCGCCCCAGAGGCGTTCTGCCACTTTGTTCAGTGCCTGGATGGAGCGCTCAATTTCAGCAGCCGTCGCTGTCTTGCTTTCCTGAAGTTTCTTGGGCATTGATTATTCGTCCTCGGGCGTGTTGTTTCATCAGTTTCGACGCGAATACATCGCACGGCAGAACGCTATGCAGGGTTCCACCCATTCCACCGCCGATGCCCCCAATCGGCGATAAAGCTAGCCCAAGACCACTTCGAAAGAGATCAAATGGACGGGCCCGTTCCAGCAAAAATTTCAAAGTTTCATGCCTTTCCAGCTCAGCATCCGCCACAAGCAGTTCTGCTACAAGTTTCGCGAGTGTTGACCTGGACTAGTTCATCTTCGCCGTTCAGGTCGCCATACGCGCTATCTCGTCGGGAGCTTGCACCTGCAGAATTGCTACAACTAAACCCTGTGGCAAACCGGCATTCTTGGCAGCGGCGATCAAGTAGGCGGCGCAACTCACCGCGGAATAACCCACCAGCGGCGAGTTGACTTGAGCTTGACGCTTATCGTCGCCATAACCCTCTCCAGTGCCGCGACACAATTTGCTGATGCGCGAAAGGTGTCGAAACCTATGAACTGAGAATTCGCGATTCCACCCACTCGTCTACAATCCAAAATTCTTCTAAAGGACTTGAATCAATGAATTTCAGGTGCATTCTGTTGGTGCTCGCGGTCGCTTCAGCGTCGGGATGCGGGACGATCAATACGACCTTTCGGGATGATGCTGTGGCTAGCGGTAAACTGGCTCGCTGGCATTCCCACTGTGACTCGGTTCCACGAATCTATAGCGGTGCAGTTTTTGATTACTGCACACTGGATGCGGAACCACGGCAAAACACTGGCTTCGATGGACACCCCGCCCCAGCACTTATTGTACTCGACATGGGCCTCTCAGCTGTCGCGGACACTCTCTTATTGCCTTACTCCGTCTATCTGCAAAACAAGCACGGCGATATCAGGAAAGCGCGTTTCGAATAGCAAGGCAAGCTGATCACGGGCGGACCATTTGCAGCTGTCCCGGCTTCGCATAATTGAGAAGCGCACCCCGACTTACTTGGGTCGGCGTTCGACCCCGCCGGGCGCCTTGTCACACCGCATGCAATGCTCACAGTTCAGATGTCGGCAGATCCAGGCTTTTACCCGCTGCCAGTAGGTGACCATGAACAGGTGATGGATGCCGGCCAGAGCCAGGGCGATGTGCAGCGTCAGCCCGGCAGTGGTCGGGCCGAACAGAAAGCTGTCATGCCGGGTAGTGACCACGTACGCGCTGATGGCGATAGCCGAGTAGATCAGCTTCCCGAGGATGCCGTCCCTCACCTTGCCACTTACCACGCACCAGAATGCCCACAAGGCGATCATGCCGCAGGCGATGAAGTTGATCAGTTCAAGGTTCATGGTGGATTGCCTCCCCCGAACCTCTGGCGAATAAACGCCCAGAGGTCAGCGGCTTTGATGGCCCGGGTGATGGCGGCGATGAGTGAACCACCGAAGGTGCCCAAGAGGAAACCAACACCGGAAACGCTGCGCGGCTCCACCATCCCGAAATAGGAACTAATCACGCCCCTCAGGTAATGGGGACAGACCGCACCCGAGAAAATGAAGATGGCCCAGGCCTTTCGGTCTACCAAGTCATCACGGTGCCAGAAACTGGTGGCAATCGCGCCAATCAATCCGGCCAGTGCCCAGTGAAGCTTGTCGAGCAGGCGATGCAGGAATTCCATGCGCTCAACTCCGTAGGTATGACTGAATTTGAATCAGCTCCAGCAGCACTCCCAGCTCAGAGCAATGGGTGTAGTGGAGCCGAAAACGACAAAGCCTCGGCAAATGCCGAGGCTCATAAATATGTGGAGATATCTTTAAGCTGAGGCCACGACCCCCGCAGTGAGCAAAACAATTCCCAAATACCAACCCCAGAGGAACACCTTCGCTTGTGAGTCTTTCTTCGCATAGACGTACACGTAAAAAGGTATGACTAAGCAGAGCATGGCTTGGGGTAACGAATTTTTTATGGCAACGCAGAAAATGACCAGCTGCATAGCAACCATTAAGCCGAGCCCCGACAGGAGCAAGTAGATGACCATCCGATTACATCCATTTGAAATGAGTGGTGAATGTATCGGCGGCCCAATCAGAAACTAAAAGCCCGATAATGCCGGCTCTTTCTCTTTCCATATAAGCACAAAAAAGCCCGACGCAATGGCCGGGCTTTCTCTGTGGTGTCGCGCTTGAAAAGCTGAACACGGTGCTATGAAAACAGAGCTAATCCATATGGACAACTCTTTTTTCAAGCTGCCTCCCTCATCCGCTCCAAGACGCAATCCACCCAGGTAACGCCGGCCTTGATCAGCTCCCGGGCCTTGCCTTCGCTCGTGCCGTATTGGCGGCCGACTCGCACCGCGGCCCACTTAGCGCCGTAGTACAGCCAGATGGAAAAGGGGACAGATTTATTTCTAGCCGTCAGTTGCTCCAAGCGAATCCATTCGATGAAAACTCTCAGCGCAGCGAAGCAAAAANGCCGTATTGGCGGCCGACTCGCACCGCGGCCCACTTAGCGCCGTAGTACAGCCAGATGGAAAAGGGGACAGATTTATTTCTAGCCGTCAGTTGCTCCAAGCGAATCCATTCGATGAAAACTCTCAGCGCAGCGAAGCAAAAAACAAATCTGTCCCCTGTCTCCTTTTGGATCAGATTAACGCAGCAATTAGGGGGACGAGTGAAGCGCTTAGGGGATGATCGGAGTATCTATCCGCTCACCAGTTTCCATATCATTGTAGTGGTCAACTAATCCCGGACACGACGTTAAGTTTTTC
>NZ_JAKUDH010000016.1:0-1177 GCF_031570495.1 Pseudomonas sp. JL2
CGCCGCCATCGCGAGCAAGCTCGCTCCCACCCTTGATCACCACCAGCAGCAGGTTCTTCATTCACCGCAGATCCCCTGTGGGAGCGAGCCGGCTCGCGATAGCGGTGTATCAGTCACCAGAGATGTTAGATGTGCCTCCGCCTTCGCGAGCAGGCTCGCTCCCACCCTTGATCGCCGCCAGCCGCAGGTTCTTCATTCACCGCAGATCCCCTGTGGGAGCGCGCCTGCTCGCGATAGCGGTGTATCAGTCACCAGAGATGTTAGATGTGCCTCCGCCTTCGCGAGCAGGCTCGCTCCCACCCTTGATCGCCGCCAGCCGCAGGTTCTTCATTCACCGCAGATCCCCTGTGGGAGCGAGCCTGCTCGCGATAGCGGTGTATCAGTCACCAGAGATGTTAGATGTGCCTACGCCTTCGCGAGCAGGCTCGCTCCCACCCTTGATCGCCGCCAGCCGCTGGTTCTTCATTCACCGCAGATCCCTGTGGGAGCGCGCCTGCTCGCGATAGCGGTGTATCAGTCACCAGCGATGTTAGCTGTGCCGACGCCTTCGCGAGCAGGCTCGCTCCCACCCTTGAACGCCGCCAGCCGCAGGTTCTTCATTCACCGCAGATCCCTGTGGGAGCGCGCCTGCTCGCGATAGCGGTGTATCAGTCACCAGCGATGTTAGCTGTGCCGACGCCTTCGCGAGCAGGCTCGCTCCCACCCTTGATCGCCGCCAGCCGCAGGTTCTTCATTCACCGCAGATCCCTGTGGGAGCGAGCCTGCTCGCGATAGCGGGGTATCAGTCAGCAAAGAGGTTGGATGTGCCTACGCCGTCGCGAGCAGGCTCGCTCCCACCCTCTACTCCCTGTGGCCGCAGACTCTTCATTCACCGCAGATCCCCTGTGGGAGCGAGCCGGCGCGCGGTAGCGGGGTATCAGTCACCAGAGAAGTGGGATGTGCCTACGCCTTCGCGAGCAGGCTCGCTCCCACCCTCTACTCCCTGTGGCCGCAGACTCTTCATTCACCGCAGATCCCCTGTGGGAGCGAGCCTGCTCGCGATAGCGGTGTATCAGTCAGCAAAGATGTTGGATGTGCCTACGCCTTCGCGAGCAGGCTCGCTCCCACCCTCTACTCCCTGTGGCCGCAGACTCTTCATTCACCGCAGATCCCCTGTGGGAGCGAGCCTGCTCGCGAT
>NZ_JAKUDH010000016.1:1425-146399 GCF_031570495.1 Pseudomonas sp. JL2
AGATGTTGGATGTGCCTACGCCTTCGCGAGCAGGCTCGCTCCCACAGGTTCGGCGTTTAGAAACCTTGGGGCGTGGAGCGTGCCACGATGGCCTCGACATTCAGGCCTCGGGGCAAGGCGCCGTATGCCCGGCCAGCCGAACCCAGGCGGCTGGCGATGAAGGCATCGCTGACGTCGCTGTTGCCCGCTTCCAGCAGCAGCTTGGCTTGCAGGCCGATGGCGATCTCTTCAGTCAATTGCCGGGCGCGGTACTGGATGTCAGCGGTATCCTTGAACGCCGCGTGCAACCGATCGATGTGGGCTGCCAGGCGTTTGTCGCCGTGGCCGTCACCCATCTCGGCGAACAGCACTTCAAGCACGCCCGGTTCCTTGGACAGGGCCCGCAACACATCCAGGCACTGTACATTGCCGGAGCCTTCCCAGGTCGAGTTCACCGGTGCTTCACGATAGAGGCGCGGCAGGATGCTGTCTTCGACATAACCAGCGCCGCCCATGCATTCGGCGGCTTCGTTGATCATCGCGGGGGCGCGTTTGCAGATCCAGTATTTGCCCACCGCAGTCACCAGCCGCGCGAACTTGGCCTCGTGTTCGTCACTCAAGTGGTCCAGCGCCCGGCCCATGCGCAGGCTCAGGGCGAGGGCGGCTTCACTTTCCAGCGCCAGGTCAGCCAATACGTTTTGCATCAGTGGCTGCTCGCTCAACAACTTGCCACCGACCTTGCGATGCGCGCAGTGATGGCTGGCCTGGGTCAGGGCCTGGCGCATCAGAGCACTGGAACCGACCATGCAATCGAAGCGGGTCATGGCGACCATCTCGATGATGGTCGGCACGCCTCGCCCTTCTTCACCGACCATCCAGGCCAGCGCCCCACGGAATTCAACTTCGCTGGAGGCGTTGGAACAGTTGCCCAGCTTGTTCTTCAGCCGCTGGATATAGAACTGATTACGGGTGTCGTCCGGGCGATGGCGCGGCAGCAGGAAACAGCTCAGGCCCTTGTCGGTCTGGGCCAGGGTCAGAAAGGCATCGCACATCGGCGCCGAGCAGAACCACTTGTGGCCCACCAGCTCATAGGCCTGGCCCGGACCGCTGGCGCCCACCGGATAAGCTTTGGTGGTGTTGGCCCGCACGTCGGTGCCGCCCTGCTTTTCAGTCATCGCCATGCCGAGGGTCACCCCGGCCTTGTGGGCCATGCCGACGTTTCGCGGGTCGTACTCGGTGGCGAGCGCTTTGGGCACCCAGAGCTCGGCCAGGTCCGGTTGCAAACGCAACGCCGGGACGCTGGCGAAGGTCATGGTCAGCGGACAACCGGTGCCGGCTTCAGCCTGGCTGTGCAGATAAGTCATCGAGGCTCGGGCGACGTGGGCGCCGGGTTGCGGCTGGGCCCATGGCAGGCTGGGCAAGCCATGCTCGACGGCGGTGCGCATCAACTGGTGGTAAGCGGGATGGAATTCCACCAGATCGATGCGATGACCGTAGCGGTCGTGGCTGGAAAACACCGGTTTGTTCTGGTTCGCCAGAAACCCCGCTTCCATCAGCGGCCCGCCGGCCAGTGCGCCATACGCATCGATCCGCCCTTGCGCCCAACCCGCACCAAAACGCTGCGACCACTGTTGCAGCGGCAGGTCGATGCGATAGAGGTTGGCGCCATCCAGGGACGGTGGCTGATTGGTGACCTCGTGGGTTTCGGCGAACTGGTGCAGGTTCATGACAGGGCTCCTTGGTCGGCCAGCAGAGGTTCAGTTAAGCACCGCCCCAGGGCCGAACAAAGTGTCATACCCGCCTAAATATCGGCGCTTTCACCCTGTTTTGGACAAAGTACCCGCCGTTGCAGAATCGTGCGCAACACCTCGAATTTCACCGGTTTGCTCAGGTAATCGGTCAACGCGCCCGACGTGCAGCGCTCGTGATTCGGATTGGGACTGACCACAAACACCGGCAGGTCCTCGCAGCCGGCGAGCGTACGGATCTGACAGCAGACCGACACCCCGTCCAGCGGTGGCGACTGGCAATCGAGCAGCACGGCGTCGACACTCTCGCCCTGCAGCATATCCAGTGCCGCGCGGCCGCTGTCGGCGGTACGCACCCGGTAACCGAGCTTGAGCAACATGCCGCGCATCACCAGCAGATCAATGCTGTTGTCGTCAGCCAGCAACACCGTGCAATCCTGAGGCAACCGCGCGCTTTCTCGCGGGCTGAACGAAAATGGCGTGGGCGCCTCCACGGGCACGGCCATTTCCACCTCGACATCCAACTGGAATCGGCTGCCGCGACCGGGTTCGGAGGTGTGAGTCAGGCGTCCGCCCAGCAACTCCACCAGCTGCCGACAGATCGCCAGCCCCACGCCGAGACCGCCGTATTCCCGAGTCATGGAACCGTCCAGCTGGAAGAAGCGCTGGTACAAGCTCGCCTCCCCGAGGTCCGTGAAACCAATACCGGTGTCGATCACGGCAAAGGACAGCACCAGCCGATCGAGCCCCGACGGCCTGCCACTGACCCGCAGCGCCAGGCCCCCTGTGCGGGTGAACTTGACGGCGTTGTCCAGCAGGCATTCCAGGCATTGGGCCAGCTTGCCACTGTCACCGATCAGCCGGTCCGTCAGGCCGGGTGCCACGTCGACCTTGAAATCCAGGCTCTTGACCGCCGCATTGGCACCGAACTGCACCTGCAAGGCGTCGACCATCGCGCGCAGGCTGAACGGCGCCGGATAGGCCTTGAGCTTGCCGGCCTGCAACTCGGTAAGGGTGAGGATGCCGTTAACCATGCGCATCATGTCCCGCGCAGAACCTGCGGCGGTCTGTTGATACTGGGTCAGCTCCTCGTTCATTTCGACGGTTTCCATCAACTCCAGCGAACCGATCACGCCATTCATCGGCGTGCGCAGCTCATGGGTCAAGGTGGCGAGGAATTCATCCTTGAGTTTGTTGCCATGGGCCAATTGCTGGTTGAGCACTTCAAGTTTCTGCCCGGCGTCAAACAGCGTCTGGGCCTGCTGCTCGCGCATGGCATTGATACGGTCGGCCAGGGCCAGGGACAACAGCGCTACTTCGATGGCCGAGCCGATCTGGCTGGCGTACATGGTCAGGAATACGTTCGGCAGATAACCGAGCACCATCATCGTGTTGACCACACCCCCCAGCAGAAACGCCGACCAAGCGATGATGAAATAACGCGCCACCCGCAGGCCACGCCACCAGGCGAACAGCCCGGCGGCGAAAATCACCACGGTAAATACCAGCGCCAATGCCGTCGCCAGGCGCAAGGCCAAGGCGTAACTGGTCATCAGCGACAGGCCCACCACTACCGCGCTGTAGACGATCAGCGCCAGCAGCAGCCGGTCAAGCCAACGACTGTGTTGCGCGGTTTGCAGGAAGCTGCGCGCAAACTGGCTGCCGAACAGACCCGCACAGCCGATGAAAAAGGGGGTTGCGGCATTGGCCCACCAGGGGTTGTCCGGCCAGAAATACTCCACGGCCGCTCCGTTGACCGACAACTGATACAGGCCGAACGAGGCGATATAAACGATGTAATAAAGGTAACTGGTGTCCCGCACGCTCAGGTAAATGAACAGGTTGTAGACCAGCATCCCCAGCAGTACGCCATAGATGGTGCCCAACACGTACAAGCGCACAGGTTGTTGCTCAAGATAGGCCGTGCTCGACCACAACGTCAGCGGCGCCTGGATCGAACCCTGGCTTTGCAGGCGCAGGTACACGGCCTGGCGTTGTTCAGGTTTGAAGTCCAGGCTGAACAGGTAGTTGTTCTGGCGAATTTCACGGCTGGCGAACGGCAAGGCATCGCCGGTCTGGCGAACCAGGCGATACGCCCCGGCGCTATCAGGCAGATACAAATCCAAATGGTCCAGCGGCGGATAGGCCAGCTCCAACAACCAGGTGCGTTGGGCGTCCGGATTGCCGGGACGGTAGTGCAGGTCTATTTTCAGCCAGAATGCCGAGCGCGAATAACCAGCGTTCAGCGTGGCCTTGTCATGGGGCTTGAAGTGACCCGCCGCAGCCTCTGCCAGGACGTCGTCGATGGTAGCCGTACCGTGGGTGTCTTCAAACACCTGCAGGGCATGGCCCAAGGGCAGGCTTTGGGTGAATTCATCGAATTCGAGGGCGCTTGCCAAAGCGGGCAAGCACAGCAGCAACATCAGCAAATAGCGCATTTAAGCCCCAGCGTGGCCTGTCCGGTTGAATCAGGAAGCCCCCCATTCCCTGAGTAGACGTAAAACCGGCATTACCTGTTATTGGTTGGATCCATTTCTAGCATAGCCGCTGATGGCCAATTTGCACCATTGAAATTTTTCCTACAGATGGCTCTAGAACGGGCGTTCCAGCGCCAAGCATTGAGATAGAGCTGTTGCTTTGGTCAGGTCGGCAACGGGTGGGTCAAAAGCAATCATCAGAGCAAGCAGTTCCGCATAAAACCCTCAGAGTCCGACCACCGACAAAACAGGTTTGGTGGTAAGCTCGCGCACCATGAATATCTACAGCTCTCGCCCCGTTGTCCTCTGTCTCTCCGGCCACGACCCCAGTGGTGGCGCCGGTTTGCAGGCAGATATCGAAGCCCTGCTCGCCCAGGGTTGTCATGCCGCCCCGGCCGTTACCGCGTTGACCGTGCAGGACACGGTTAACGTGAGCGATTTCCGCGTGCTCGATCGGGAGTGGGTGCTGGCGCAAGCCAATGCCGTGCTCAACGATTCGCAGGTAGCGGCGGTCAAGCTGGGGATGCTCGGCTCACTGGAAATGGTCGACACGGTAGTCGAACTGCTGCAGGCGCACCCGCATTTGCCCATGGTCTGCGACCCGGTGCTGCGTGCCGGTGGCGGCGGACGATTGGGCAAGGATGAAGTCGGCTACGCCATGCGCGAACGCCTGTTACCCCTGGCAATCATCGCCACCCCCAATCTGCCGGAAGCACGCATCCTCGCCGAACTGCCAGAGGGCAGCGCCGATGAATGCGCCGAAAAACTGCTGCCCTTCGTCAAACACCTGTTGATCACCGGTGGTCACGGCGACGAACATGAAGTCCACAATCGCCTGTACAGCCGCGATGGTCGCCGCGAAACCTTCACCTGCCAGCGCTTGCCCGGCAGCTACCATGGTTCCGGCTGCACCCTGGCCAGCGCCCTGGCTGGACGACTGGCCCAGGGCGAACACCTCGCCAGCGCGGTCAAGACAGCACTGGATTACACCTGGCGCACCCTGCGCGATGCCGAACAGCTGGGCAAAGGCCAGTTCGTCCCGCGTCGCCTGCCGCTGGATTTCTGCTCGTAGCCCCGGAGGCTGTGGAATGAAACTACGTGGCCTTTACGCCATCACCGATAGCCAACTGCTGGCCGGCAAATTCCTCGCGTATGTGCAAGCGGCACTGGAAGGTGGCGTCACCCTGCTGCAATACCGTGATAAAAGCAGCGACGAAGCCCGCCGTCTGCGCGAAGCCGAAGCGCTGCGCAATCTGTGCGAGCGCTACAAGACCCGATTGATCATCAACGACGACGCCGAACTGGCCGCGCGCCTGGGCGTCGGCGTTCACCTGGGCCAGACCGATGGCCCTCTGGCGCCAGTACGGGCTCTGCTGGGGCGCGACGCAATCATCGGCTCCACCTGTCATTCCAGCCTGGAACTGGCCGAACAGGCCGCCAGCGAGGGCGCCAGCTATGTCGCGTTCGGACGCTTCTTCAACTCCAACACCAAGCCCGGCGCACCCAGTGCAAACCTTGAACTGCTCGACCAGGCCCGGATCAAACTGCATATACCGGTGTGCGCCATCGGCGGCATCACGCTGGACAACGCCGCCCCGCTGGTGGCTCACGGTGTCGACCTGCTGGCCGTGGTCCACGGTCTGTTCGGCGCCGACAGCCCCCAGGAAGTGACGCGCCGCGCCCGTGCCTTCAACGATCTGTTGCAGATCAAATAATTTTTCGATTTCGAGAGCCCAACCATGTCCCGTTCCGAAACCCTGTTTGCCAACGCCCAGAAGCACATCCCCGGCGGCGTGAACTCCCCCGTTCGTGCGTTCAAGAGCGTTGGCGGCACCCCGCTGTTCTTCAAGCACGCCGAAGGCGCGTACGTGACGGACGAAGATGACAAGCGCTATGTGGACTACGTCGGTTCGTGGGGCCCGATGATCCTCGGCCACAGCCATCCGGACGTGCTGGAAGCGGTGCGCAACCAATTGCAGCATGGCCTGTCCTACGGTGCCCCGACCGCCATGGAAACCGAGATGGCCGACCTGGTCTGCTCGATCGTGCCGTCGATGGAAATGGTGCGCATGGTCAGCTCCGGCACCGAGGCAACCATGAGTGCGATTCGCCTGGCGCGGGGCTTCACCGGTCGCGACAGCATCATCAAGTTCGAAGGCTGCTACCACGGCCACTCCGACAGCCTGCTGGTCAAGGCCGGTTCCGGCGCGCTGACCCAAGGCGTACCGAGTTCGGCCGGTGTGCCCGCAGCGTTTGCCAAGCACACCCTGACCCTGCCGTTCAACGACCTCGAAGAAGTCGAGAAGATGCTCGGCGAAGTCGGCCAAGAAGTGGCCTGCATCATCGTCGAGCCTGTGGCTGGCAACATGAACTGCGTACCGCCGGCGCCGGGTTTCCTCGAAGGCCTGCGCAGCCTGTGCGACCAGCACGGCGTGGTGCTGATTTTCGACGAAGTGATGACCGGTTTCCGCGTAGCCCTCGGCGGCGCCCAGGCCCACTACGGCGTGACACCGGACCTGAGCACCTTCGGCAAGATCATCGGCGGCGGCATGCCGGTCGGTTGCTTCGGCGGCAAGCGTGCCATCATGGAATGCATCGCGCCGCTGGGTCCGGTCTACCAGGCCGGTACGCTGTCAGGCAATCCGCTGGCCATGGCCGCCGGCCTGACCACCCTGCGTCTGATCAGCCGCCCGGGCTTTCACGCCGAGCTGACCGACTACACCACCCGTCTGCTCGACGGTTTGCAGATTCGTGCCGACGCAGCGGGCATTCCGTTCGTGACCACCCAGGCCGGTGGCATGTTCGGCCTGTACTTCAGTGGCGCCGATGACATCGTGACCTTCGAAGATGTGATGGCCAGCGACGCTGACCGCTTCAAGCGTTTCTTCCACCTGATGCTCGACGGTGGCGTGTACCTGGCTCCGAGCGCGTTCGAAGCCGGCTTTACCTCCATCGCCCATGGCGAGGCCGAGCTGAAGATCACCCTCGACGCCGCTGAGCGGGCCTTCGCCGCGTTGAAGTAAGCCTGTGGATAACTGACGCCGGCTGACGCTGGCGTCAGTGATTGACGACAACCTCTTGCCCCTTTTCCTACGTATTAGCCCTCGAAGCTGCCGTTAGCGCTCCCTCGCAGCAGAAAAACGAGTAAAGACTTTGTAAGGATGGCCCTGCTTATTTCATAATGCGCGCTTATTGGATCCCCCGGAGGGTCCGCGTGCCCCTCAGAGGTAAGTCGATTCCCATGAACCGCACCGGCCGCACCCTTGCCCTGGGCTGCCTGTTGCTCCTTCAGCCGCTGCTGGCGAACGCACAAGCAGGCGGCAACTCGTTGTTGATCCCGGCGATGGGCCGTTGCACGCTCAACACCCAGCCACAAGATCTCGCACCGGCACTCGACGCCTGTCAAAAAGCGGCGGACGCGGGCGATGCACAAGCGCAATACGAGTTGGGCGAGTTCTACTACGACGGCAAGGCTGCGCCGCGCGACCTCAAACTGGCCCTCAGCTACTTCGAAAAAGCCTCACTGCAAGGCCATGCCCAGGCGCAATACAAGCTGGGCGGCATGTTCTTCCATGGCGAAGGCGTGCCGGCCAATAACGTGCAGGCCTACATTGTCTTGAAGATGGCGGCGGTCAATGGCGCCGAAGAAGCCCTGGACACCGCCGACGAAGTCGCCGAACAGATGCCCCGCGACGAACTGGAAGTCGCGACACAGGTGCTGGGGCAGATCTTCCGCAAATACCTGATGGAATTGCAGAACGCCGACGGGCGCACGCCCTTCTCGCCACTGCCCTGAATCCACCACGGCCTTGAGAGCCTAATCGCGAGCAGGCTCGCTCCCACAGTTAATCCCGGGTGTTCACAAATAATGTGCACACAGAAGATCCAGTGTGGGAGCGAGCCCGCTCGCGATTGGGGGCAACTCAGTCTTGGCGCTTACTTCTCAGGCATCGGCATCGGAAACGGCATGACATTGCCGACCGCGCCGCGGGCTTCGCTGATTTTCGGGGTGCCCAGGCGCTCGACCTCGTCGATACGCACGATCGAATGCATCGGCACGAAGCTGCGCACCACACCTTCGAACTGCGCCTTGAGCTTTTCTTCGCTCGGATCGACGACCATTTGCGTGCGCTCGCCAAAGACGAATTCTTCGACTTCCAGGAAGCCCCACAGATCACTTTGATAGATCTGCTTGGCGTACATTTCGAACACCTGGCCCTGGTTGAGGAAAATCACCTTGTAGATTGGAGCTTCACGTTTGGTCATGGCAGGCGAAATACATCGGCGGGTAAAAATGAGGGCGCGAACTATAGCATAGCCACTGCTCGCGCAGCGGTAGGAACCGGGTGACTTGTTCCCTATAATGCGCGGTTCTTTGAATCACGTGATGACTCCGTCCATGGCCAAGAAGCTTTACATCGAAACCCACGGTTGCCAGATGAACGAGTACGACAGCTCGCGCATGGTCGATCTGCTGGGTGAACACCAGGCCCTGGAAGTCACCGCCCGTGCCGAAGACGCCGACGTGATCCTGCTCAACACCTGCTCCATCCGCGAGCGCGCCCAGGACCGGGTGTACTCCCAGCTCGGTCGCTGGCGTGAACTGAAACTGGCCAACCCGGAAATGGTCATCGCCGTGGGCGGTTGCGTGGCCAGCCAGGAAGGCGCTGCCATTCGTGACCGCGCACCCTACGTGGACGTGGTCTTCGGCCCGCAGACCCTGCACCGTCTGCCGGAGATGATCGACGCCGCGCGCATCACCAAACTGCCGCAGGTCGACGTTTCGTTCCCGGAAATCGAAAAATTCGACCACCTGCCCGAACCCCGTATCGACGGCCCGAGCGCCTACGTGTCGGTGATGGAAGGTTGCAGCAAGTACTGCACGTTCTGCGTGGTGCCCTATACCCGGGGCGAAGAAGTCAGCCGGCCGTTCGACGACGTGATTGCCGAAATCATCCACCTGGCGGAACACGGCGTGCGGGAAGTGACGCTGCTGGGGCAGAACGTCAACGGTTATCGCGGCCTGACCCACGATGGGCGCCTGGCCGACCTCGCCGAGCTGATCCGCGTGGTGGCGGCCGTGGAGGGCATCGACCGCATCCGCTACACCACCTCGCACCCGCTGGAGTTCTCCGACAGCCTGATCCAGGCCCATGCCGAAGTGCCTGAACTGGTCAAGCACCTGCACCTGCCGGTGCAATCGGGCTCCGACCGGATCCTGGCGGCCATGAAGCGCAACCACACGGCGCTGGAGTACAAATCCAAGCTGCGCAAACTGCGGGCGGCGGTGCCGGGGATCTGCATCAGTTCGGACTTTATCGTGGGTTTCCCCGGCGAAACCGAGAAGGATTTCCAGCAGACCATGAAGCTGATCGAAGACGTGGGTTTCGATTTTTCCTATTCCTTCGTCTACAGCCAGCGTCCCGGCACTCCGGCCGCCGATTTGGCGGACGAGACACCAGAAGAGGTGAAAAAAGAACGGCTCAACGCCTTGCAACATCGCTTGAACCAGCAAGGTTTCGAGATCAGCCGACAGATGGTCGGCTCCGTCCAGCGGATTCTGGTGACCGATTACTCGAAAAAAGACCCGGGCGAATTGCAAGGGCGGACCGAAAACAACCGCATCGTCAACTTCCGCTGCGACACTCCGGCCCTGATCGGTCAGTTCGCCGACGTCCACATCGATGCCGCGCAACCGCACTCCCTGCGCGGCTCGTTGGTCCAGTAACACAAAGTTTCCTGTGGGAGCGAGCCTGCTCGCGATAGCTGCGTGACAGTCAATATCGATGTTGAATGTGACGCCGCTATCGCGAGCAGGCTCGCTCCCACAATGGGTTGTGCCAACCCTGTGATCAGATTCGCCTCTTTAAGAGCTTTCGCACCCAGCCTACTGGCGTTATCCTTGATTTCATCTTAATTGCCCCAGGGCGGCTAAAAACGACCTTGAACGCACCCATCGAACCACATCGTTTCATTCTCGAGCCCTTTGAGGCTCGCCGCTTCGCCAATCTGTGCGGGCAATTCGACGAGCATCTGCGCTTGATCGAACAGCGCCTGGCCATCGAGATCCGCAACCGCGGAAACCAGTTCGAACTGATCGGCGAACCCAAGCACACCTCCTCCGCGGAAAACCTGCTGCGCCGCCTCTATCGGGAAACCAAGGGAAGCGAGTTGTCGCCGGACACCGTCCACCTGTTCCTGCAGGAGTCGGCCCTCGAAGAACTCGAGAACCACGCTCCGTCGGAACCTGCCGTGGCCTTGCGCACGAAAAAAGGCATGATTCGCCCTCGCGGCTTGAATCAGCAGCGCTACGTGAAGGAAATCCTGGGCAACGACATCAACTTCGGCATCGGTCCGGCCGGTACCGGCAAGACCTATCTGGCCGTGGCCTGCGCCGTCGATGCGCTGGAACGCGAACAGGTGCGCCGTATCCTGCTGGTGCGTCCGGCGGTTGAAGCGGGGGAAAAACTCGGTTTCCTGCCCGGCGACCTGGCCCAGAAAATCGACCCGTACTTGCGTCCGCTGTATGACGCACTGTACGAAATGCTCGGCTTCGAATACGTCGCCAAGCTGATCGAACGCCAGGTCATCGAGGTCGCACCGCTGGCCTATATGCGTGGCCGTACGCTGAACAACAGCTTCATCATCCTCGACGAAAGCCAGAACACCACGGTCGAGCAGATGAAAATGTTCCTGACCCGGATCGGCTTCGGCTCCACCGCGGTGATCACCGGCGACATCACCCAGGTCGACCTGCCCCGCGGCACCAAATCCGGGCTGAACCATGTGATCCAGGTGCTCAAGGACGTGCCGGGCATCAGTTTCACGCATTTCATGCCCAAGGACGTCGTGCGCCATCCATTGGTGCAGCGCATCGTCGAAGCCTACGAGCGCTTCGAGAATCATCAGGATGAGCTGGCGACCGCTGAGAAGGGCAATCGCCACGATGCTTGAACTTGACCTGCAACTGGCCAGCGAACGCCCCGCTCCCAGCGAGGCTCAGTTACGCCAATGGTGCGAGCTGGCCCTGCGCCAGCGCAGCGCCGACTCGGAACTGACCATCCGCCTGGTGGACGAGCCCGAAGGCCGCGAGCTGAACCACACCTGGCGGCAGAAAGACTACGCCACCAATGTGTTGTCGTTCCCCGCCGACGTGCCCGACGAACTGCTCGACATTCCGCTGCTGGGCGATCTGGTGATCTGCATCCCGGTGGTGGAGCGCGAAGCGGCCGAACAAGGCAAGACCGCTGAGGCCCACTGGGCCCATCTGGTGATTCACGGCTGCTTGCATCTATTGGGTTACGACCATATAGAAGATGACGAAGCCGAGGAAATGGAATCGCTGGAACGAACGTTGCTTGCAGAGCTGGGTCACCCCGACCCCTACGCCGGCGACGAACACTGATACATCAACCTGTAACGACAAAGGATTCAGAGTAATCGCTATGAGCGAAGATCGATCGAGCAACGGGCAGAAGTCATGGCTGGGCAAGCTCACCCAGGCTTTTGCCCATGAGCCGAAAAACCGCCAGGAGCTGCTGGAGCTGCTGCGCGATGCACACCAGAACAAACTGCTGGACAGCGAAGCGCTGGCCATCGTCGAAGGCGCCATCCAGGTCGCTGACCTGCAAGTGCGGGACATCATGGTCCCCCGTTCGCAGATGGTCAGCATCAAGGCGACCCAGACACCTCGCGAATTCCTGCCCGCCGTGGTCGATTCCGCTCACTCGCGCTACCCGGTAGTCGGCGAGAGCCATGACGACGTCATGGGCGTGCTGCTGGCCAAGGATCTGCTGCCGCTGATCCTTCAGGAGAACGGCGACAGTTTCAACATCAAGGACTTGCTGCGCCCGGCCACCTTCGTGCCCGAGTCCAAGCGCTTGAACGTGCTGCTGCGTGAATTCCGCGCCAATCACAACCACATGGCCATCGTCATCGACGAATACGGCGGCGTGGCCGGACTGGTCACCATCGAAGACGTGCTCGAGCAGATCGTCGGCGACATCGAAGACGAGCACGACGTCGAGGAAGACAGCTACATCAAGCCGCTGCCCAGCGGCGACTTCCTGATCAAGGCCCTGACGCCGATCGAGAACTTCAACGAGTTTTTCGACAGTCAATTCTCCGACGATGAGTTCGACACCGTCGGCGGCCTGGTGATGAGTGCTTTCGGGCACCTGCCCAAGCGCAATGAAACCACGGAAATCGGCTCCTGGCGCTTTCGCATCCTGAACGCCGACAGCCGTCGGATTCACTTGCTGCGCCTGTCACCCATTGCCCGATAAACCCTGCGAGACCCGCTAAGGACACACATGCGCTGGACAACCCGCCCCGGCTGGCCCGGTAACCTGCTGGCCATGGCGGCTGGCGCGATCACCACCCTGGCCCTGGCGCCGTTCGACATCTGGCCGCTGGCACTGCTGGCGGTCGGGCTGTTCTATGCCGGTCTGCGCGAGCTTTCACCGCGCCAGGCCCTCGGCCGTGGCTGGTGCTTCGGTTTCGGCCTGTTTGGCGCCGGCACCAGCTGGATCTATGTCAGCATTCACAACTTCGGCGGCGCCTCGGTGCTGCTCGCCGGTTTCTTGATGCTGCTGTTCATCGCCGCCATTGCCTGGTTTTTCGCCCTGCCCGCCTGGCTCTGGGCCCGGTGGTTGCGGCGTAACGAAGCCCCGCTGGCCGACGCCTTGGCCTTCGCCGCCCTGTGGCTGGGCCAGGAAGCCTTTCGCGGCTGGTTCCTCACCGGGTTTCCGTGGCTGTATTCCGGTTACAGCCAACTTGACGGCCCCTTGGCCGGCCTCGCGCCGCTGGGCGGGATGTGGCTGATTTCCTTCACCCTGGCCCTCACCGCCGCGCTGCTGTACAACGCGCCACGGTTGATCCGCGCCGGGCGCAAAGGCTTTATCGCAGCAGGCGTGGTCCTGCTGATCGGCCCGTGGGTCGCCGGCATGGCGCTCAAAGACCATGCCTGGACCAGCCCTTCGGGTGATCCGCTGAGCGTCGCGGCGATCCAGGGCAACATCGAACAAAGCATGAAGTGGGACCCCGAGCAACTCAACGCGCAACTGGCGTTGTACCGCGACATGAGTTTTGCCTCCAAACGGGTCGACCTGCTGATCTGGCCGGAAACAGCTGTGCCGGTGCTCAAGGAATCTGCCCAGGGCTATCTGGACATGATGGGCACCTTCGCCGCCGAGCGAAATTCAGCGCTGATTACCGGCGTTCCGATTCGCCAACTGGTGCACCAGCAGAAGCGTTACTTCAACGGCATCACCGTGACCGGTGAAGGTGACGGCACTTATCTGAAGCAAAAACTGGTGCCATTTGGCGAATATGTGCCGTTGCAGGACATTCTGCGGGGGTTGATCGCGTTCTTCGATCTCCCCATGTCGGACTTTGCCCGGGGCCCGGCCGACCAGTCTTTGCTGCAAGCCAAGGGTTACCAGATCGCGCCGTTCATCTGCTATGAAGTGGTCTACCCGGAGTTCGCCGCTGGCCTCTCGGCGCGCAGCGACCTGCTGCTGACCATCAGCAACGACACCTGGTTCGGCACCTCGATCGGCCCGCTGCAACACCTGCAAATGGCGCAGATGCGCGCCCTGGAAGCCGGTCGCTGGATGATCCGCTCCACCAACAACGGCGTCACCGGCCTGATCAACCCCTTCGGCCAGATCACCGTACAGATCCCGCAATTCGAGCGTGGCGTGCTGTACGGCGAAGTGGTGCCGATGCACGGGCTGACGCCCTACCTGCAATGGCGCTCGTGGCCGCTGATCATCGTGTGCGTGTTGCTGCTGGGCTGGGCGTTGATGGCGGGACGGATGGCCAAGACGGTTTAAGGTTGCTCGTTCCCACGCTCCGCGTGGGAATGCAGCCCGTGACGCTCCGCGTCATTGGTGGCCGACGCCAGCCCGCCTTGGAACGCAGAGCGTCCCTTGAGGCGTGCCCACGCAGGAGCGTGGGAACGATCCGGGAACACTTCAACGATAAAACAACCTATACCCCACCTGCCCCACCGCCTCGTTCATCAACTGCCCCGATTGCCAGATCGACTTGAACTCCGGCATCCAGCCGCCCAGCGGGCGGGCATTGTCCTGCCCCAGAAAGCCCACCGGTGCAGGAACCACTTCAAACCCCGAGCGCTCGAAACTCCAGACTGCCCGTGGCATGTGCGACGCATGGGTCACCACCACGACTCGTCTGATGCCCTGCGGCAGCAACATCTCGGCGCTCATCTGGGCGTTTTCCCAGGTCGTGCGACTGCGCCCTTCCTGCCAGCGCACGGTGACACCAAAATCATCGAGCATCGAATCGGCCATCAATTTCGCTTCACTCGGCGGGGAGCCATAGTGCAAGCCGCCGCTGGTCAGCACCGGCAATCCCGATGCCTTGGCCAGTCGCGCCGCATACCGCTGGCGCTCCAGACCGATGCCGGTGGGCTGGTCGGTACCCCAGGCCAGGTCACCGCGATCGCGGCCCGAACCAAGCACCACGATGGCATCGGCACGTTGCGCCAGCGTCACCCATTCGCTGCGAGGCAGCGGTGGCTCGCGCTCCAGCGCCTTGGCGCTCCATTGCACCACCACAGGCAAACTCATCAGCCAGAAACCGCCCACCCCTGCAATGAAACACAGGCGAGCCAGGCGCGGCCGGGAGTTGCGCCACCACCAGGCAAGCACCAACAACAGCAAAAGAATGCCGGGCGGCAATAAAAGTTGTTTGATGAAATAGCGAAACGGCATCGGGCATCTCCATAGATGCCCGAAGCCTAGGTGGGTTGACGCAAAGCGACAACAGATTCGAAATAACCTTGAACCAAAAAAAGCGACAAGCGTGAATCCGGCTTTACTTGAACTGCAGTGACCGGACTTTTACAGCATCCCTGGTGGGCGTCCGATCCTTGAGCCATACAACCTTGGCCGAACGGGGCGTATCGAGGCGCTTGAGTAGCTGAGCCCCACTTGTGGGGGCTTGATGCCCGACCTGCTCAAGGTAAGCCTTGACCAGCTCGAACTCTGCGGGGGTCAAGCCACGCAGTTCCAGCTCTGCCGGGCGTTCATCGCGCAAGCGACCGGCGGTTCTTGCAGCGTCCAGGGCCACCCCGAGACGATCGATCAGTTTTTCGTACAACTCAGGTGTAGTTACTTTACGTTGTGATTCAACCATCCCTCACCTCATTGAAGATAAGACTCACTCCCCATTGAGAAGCTTAGCTTCGCTGGGCAAACCGGCAGGGCGCCGCGACCAACGGCCCTGAACAGCGGCCGTCACCGGGTATCGACAATGCCCCGGCACGCAATCAGGGTTTCCCTCGGCAGAGCACGGTCATGTATGCTACGGCGCTTCCTGTAACTCCACTTCCAGCTCGGCTGGGCATCGAAAACGCCGCATCAGGCGTCGTCTGCGTCCAGCATGGCAACGAAGAGGATTGGGCCACCCCATTCAGTACAAAAGTAGCCATGCACGAACACTATCAGCCCCGTGAAATCGAAGCCGCCGCCCAGTCGTTCTGGGACGAGCAAAAGTCCTTTGAAGTCAGTGAACAGCCAGGCAAGGAGACTTACTACTGCCTGTCGATGTTCCCTTACCCCAGCGGCAAGCTACACATGGGGCATGTGCGCAACTACACCATCGGCGATGTGATCTCCCGCTACCAGCGCATGCAAGGCAAGAATGTCCTGCAACCCATGGGTTGGGACGCTTTCGGCATGCCGGCGGAAAACGCCGCGATGAAGAACAACGTGGCCCCCGCCAAGTGGACCTACGAAAACATCGCCTACATGAAGACCCAGCTGCGCAGCCTGGGCCTGGCGGTGGACTGGTCCCGCGAGGTCACCACCTGCAAGCCTGATTACTACCGCTGGGAACAATGGCTGTTCACCCGCCTGTTCGAAAAAGGTGTGATCTACCGCAAGAACGGCACCGTGAACTGGGACCCGGTGGACCAGACCGTACTGGCCAACGAGCAGGTGATCGACGGTCGCGGCTGGCGCTCCGGCGCGCTGATCGAAAAGCGCGAAATCCCGATGTACTACTTCAAGATCACCGCCTACGCGGATGAACTGCTGGAGAGTCTCGACGAGCTGACCGGCTGGCCTGAACAGGTCAAGACCATGCAGCGCAACTGGATCGGCAAGTCCCGGGGCATGGAAGTGCAGTTCCCCTACGACGTCGCCTCCATTGGCGAAGCGGGCAATCTGAAAGTCTTCACCACCCGTCCGGATACCCTGATGGGCGCCACCTATGTCGCCGTGGCCGCCGAGCATCCGCTGGCGACCCTGGCCGCCCGCAACAACCCCGAGCTGCAGGCGTTCATTGCCGAATGCAAAGGTGGCAGCGTCGCGGAAGCCGATGTCGCCACTCAAGAGAAGAAAGGCCTGCCGACCTCGCTGTTCGTCGAGCATCCGCTCACCGGCGAAAAACTCCCGGTATGGGTCGCCAACTATGTGCTGATGCACTACGGCGACGGCGCCGTCATGGCTGTTCCGGCCCACGACGAGCGCGATTTCGAATTCGCCCACAAGTACAACCTGCCGATCAAGGCCGTGGTGCGTACCAGCGCCGGTGACCAGACCCCGGCGCCATGGCAGGACGCTTATGGCGAACACGGCGAACTGATCAACTCCGGCGAGTTCGACGGCCTGGACTTCCCCGGCGCGTTCGACGCCATCGAAGTGGCCCTGATCAAGAAAAACCTCGGTGCCTCCCGCACCCAGTTCCGCCTGCGGGACTGGGGCATCAGCCGCCAGCGCTACTGGGGCTGCCCGATTCCGATCGTGCACTGCGATACTTGCGGTGACGTACCGGTACCGGAAGATCAACTGCCCGTGGTCCTGCCCGAAGACGTGGTACCCGACGGCGCCGGCTCGCCCCTGGCGCGCATGCCCGAGTTCTACGAATGCAGTTGCCCGAAATGCGGCGCGCCGGCCCGGCGTGAAACCGACACCATGGACACGTTCGTCGAGTCCTCGTGGTACTACGCCCGCTACGCCTCGCCGCACTATGAAGGCGGCCTGGTGGAAAAATCCGCGGCTGACCACTGGTTGCCGGTGGATCAGTACATCGGCGGCATCGAACACGCCATTCTCCACCTGCTCTACGCGCGCTTCTTCCACAAGCTGATGCGTGACGAAGGCCTGGTGAGCTCCAACGAGCCGTTCAAGAACCTGCTGACCCAAGGCATGGTGATCGCCGAGACTTACTATCGTCGCGAAGCCAACGGTGCCTACACCTGGTACAACCCGGCCGACGTCGAACTCGAACGCGACAGCAAAGCCAAGGTCATCAGCGCCAAACTGATCGCCGACGGCCTGCCGGTGGAAATCGGCGGCACCGAGAAGATGGCCAAGTCGAAGAACAACGGCGTCGACCCGCAGTCGATGATCGACCAGTTCGGCGCCGACACCTGCCGCCTGTTCATGATGTTCGCCTCGCCACCCGACATGAGCGCGGAATGGTCCGACTCCGGCGTCGAAGGTTCGCACCGCTTCCTCAAGCGCGTCTGGCGTCTGGCTCAAGCCCACGTCACTCAGGGCCTGCCGGGCAAACTGGACGTCGCCGGCCTGAACGACGAGCAGAAAGCCGTTCGCCGTTCGATCCACCTGGCCATCAAGCAGGCCAGCCATGACGTCGGCCAGAACCACAAATTCAACACCGCCATCGCCCAGGTGATGACGCTGATGAATGTCCTGGAAAAAGCCGCGCAAGGCACCGAACAGGATCGCGCACTGGTTCACGAAGGTCTGGAAGCCGTGACGCTGCTGCTGGCTCCGATCACGCCGCACATCAGCCACGAGCTGTGGAACCGCCTGGGCCACGCTGACCCGGTGATTGACGCCAGCTGGCCGGTGGTGGACGAAACCGCGCTGGTGCAGGACAGCCTGACCCTGGTCATCCAGGTCAACGGCAAGCTGCGCGGCCAGATCGAAATGCCAGCCGCCGCCACTCGCGAAGAAATCGAAGCCGCCGCACGGGCCAATGAAAACGTGTTGCGCTTCGTCGATGGCCTGACGATCCGCAAAGTGATCGTCGTGCCCGGCAAACTGGTCAACATCGTCGCAAGCTAATTGGATCGGGCGCCGGCTTGGGCCGGGCGCCGAATATAACCTGCGGGGCCGCACTGTCGAGCCATAGGGTTTCAAGGGGAGCAACAAGATGATCAAACGTAATCTGCTGGTAATGGGCCTGGCGGTCCTGTTGAGCGCCTGCGGCTTCCAGCTGCGCGGCACCGGCACCACCGAGCTGGCTATCACGGAGCTGGACCTCAGCGCCCGGGACGCTTATGGCGAGACCGTGAAGATGCTGCGCGACTCACTGGAAAACAGCGGCGTGAAGGTCTACAACGGCGCGCCGTACAAACTGGTGCTGACCAGTGAACAGCAAAGCCAGCGCAGCCTGAGTTACGCCGGTGCCGGTCGCTCGGCCGAGTACGAACTCAACAACGTCCTGAGCTATGAGATCCGCGGCCAGAACAACCTGGTGCTGCTGGACGACAAACTGCAAGTGCAGAAGGTCTACCTGCACGATGGCAACAACATCACCGGTTCCGACCAGGAGTCGAGCGAAGTGCGTGTCGAAATGCGTCGTGACCTCGTGCAACGCATGATGCTGCGCCTGCAACAACTGAGCCCAGCCCAACTGGACCAGTTGCAGCAGACCGCCGACGCCCGCGCCAAGGCAGAAGCCGACGCACTGGAAGCGGCACGCAAGGCTGAAGCGGAAACCCCGCAACAGTCGCCGATGCAAATCCCGTCTGAATAAGCCTTGCGGGGCGCTCCGGCGCCCCGCTCGCCTTCTCTTATGAAGCTCGCTCCCGCCCAACTCGGCAAACACCTGCAAGGCGCCCTCGCGCCGGTCTACATCATCAGTGGCGATGATCCGCTGCTGTGCCAGGAAGCCGCCGACGCCATTCGCTCTGCCGCCCGTCAGCAAGGCTTCGACGAACGCCAGGTGTTCGCCGCCGACGCCAGTTTCGACTGGGGCACGCTGTTGCAGGCTGGGGCGAGCATGTCGCTGTTCGCGGAAAAACGCCTGCTGGAGCTGCGCTTGCCATCCGGCAAACCCGGTGACAAGGGCGCCGCTGCGCTGATCGAATATTGCTCACGGCCGGCTGAAGACACGGTGTTGCTCATCAGCCTGCCAAAACTCGACGGCAGCGCGCAAAAAACCAAATGGGGCAAGGCCCTGGTTGAAGGTCAGCAGACCCAGTTCGTACAGATCTGGCCGGTGGACGTCAGCCAGTTGCCCAGCTGGATCCGCCAGCGCCTGTCCCAGGCCGGCCTGTCGGCCAGCCAGGATGCGGTGGAACTGATCGCCGCCCGGGTCGAAGGCAACCTGCTGGCCGCCGCTCAGGAAATCGAAAAGCTCAAGCTGATGGCCGAGGGCGGGCAGATCACCGTGGAAACGGTACAGGCCGCCGTGGCCGACAGTGCGCGTTTCGATGTGTTCGGGCTGACCGATGCGATCCTCAACGGTGAAGCCGCCCACGCCCTGCGCATGCTCGAGGGCTTGCGGGGCGAAGGCGTCGAGCCTCCGGTGATCCTCTGGGCCCTTGCCCGGGAGCTGCGCCTGCTGGCCAACCTGTCGCTGCAATACAGCCAGGGCGTACCACTGGACAAGGCCTTCAGCCAAGCCAGGCCACCGGTGTGGGACAAACGCAAGCCGCTGATGAGCAAGGCCCTGCAACGCTACTCGGCACCGCGCTGGGCACAACTGCTGCTCGAAGCCCAGCGCATCGATGCGCAGATCAAAGGTCAGGCGGCGGGGTCGCCATGGATGAGCCTGAGCCGCTTGTCGCTTTTGATGGCTGGGCAGCGGTTGGCCTTACCTGCCGAGTAAGCCATTTCTCCCGACCCACAGAGCTTTTTGTGGGGAGGATGTTTTCTGTGGCAAAGATGCTTTTGTGGCGAGGGAGCTTGCTCCCGCTGGGGCGCGTAGCGGCCCTGTTTTTTGGGGCTGCTGCGCAGCCCAGCGGGAGCAAGCTCCCTCGCCACAAAAGCTCTCCAGCCACAATTCCCCTCGCCATCCTTGAAATTTCCTACGCAAAGCAGGGACTGGACAGCCCCCCAACTCTGCCGCATGATTTGCTCCACAAAACCACCCCACGAGAGACCCCCTCATGAGCAAAAAGCCATCCAAGCATGGCCCCAACAAGGCCAAATCCATCATCGCCCAGCCCCTGTTCCGCAGCCGCCAGGAACGACCCGCCAAGGGCAAAGGCAGCTACCGCCGCGAAGCCTTCCAGTCTGACAACTGGGAGGCTTCTTGCTTTGTGGCGGCTTGAAACACCCGGACCAGCCCTATTCTCCTTTGCGCATGATAAGGTCAGCATCTGATTTGTTTATCTGGACCCGTGCATGCCCTTTTGTCTTTCCCGTCGTTGGCCCCTGCGCCAATTGATTGCAGCCACAAGCGTCGTTCTGCTTGTCGCCTGCGCAGAAAAACCTACCGCCGCCGACGCCCAACCGCTCAAGACCGTCCCTGCCGTGCCTGCTCCAGCCATCGTGCCGCCCGTGGTCCCGACCGGTGACAACCTGGTCATCGCCCCCACGCAAACTTTCGCCGAATGGCAAGCCGGTTTTCGCAAGCAAGCCCTGGCCGCGGGAATCCGTGCCGACCTGTTTGATCGCGCCTTTATCGGCGTCAGCCCGGACATGAGCGTCATCAAAGCCGACCGCAGCCAGCCGGAATTCAGCCGTCCGGTGTGGGAATACCTCGATGGAGCGCTGTCGCCGCTGCGAGTACGCCGGGGCCAGACACTGGTCCAACAGCATGCCGACATCCTGCAAAGCATCGAGCAGCGCTATGGCGTCGACCGCCAGGCCTTGGTTGCGGTGTGGGGCATGGAAAGCAACTTCGGTCAGTTCCAGGGCACCAAGTCGGTGATCAACTCCCTGGCGACCCTGGCCTATGAAGGGCGGCGCCCGGGGTTTGCCCATGCGCAGCTGATCGCCGCACTGCAGATCCTGCAAGACGGCGACATCGCTCCGGAAAAAATGCTCGGCTCCTGGGCCGGAGCCATGGGCCAGACCCAGTTCATTCCCACCACGTACAACACCCACGCGGTGGATTTCGATGGTGACGGCCGCCGCGATATCTGGGGCAGCGCCACCGACGCCCTGGCCTCGACCGCACACTACCTGCAAAGCTCTGGCTGGCAGCGCGGACAGCCGTGGGGCTTCGAGGTACGACTCAGAGAAGGGTTCGACTACCCGCTGGCCGATGGCGCGATCCGCAAACCCGTCTCCGAATGGCTGCAACTGGGCGTCAGCCTGCCCAACGGCAGCCAGGTCCCAGCCGGCGCCGAACACTTGTCGGCAGCCCTGCTGCTGCCGGCCGGCTATCGCGGGCCGGCCTTCCTGGTGCTCGATAACTTCCGCGCCATCCTCAAGTACAACAATTCCTCGTCGTACGCCCTGGCGGTGAGTTTGCTGTCAGAACGCTTCGCCGGCGCGGGGCTGATCAGCGGGCAATGGCCCAAGGACGATCTGCCCTTGAGCCGTAGCGAACGCTTTGAACTGCAAACCTTGCTGGGCAAACACAACTTCGACGCAGGCACGCCCGACGGCATCATCGGCGCCAACACCCGCAAGGCCATACGCAGCGCCCAGCAGTCGTTCGGCTGGCCCGCGGATGGGTATCCGACGCACAAGCTGCTGGAAGGGTTGCGTAACCGCTGATTTGCCTTATGGCGGCTACCGCCATCGCGAGCAAGCTCGCTCCCACAGTTGACCGCGTTCTTTCAGAGAAACGCGGGGCCAATGTGGGAGCGAGCTTGCTCGCGATGACTGACCATCAGGCAACAAAAATCTAACCCCTGACCACCACATCCTGCTCCAGCACCAACCTCTTCTCCCCCGCATCCAGCGTCACCAACGCGCCCATGGGCAACGTCAGGTTCGGATCGCAATGCCCACTGCGCCAACCGGACAACACCGGGATGCCAAACGGCTCGAAGGTCTGCTGGAACAGCTTGTTCAACGCCTCAAGGTCCACCCCGGCGACATCCCCCAGCAACACACCCCGCAGCTTTGCCAGCGTGCCAGCCAGTCGTAACTGGGTCAGCAGACGGTCGATGCGGTAAAGCGGCTCGTTGATGTCTTCCACCAACAGGATCACGCCTTCGGCGTCGATTTCGTAGGGCGTGCCCATGGTCGCGGCAATCATCGACAGATTGCCCCCCAGCAAACGCCCGCAGGCGATGCCGGGTGCGACGGTAGTCAATGGATAAGCTGCGGGATGGCTCAGCACACTGCCGGCCTTCAACTGCCCACGCAACAGGCTGAAAAAAGAAGTGACGGTGGAGGGTTCCTTGTCGCCGAGAAGATCGGCGTTTAGCAACGGGCCATGAAAGGTGACAAACCCTGCATAGCGGCTGATGGCCAGGTGCAAGGCGGTGATGTCGCTGTAGCCGACGAAGGGCTTGGCGTTGCGCCGCAACAGGTCGAAATCGATGCGATCCAGCAAACGCGGGGTGCCGTAGCCGCCGCGCAGGCAAATGATCGCTTTTACTTCTGGGTCGGCGAAGGCGGCATGCAGGTCGTTGAGGCGTACTTCGTCGCTGCCGGCCAGGTAGCCGTCCTTTTCGTACACACCTGGGAATATACGCAGCTCATGGCCCCGGGCGCGCATCCATTGGATGGCTTTGTCCGTTTCCAGGTTTGCTGGACCGGCGGGGGCGATCACGGCGATCAGGCCTTCGGTCGGGAGTGCTGGGACGGGGTGATGTGGATTTAGGGTGTGAGTGGGTTCCATGAGTCTCCCGGTTTTTAGGCATGCTTATGGGTGTATATCCGTTTTTTGCGTAACGGCGGCTGGCGGTTCCGCTCTTACAGCGGGTCACTTTTGGAAGAGCGCCAAAAGTAACCAAAAACGCTTTGCCCCACCACTCGGCACCTCGCTTAGGCTCGGTGTGCCCGAACGAAGGCATTGCTCCGTGGGCCCGCCGCGAAGGGCCATCCATGGCCCAGCGCGGCTATCCCGGCATCCATGCCGGGATGCCCACTGCGCAATACCTGCGTTCGGCCAGCGTGGTTTAACGGGGCGTCCAGATCAAGATCAAGATCCAAAGCAAAGCAAAGCAAGAGCTGGGCATGTCCAGCATCTATGTGGCTGAGCCACCGCTATCGCGAGCAAGCTCGCTCCCACACTTGATCTTCAGCAGCCACAACGCTCATATAACCCCCAGCCCCCCTGTGGGAGCGAGCCTGCTCGCGATGAGGCCAGCAAAGCCAGCATCCATGTATCTGAACCACCGCTTTCGCGAGCAAACCCGCTCCCACAGGGGAAACGCGATACCCCCAAACCAGGCCGGCTGTCAGGCCGCCTCGCGGTGGACGTTGATCTGGGGCGCCCCGTTAACCACGCTGGCTGAACGCAGGCATTGGTTCGTGGGTAACCCGGCATGGATGCCGGGTTACCCGCGCTGGGCCATGGATGGCCCTTCGCGGCGGGCCCACGAACCAATGCCGGAGTGAAGGCATGCCGAGCCTAGGCGAGGCACCGAGTGGTGGGGCAAGAGCGTTTTGGTTACTTTTGCCTGGGCCGGCTTCCGGATTTTCAAAAGTGACCCGCCGTAAGGGCGGAACCATAAGTAGCCGTTACCGCAGCAACGGATATACACACCGCCCCAAAAAACAACCCTAGAAAATCAAGACCCGAGCAACTCAGCCTTAACCAACTTCGCCTGCTCATCCGCATGATACGAAGACCGCACCAACGGCCCGGAAGCAACGTTCTTGAAGCCCATCTTGTACCCTTCCTCAGCAAACCAGGCAAAGGTATCCGGGTGCACAAAACGCTGCACCGGCAGGTGACTACGCGAAGGCTGCAGATACTGACCCAGGGTCAGCATGTCGATGTCATGCTCACGCATGCGCTTCATGACCTCGATGACTTCTTCGTCAGTTTCCCCCAGACCCAGCATCAAGCCGGATTTGGTCGGAATGTGCGGCATCATCTGCTTGAAGCGTTGCAGCAAGGTCAGCGACCACTGGTAGTCCGAACCCGGACGCGCTGCCTTGTACAGGCGCGGTACGGTTTCCAGGTTGTGGTTGAAGACATCCGGCGGCTCGGCGGCGGTGATTTGCAGTGCGATGTCCATGCGACCGCGATAGTCCGGCACCAACGTCTCAAGCTGCACGTTCGGTGACAGCTTGCGGATTTCGCGGATGCAATCGGCAAAGTGCTGGGCACCGCCGTCACGCAGATCGTCGCGGTCCACCGAGGTGATGACCACGTACTTGAGTTTGAGGTCGGCAATGGCGATGGCCAGGCTTTCGGGTTCGTTCACGTCCAATGGCTTCGGCCGACCATGGCCGACGTCACAGAACGGGCAGCGACGGGTGCAGATGTCGCCCATGATCATGAACGTAGCGGTGCCGCCGGAGAAGCATTCCCCCAGGTTCGGGCAGGACGCTTCTTCACAGACGCTGTGCAGTTTGTGTTTGCGCAGCAGCGCCTTGATGCGGTCGACTTCCGGCGAAACCGGGATGCGCACGCGGATCCAGTCGGGTTTCTTCGGCAGTTCGGTGGTTGGGATGATCTTGACCGGGATGCGTGCAACTTTCTCGGCGCCGCGCAGCTTTACGCCGGCCTCGACCTTGGCACGCGGGGCCGGACGCTCGGTAACATCCAGCGTCGGGATCATGGTTTGCACAGCATCAGTAGTCATATCAGTCGATTCCGCCCGTGAGGGTCGTCTGCTCAGCGTAGTCGAGGTGTTTGACGAGCTGCGCGCGCAGCCGGGCACTTACCTCGGCAAATTCAATCGATCCTGTGTGATCGCACAGCTGGGTCATCGCCAGCCCCGCATAGCCACAGGGATTAATCCGTCGAAACGGCTCCATGTCCATGTCCACGTTCAACGCCAGGCCATGAAACGAACAACCGTGGCGGATGCGCAAACCCAGAGAGGCAATTTTCGCCCCGTCGACGTAGACACCCGGAGCATCCGGCTTGGCCGCTGCTGTCACGCCGTAGCTGGCCAGCAGTTCGATCAGGCAGGTCTCCATGCGGGTGACCAGCTCGCGTACGCCGAACCCCAGCTTGCGTACGTCCAGCAACAGATAGGCCACCAATTGACCGGGGCCATGGTAGGTCACCTGGCCACCGCGGTCGGTCTTCACCACCGGGATATTCCCCGGCAGCAACAGGTGTTCGGCTTTGCCGGCCTGGCCCTGGGTGAACACCGGCGGGTGTTGCACCAGCCAGACTTCGTCACCGGCGGTGGTGCCGCGGTCGTTGGTGAAGCGTTGCATGGCATGCCAGACCGGCTCGTAAGCCATCTGGCCCAGCTCGCGAAAGCCCAGCGTGCCCGGCATCACAACACCATGTGCACGAACCCGGTCGCTCGCAACTCGCTGTTGATGTCGTACAGCTGTTCCTGACCGGTGGCAATGATGTGCAACTGAATCGTCGTGTACTTGCCGTTGGTACTCTGGCGTTCGGCCAGGGTCTTGTGATCAACGGTGGCGTGCTTTTCAAGAATCGCGATGATCTTGTCCTTGAATCCCACACCGGTGTCGCCAATTACCTTGATCGGATAATCCTCGCAAGGGAACTCGATCTTTGGCGCCTTTACTTCTGAGTCTGTCATGGCGTAACGGCCTCGTAAGCCGTGGTAACGCACATGGCCCCGCACCGGAAAGGAACGGGGCCATGCAGGTCAACACTTCAATCAGTTGAACAAGCCGTAGAAGAATAGACGGATGCTATCCCAGATGCGGCGGAAGATACCACCTTCCTCGACCGCGTCCAGAGCGATCAGGTCAGCGCTGTGCACCACTTTGTCGTCCAGCTTGACTTCCACCTTGCCGATCACGTCGCCCTTGGCGATTGGCGCGATCATTTGCGGATTCATGGTCATGGTCGCGACCAGCTTTTTGAGCTGGCCTTTTGGCAGGGTCATGGTCAGGTCCTGGGCCAGGCCGGCCTTCACCTGATTGGTGGTGCCTTTCCACACCTGGGCCTGGGCCAGTTCAGTGCCCTTCTGGTAGAAGGTCTGGGTTTCGAAGAAGCGGAAACCGTAGGTCAGAAGCTTCTGGGTTTCAGCGGCACGGGACACTTCGCTGTTGGTGCCGAAAACGACGGCGATCAGGCGCATGCCGTCACGAACGGCCGAAGACACCATGCAATAGCCGGCTTCTTCGGTGTGGCCGGTCTTCAGGCCATCGACGGTCTTGTCGCGCCACAACAGCAGGTTGCGGTTAGGCTGCTTGATGTTGTTCCAGAAGAATTCCTTCTGGGAGTAGATGGCGTAGTGCGCCGGGTCTTCGTGAATGATCGCTCGCGCCAGAATCGCCATGTCGTGAGCCGAAGAGTAGTGCTCCGGGTTCGGCAAGCCGGTCGGGTTCATGAAGTGGCTGTTGGTCAGACCCAGGTCGCTGGCAGTCTTGTTCATCATGTCGGCGAACGCATCTTCGCTGCCGGCGATGTGCTCGGCCAGGGCGACGCTGGCGTCGTTGCCGGACTGGATGATGATGCCGTGCAGCAGGTCGCTGACGGTCACTTGCGAACCGACCTTGATGAACATCCGCGAACCGCCGGTGCGCCAGGCATTTTCGCTGACGGTCACCGGATCGTTTTCACCGATCTGGCCACGACGGATTTCCAAGGTGGCGATGTAGGCGGTCATCAGTTTGGTCAGGCTGGCCGGTGGCAGGCGCTGGTCACCATTGTTCTCCACCAGCACCTCGCCGCTGCTGGCATCCATGAGCACAAAGGATTTGGCGGCCAGTTGAGGGGGCGCAGGCATCATCTCGACCGCGAACGCGGCAGGTGAGAGCAGCAGCGGGACTAGCAGGCAAAGGCGTTTGGCAAAGGTGGTGATGTTCATCCGTCTCTCGAAATCGCTAATGGAAACTGCCCGAAGGGCAATACTAAACAGGCCACCTTCTAACGGGTCGCCGCGTATTTAAGTTGCTCACTCACATCCCTTGCCGGGCTTTTGTTATTCGTAGAGCCAACAACCTGGCCCGCTCCAACCGCTAGCGGACCTTCAATCAAATCATTCCGCGCTGACCACGCTCGGCGAACCGAGATTGGCCAGGCGTACACTGTTCTGCACCTGCTGGACTTCATCCGGAGAACCGATCGGCCCCAGGCGCACCCGATGCAGCGTCTGCTGGTTGCGCACGATGGAGCTGATGAACACCGGCGCGCTGACCATCGAGCTGAGCTTGGATCTCAACAGTTCGGCAGCGTCCGGGTTGGCGAACGCGCCGACTTGCAGATACTGGCCAGACGCTGTTGCAGAAGCGTTTTTTTTTGCGTCGAGCGGCACGGGCACCACGGCGGCGGCATGTTGCTGCGGCGGCGGGGACCATTGCTCGACCGTACCGGTGGAAGCCGTCACGGTCGGCGCGGCATTTTGCGCCACTTTTGGCTCGTTGAGCATCAAAGGCGCCGGACGGCCTCGTTGGGCCCACCATTCCTGCGGATCGATGCCTTCGACCTTGACCCGCGCGGTGCCGGTTTCAGCGTAACCGAGTTTTTTCGCCGCCGCATACGACAGGTCGATGATGCGGTCGGAATAGAACGGCCCGCGGTCATTGACCCGCAGGATCACGGCCTTGTTGTTGTCCAGGTTGGTCACCCGCACATAACTGGGCAGCGGCAAGGTCTTGTGGGCCGCGCTCATGCCATACAGGTCATAAACCTCGCCATTGGCGGTGTTCTGGCCGTGGAACTTGGTGCCATACCAGGACGCCGTGCCCGAAGCGACGTAACGCTTGGATTCGGCCATCGGGAAATACGTCTTGCCCAGCACCGTGTACGGATTGGCCTTGTACGGGCCGGTGTGCAGGGTTGGCGTGGCGTCGGGAATGCGCGAAACATCCACGTCCCACCACGGCGCGCCGTCCTTGTGGGCCCGGTTGATGTCCAGGCCTGGCGTAGCGCGCACAGCAGTAGAGGTTTTCTGGGCCGGCGGGCGACTGGTGGAGCAACTGACGACCAGCAACGACAGTGCAGCCAGCGCTACCAGCTTCAGGGGTCCGGCTTTCAGGGGTTGATAGGTAGGCAATGCCTGCATTATTTGACGCCCCGTGCTTTGACCAGCTCTTCAGACAGCTGATGCACGGCCATGGCGTACATCACACTGCGGTTATAACGCGTAATCGCGTAGAAATTCTTCAGGCCCATCCAGTACTCAGGGCCTTGTTCGCCTTCCAGGCGAATCGCGGTGACTGGCATGTCGTCACGCAGCGCATCATGACTCGACCACCCCAGCGCCCGCAACTCCCCGACGGTCTTCGTCGGCTCGATGCCTGTGGTCAGGCCTTCGTCTACCTGGTCGCCACGCACGTCTGCACGGCTGACCACCGGCTCGCCAGGCTCCCAGCCGTGGCGCTTGAAGTAGCTGGCAACACTGCCGATAGCATCGGTCGGGTTGGTCCAGATATTGATGTGGCCATCGCCGTCGAAGTCCACCGCATAGGCGCGGAAACTGCTGGGCATGAACTGCGGCAAGCCCATGGCTCCGGCATAGGAGCCCTTGAGGGTCAACGGATCGACCTGTTCCTCACGAGCCAGCAGCAGGAACTCGCGCAGCTCCTTGCGGAAGAACTCGGCGCGCGGCGGATAATCGAAGCCCAGGGTCGACAGCGCATCGACCACCCGGAAATTCCCGGTATTACGACCAAAAAACGTCTCGACACCAATAATAGACACGATGACCTGAGCCGGCACGCCATACTCCTGCTCGGCGCGAGCCAGCACGGCCTCGTGCTGGCGCCAGAAGTCCACGCCCCGGGCGATGCGCGCCTCGGAGATGAACATCGGCCGATACTCGCTCCACTGCTTGACCCGCTCGGCGGGCCGGGAGATCGCGTCAAGAATCGACTGCTTGCGCTGGGCCTCGCGGAACACCCCCATCAGCTGTTCACCGGCAAAACCGTAGTCGCGGGTCATTTCACCGACGAATTCGGCCACTTGCGGCGAGCCTTCATATTCGCCGGCCAGGGCGTGCGACGCACCGCCCAGGAGGCCGAACAGGCCGACCCACGGCGCAAATCGCGTCGACCAGCCACGCATTGCTTGCATTGAACTCTTCACCTTATTCAAACCTGCGCGATCCACTTGCGATGGGTATGGATCGACATCAAAACCCCAAACGCTGACAGTAGCGTCACCAGCGAAGTTCCTCCGTAGCTAATGAATGGCAACGGCACCCCCACGACCGGCAACAGGCCACTGACCATACCGATATTGACGAAAACATAAACAAAAAACGTCATGGTCAGACTGCCCGCGAGCAATTTGCCGAACAATGTCTGGGCCTGGGCGGTAATCACCAGGCCACGGCCGATCAACAACAGGTAGATCAGCAGCAGCACGCAAATACCCACCAGACCGAACTCTTCGCCCAACACGGCGATGATGAAGTCGGTGTGGCTTTCCGGCAGAAAGTCCAGGTGCGACTGGGTACCCAGCAACCACCCTTTGCCGAACACACCGCCGGAGCCGATGGCGGCCTTGGACTGGATGATGTTCCAGCCGGTGCCCAGCGGATCGCTCTCCGGGTCGAGGAACGTCAGGACCCGCTGCTTCTGGTAGTCGTGCATCACGAAGTACCACATGGCCACGGACACCGGCACGGCGGCAGCGATCACGCTGAGGATCCAGCGCCAGCGCAACCCGCCCATGAACAGCACGAAGGCGCCGCCGGCCAGGATCAGCAACGAGGTGCCGAGATCGGGCTGGCGCACGATCAGGATAAACGGGACCCCAATCAGCAGCAGGCTGATGCCCACATGCTTGAGCTGTGGCGGCAAGGTGCGCTTGGACAGATACCAGGCGATGGTCGCCGGCATGATGATTTTCAGGAACTCGGAAGGCTGGAAGCGGATCACCCCGGGGATGTTGATCCAGCGTGTCGCCCCCATGGCGTTGTGGCCCATGATGTCCACGATCACCAACAAGACCACGCCGCCCACATAGGCCAGTGGCACCCAGCGCGCCATGAACCGAGGCTCCAGTTGGGCGATAAAGATCATCGATACCAGGCCGATGCCGAATGAAGTGGCCTGCTTGGCCAGCAGGTCCCAATTCTTGCCGCTGGCCGAATACAGCACGAACAGGCTGCCGGCGGCCAGTGTCAGCAACAGGATCAACAACGGACCGTCGATGTGCATGCGCTGCAACAGAGTGGCGCGACGACGCATCACATCTTCGCTGGAGAGGATCCGGTCGAAATTATTCTTCACGGGCCGTAGCCTCCGCAGTGATGGGGCTTGCGTATTCGGGCTTGAGCTGGCCGTGTTCATCCAGCAGCCAGGCGTCCATGATCTGGCGCACCACCGGCGCGGCAACGCCGGAGCCGGACTCGCCGTTCTCGACCATGACCGACACGACGATCTTCGGGTTTTCGGCCGGTGCGAAACCAACGAACAAGGCGTGGTCGCGGTGGCGCTCCTGAACCTTGGAACGGTCGTACTTTTCGCCCTGCTTGATCGCGACCACCTGGGCCGTACCACTCTTGCCGGCAATCCGGTATTGCGCGCCGATGGCAGCCTTGCGCGCGGTGCCCCGGGCGCCGTGCATCACCTGCTGCATGCCGATATTGACCTTCTGCCAGTCCGACGGATTACGCAGGATGATGTCCGGCACCGGGTTGGGGTCCACGGGCTTCTGGCCTTCGATGGTCTTGGCCAGATGCGGGCGATACCACTTGCCTTTGCTCGCCACCAGGGCTGTGGCCTGGGCCAGTTGCAGCGGCGTCGCCTGCATGTAGCCCTGGCCGATCCCCAGGATCAACGTCTCACCCGGGAACCACGGCTGGCGGCGGGTCGCCCGCTTCCACTCGCGGGATGGCATCAGGCCCGGCGACTCTTCGAACATGTCCAGGGACACTTTCTGACCGAGACCGAACTTGCCCATGTAGGACGCCAGCCGGTCGATCCCCAGCTTGTGGGCCAGGTCATAGAAGTAGGTGTCGTTGGACCGCATGATCGCCGTTTCCAGATCCACGTACCCGTCGCCGGAGCGATTCCAGTTGCGGTACTTGTGGTCGTAGTTCGGCAGTTGGTAATAACCGGGGTCGTAGACCCGGCTGGAAGCGGTGATCACACCCGCGTCCAGCCCGGCAATGGCCACCGCCGGCTTGATGGTCGAACCCGGCGGATAGAGGCCGCGCAGCACGCGATTGAACAGTGGCCGATCGATGGAATCGCGCAACTCGGCATAGGCCTTGAAACTGATGCCAGTGACGAACAGGTTCGGGTCGAAACTCGGCTGGCTGACCATCGCCAGGACCTCGCCGGTGTTCGGGTCCAGCGCCACGACAGCGCCGCGCCGGCCGCCCAACGCCGCTTCGGCGGCTTCCTGCAATTTGATGTCCAGGCTCAGGACGATGTCCTTGCCGGGGATCGGGTCGGTGCGCTTGAGCACCCGCAACACGCGGCCACGGGCATTGGTCTCGACTTCCTCGTAGCCTACCTGGCCGTGCAGTTCGGCCTCGTAGAAGCGCTCGATGCCGGTCTTGCCGATGTGGTGGGTACCGCTGTAATTGACCGGGTCGAGGTTCTTGAGCTCTTTTTCGTTGATCCGCCCCATGTAACCCACCGAATGGGCGAAGTGCGCGCCTTGGGGGTAGTGACGCACCAACTGCGCCACCACTTCAACGCCCGGCAGGCGGAACTGGTTCACAGCGATCAGGGCGATCTGCTCTTCGGTCAGCTCGAACAGGATCGGCACCGGCTCGAACGGGCGCCGGCCCTGGCGCATGCGCTTCTCGAAAATCGCCCGATCCTCGGGGGTCAGCTGCAGCACTTCGACGATCACGTCGAGCACCTTCTGCCAATCCCCGGAACGCTCACGGGTCATGCTCAGGCTGAAGCTGGGCCGGTTATCGGCCACCACCACGCCGTTGCGGTCGAAAATCAACCCGCGAGTCGGCGGAATCGGCTGCACATGCACGCGATTGTTTTCCGACAGGGTCGAGTGGTACTCGTACTGAATCACCTGGAGGAAATACAGGCGCGCGATCAGCACACCAATCAGCGCCACGACCGCAATTGCACCGAACACGACGCGACCACGCACCAGGCGGGCGTCTTTTTCGTGGTCCTTGATGCGGATCGGCTGAGGCATGAGGGCAGGATTACTTGTGGTAAGGGTGCCCGGACAGGACTGTCCAGGCACGATACAACTGTTCGCCGATCAGAATCCGCACCAGCGGGTGCGGCAACGTCAAAGGCGACAACGACCAGCGTTGATCGGCCCGGGCACAGACTTCCGGTGCCAACCCTTCCGGGCCACCCACCATGAAGTTGACCGTGCGCGCGTCCAGCCGCCAGCGATCGAGCTCGACCGCCAGTTGCTCGGTGCTCCAGGGCTTGCCGTGCACTTCGAGCGTGACGATCCGCTCGTTCGGCCCGACCTTGGCCAACATGGCTTCGCCTTCCTGACGGATAAAGCGCGCCACATCGGCGTTCTTGCCGCGGGTGTTGAGCGGAATTTCCACCAGTTCCAGGGCCAGCTCGGAAGGAAGACGCTTGGCATATTCATGCCAGCCTTCTTCCACCCACTTGGGCATGCGGGAACCGACGGCGATCAGGCGCAGTCGCACAGCGATCCCTTATTGCTGGTCTTTGTTGAGCTTGGTGAAATGCTCATGGGTATTTTCCGGGCTGTGGTGCGCGGCGCTGGCCGAACGGCTTTGCTCGGCACCGGCCCACAGGCGCTCCAGGTCATAGAACTGGCGCGCCGAGGCGGTCATCATGTGCACGATGACGTCGTCCATATCCAGCAACACCCAGTCGCTGTCGCCCTTGCCTTCTTCACCCAGTGGCTTGACGCCCTGGGCCTTGACCGCTTCGCGAACCTTATCCAGCATCGCGCCGATCTGGCGGTTGGAGGTACCGGTGGCGATGATCATGTAGTCCGTGATGCTCTGCTTCTCGCGAACGTCGATCACCTGGATGTCCTGGGCCTTGACATCTTCCAGGGCCGCCACGGCAACCTTGACCAGCTCTTCGCCGGCCAGTACCACGCCAGTATGAGCTTCTACGGGAAGCGGGGCGCTCTTGAATGTGCCCTTGCGCTTTACTTTGTTTACGTCTTTGTCAGTCATATAAAACTCGTTTTGCTCGTATGTTCGGGCGCTTCGCTACACGCATTCACGTGCCTTGAAGCGCGCCCTTTTTTCAGTTCGACGCACGGTACAGCCCGTGCGCATCGATGTAGGCCAGGACCGCGTCGGGCACCAGGAAACGTACCGACTTACCGCTGGCCAGCAGTTGACGGATCTGGGTGGCGGATACCGCGAGCGGCGTCTGCCAGACGAATGCAATCTGTCCGCTCGGCCCTTTCAGGGCCAGCGGGTCGCTCACCGAACGTGCCGCCAGCAGGTTGCGCAAGGCATCCGGCGGCTCGCTGTCGGCATCCGGGCGTTGCAACACCAGGATGTGGCAATGCTGGAGCAACTCTTCCCAGCGATGCCAAGTGGGCAGGCCGCAAAATGCGTCCCAGCCCAAAAGCAGAAAAACCTGGGCATCGGCGGCCAGTTCGGCGCGCATCAGCTCCAGGGTATCAATGGTGTAGGACGGTTTGTCCCGCAGCAATTCGCGGGCGTCCACCACCAACGGCGCCACACCGGCCACCGCGCACTCGACCATCGCCAGACGGTCCTGGGCCGATACCTGCGGCGTATCCCGGTGAGGCGGCCTGGCGCTGGGCGTCAGGCGTAGCTCATCGAGGGCCAGGGCATCGGCGACTTCCAGCGCACCGCGCAAATGGCCGATGTGCACTGGGTCGAACGTGCCGCCCAGGATACCGATGCGCTGGGGCGCAGTTGTCGTCGTCACTGCGGCTGACGGGTCAAGGTCGCCCAAGTCAGACCGGCTCCTGTCCGCGCAACTGGCCGTCACCGACCACGATGTACTTCTCGCAGGTCAAGCCTTCGAGGCCCACCGGGCCACGGGCGTGCAGCTTATCAGTAGAAATGCCGATCTCGGCACCCAATCCGTATTCGAAGCCGTCGGCGAAACAGGTCGGGGTGTTGATCATCACCGACGCCGAGTCCACTTCGGCCACGAAACGCCGGGTTTCACCCTGGTGTTCGCTGACGATGGAGTCGGTGTGGTGGGAACCATGGCGATTGATGTGCTCGATGGCCTGGTCCAGCCCGTCGACCACGCGGATCGACAGGATCGGCGCCAGGTACTCGGTGTTCCAGTCTTCTTCGGTGGCCTCGGCCGCCTCAATGATTGCCCGGGTGCGTTGGCAACCGCGCAGCTCGACGCCTTTTTCGCGGAACTGGGCGGCCATCGCCGGCAGGAAGTCCTGGGCAACGGCCTGGTCCACCAGCAGGGTTTCCATCGCGCCGCAGATACCATAGCGGTAAGTCTTGGCGTTGAAGGCAATGCGCTGGGCTTTGGGCAACTCGGCGTGGGCACTGACGTAAACGTGGCAGATGCCGTCCAGGTGCTTGATCACCGGCACGCGGGCGTCGCGGCTGACCCGTTCGATCAGGCCCTTGCCGCCACGGGGCACGATGACGTCGACGAACTCGGGCATGGTGATCAGTGCGCCGACCGCGGCGCGGTCGGTGGTTTCCACCACTTGCACCACGGCCGCCGGCAGATCGGCTTCGGCCAGACCGCGCTGGATGCAGGCGGCAATCGCGCGGTTGGAATGAATGGCCTCGGAACCACCGCGCAGGATGGTCGCGTTACCCGACTTCAGGCACAGGCTCGCAGCATCGATGGTCACGTTCGGCCGCGACTCGTAGATGATGCCGACCACGCCCAGGGGCACGCGCATCTTGCCGACCTGGATACCCGACGGCCGATAGCTCATGTCCCGGATGGCCCCGACCGGGTCCGGCAGCGCCGCGACCTGGCGCAGACCGACGATCATGCCGTCGATGCGTGCCGGGGTCAGCGCCAGGCGTTCGAGCATGGCCGGCTCGAGGCCGTTGGCCCGGCCGGCGGCCAGGTCCAGCTCATTGGCGGCGGACAACTCGGCGCGAGCGGCGTCCAGCGCATTGGCGGCGGCCAGCAGGGCGCGGTTTTTCTGCGCGGTGCTGGCACGGCCGATGATGCGCGACGCCTGGCGAGCGGCGCGACCCAGGCGGGTCATGTAGTCAAGAACGGACTCAGTCATGGTCTGTGTGGTCTTGGCAAAGGGGAAAGCGGCAGATTATAGCTGTCGTAACCCTCGACTAACAGCGTGGACTCACAGTGGTGACCGGCGGAAGAGCAAAACCTGCGCAAATAGTCGCTGTTCAGCGCCGATTAAGCTTTCCATTGCTATCATCGCGCTTCCTTTGGCCTCACTTCGTCTCACGCCATGACCGATTCACCCCCACTGCCAAACGCCCTGCCCGACGGTTTTTTTGATCGCGATGCCCAGGTGCTCGCCCGGGACCTGCTGGGCAAAGTCATTCGCCACAAGGTCGGTGACCTGTGGCTCAGCGCGCGGATCATCGAAACCGAAGCCTATTACTTCGCTGAAAAGGGCAGCCACGCTTCGCTGGGCTACACGGAAAAACGTAAGGCTTTGTTTCTGGATGGCGGCCACATCTATATGTATTACGCCCGGGGTGGCGATTCGCTGAATTTCAGCGCCCATGGCCCCGGCAATGCGGTGCTGATCAAATCGGCATACCCGTGGGTCGATACTGTTTCCGGCCCGGCGAGCCTGGCGCAGATGCTGCTCAACAACCCCGACGCCCAAGGCCGCCCGCGCCCCTCGCAAAAGCTTTGCGCCGGCCAGACGTTGTTGTGCAAGGCCCTGGGGCTGAAAGTGCCGCAGTGGGATGCCAAACGCTTCGACCCGGAACGCTTGCTGGTGGAAGACGTGGGCGTGCCGACAGTCAACGTGATCCAGACTACCCGCCTGGGCATCCCACTGGGACGGGATGAACACCTGCTCTACCGCTTCGTCGACGCGGCCTACGCACCCTGGTGCACGCGGAACCCGCTGCGTCGCGGACAGGTCGAAGGGCGGGATTATTTTTTGCTTTCCTGAACGCCACACTGCCCAACCCTGTGGGAGCGAGCCTGCTCGCGATGGCGCCAGGTCAGTCGAATCAGAGGTTGGCTGATACACCGCTATCGCGAGCAGGCTCGCTCCCACAGTAAAAAATGCATGCCGCTTAATGCTCAATGGAAATGGAGTTGTTTTTATGGGCCCATGGCTCGATAGCATCACTGGCTGGCTGACCGCCAACCCGCAATGGCTGGCGGCGGCGGTGTTTATCGTTGCCTGTGTAGAGTGCCTGGCCATCGCTGGGTTGCTCGTGCCGGGTACGGTGCTGTTGTTTGCGGTCGCGGTCCTGGCCGGCAGCGGCGCGTTGTCCCTGGGCGAGACTTTGCTGCTGGGCCTGCTGGGCGGTTTGCTGGGGGACTTGGTGTCGTATTTCCTGGGCAGGCATTTTCACCAGAACATCCGGCGCCTGCCGGGGCTGCGGCATCACCCCGAATGGATGAGCGCGGCGGAAAGCTATTTCCAGCGCTACGGCATCGCCAGCCTGCTGGTGGGACGCTTCATTGGCCCGCTGCGACCCATGTTGCCGATGGTGGCCGGGATGTTCGACATGCCCTTCCCACGCTTCGCCGCCGTCAGTCTGCTGGCCGCCGCCGGCTGGAGCGTGGCGTACCTGCTGCCCGGCTGGGCCACTGGCGCAGCGATCCGCCTGCCGTTGCCCGAGGGTTTCTGGCCACAGGCCGGTGTCGTGATTGGCAGCATCGCGGCGATGATCGCATTGAGCGTCAACAGCAGCCTGCGGCGCCATCGACATGCCTCAGCGCTGATCGCAGGTCTGGGCCTGGTGATCCTGATCGGGCTGTTCATCGGCTTTCGCTACCTCACAGCTTTCGATCAGGGGCTGGTGGCTCTGGTCCAGGAACATCGCAGCCCGACAATGGACGAAATCGCCGTGACCTTCACGCTGATCGGCGAATTCCACTACATGCTGATTTTCAGCGCCCTGCTGACCGGGTTGCTATTGCTGGCGCGCCAATGGCGCCAGGCAATCTTTGCCGGGGCCACGATGCTGTTCACCGCATTGGCCAATACCGGCACCAAGCACTTTTTCGCCCGTGTACGCCCGGAAGTCCTGAGCGAGCCGCTGACCAGCTACAGCATGCCCAGCGGTCATGCCTCCGGCGCCTTTGCCCTGTTCCTGGCGCTGGCCATCCTGGCCGGTCGCGGACAACCGCCACGCCTGCGCCTGACCTGGCTGTTGCTGGGCTGTTTGCCGGCGTTGGCCATTGCCCTGTCGCGGGTGTACCTGGGCGCCCATTGGCCGAGCGACATCGTCGCCGGCGCCATGCTCGCTGCCTGTGTCTGCGCAGCGATGCTCTGGCTGAGCCAGCGCCAGACCCCGCTGCCGGCCATGCCGCCGAAAATCTGGTGGTTGATTCTGCCGGCGATGGTGGCGGCATTCAGCTTCTTCGCACTGCGCCACCTGCCCAATGGGATGCTGCGGTATGCCTATTGAGGCCGGCAGCCAGCTATCGCGAGCAGGCTCGCTCCCACAGGGAATCGGCCGTGAAACGCCCCCTTGTGGTCACTGAGATCAACTGTGGGAGCGAGCCTGCTCGCGATGACGTCGGTACATTCAGCATTGATGCAAACTGAGCCACCGTTATCGCGAGCAAGCTCGCTCCCACAAGAGATCAGCCTGGTCAGTGATGAGCGCCTCAGGCGAACAGTTCGCCCTGCAACTCATCAAGCAACGCCTGGATTGCATCCAGCCGCTGCTGAGGATCATCGAGTTGCAGCAGGTCGAGCTTGTCCAGTTCATTGAAGGGCAGCAGGTAGGCCAGTTGATTGGCGAGCGACTGCTGGCCGGTGGCTTCGGTGCCCATGTTCAGGGCCTCGACCATCGGGTGTTCGGCCAGGGCCTTGAGCAGCGCCACCAGATCGGCATCCTCATCCTGCAGCGGCTGCTCCGGCTCATCCTCCAGCCACTCGACTTCAGCGACGGTCAGTTGATCGGCCTGGACACTGCTGCTGTGCACGATAAAACGTCGTCCACCCTGCACGCGAATGCCCAGCAGCCCGTTGTCTTGCTGGGAGAAATCGGTGATTCGCGCTTCACAGCCCACCCGCGCAAAGCCGTCGGGGGCGATACCGACTTCCTCGCCATCGAGGATGCACACCACCCCGAACCCCTCGCCCATTTTCATGCAGCGACCGATCATATCGAGGTAACGCGCCTCGAAAATCTGCAAATCGAGGATGCAACCGGGGAACAGTACCGTGTTCAACGGGAAAAGCGGCAAGCTCATAAGCAGTTCCTTAAACCGTCATCGACACCACCAACGGCAGCAACACCGCCGTGGCCACGCCCATCAGACTCATCGCCAGCGCCGCAAAGGCGCCGGACTCTTCGCTTTCCTGCAACGCCACGGACGTGCCGACCGCGTGTGCCGTCAGGCCCAGGGCCATGCCACGGGCTTCAGGGCTATGGACCCCAAGCCTGGTCAGAATGCTCGGGCCCAGAATCGCCCCGAGCACCCCGGTGATCAACACAAACACCGCCGCCATGGCCGCTACACCGCCGATCTGCTCGGCCACCAGCATGGCGATCGGTGAAGTCACCGACTTGGGAGCCATGGTCATCAGGATCATGTGTTCGGCGCCAAAAGCCCAGCCCAACACCACCGCAGAGCCCGTGGCGAACACCCCGCCTATCACCAGCGTAGTAAAAATCGGCCAGAACAATTGCCGGATCCGTCGCAGGTTCAGGTACAAGGGCACCGCCAGCGCGACGGTGGCCGGCCCCAGCAGAATGCTGAGAATTTCCGTGCTCTCACGGTACTCGGCGTAGCTGATGCCGCAGCCGACCAGCACACCGATCAGCAGCAACATCGACATCAGCACCGGCTGCAGGAACACCCAACGGGTCTTTTCGAACGCCGCCAGCACCAGTTGATAGGCGCCCAGGGTGATGCCGATACCAAACAGCGGATGATGGATCACCGAACTCCAGGCGCCCTGCCAATCAAGCATCATTGCCCATCCTCCGACTCGGGGGCGTGACGCCGGGCCAGGCGTTGCATCAGCACACCGGTAAACGCCATGGACAGGATCAACGACAGCACCAACGCACCGACAATGGCCCAGAAATCGGCAGCGATGGCCCGGGCGTACACCATCACCCCCACCGCCGGCGGCACCAGCAGCAACGGCAAGTAGCGCAACAGGCTGCCGGCCGCCAGGTTCAATGGCTCGCCGACTTCACCACGGATGACCAGATAGCCCAGCAGCAACAGCAGGCCAATGATCGGCCCCGGCAGCACCGGCAGGAACAAATGATTGATGGCGGTGCCCAGCAATTGGAACAGCACCAGCCAGGTCAGGCCCCGTAGCAACATCCTTCATCCTCCCCAGCAACACGTACGCAAACAATGCGCGCGCATTATAAGCACGCCCGCGCTATGGGTCGGCATTCGTAAAAAGCATGGTCGATGACCTGCCCTGCCCGTCATGTTGATCTACAGTGGTTCTCCGGGGACGCCGATCCCCGTTCCAAAAAAGACAAAACCGATGAACCCAAGGAGAGTCTCAATGCCCTACGTTCCCGTTGCAGCGCTCAAAGATTATGTCGGCAAGGAACTTGGACGTTCCGAATGGCTTACCATCGATCAGGATCGCATTAACCTGTTCGCCGAAGCCACTGGCGACTTTCAGTTCATCCACGTCGATCCGGCCAAGGCCGCGCAGACACCGTTCGGCAGCACCATCGCCCACGGCTTCCTATCGCTGTCGCTGATGCCCAAGCTCATGGAAGACATCCTGATCCTGCCCGAAGGCGTGAAGATGGTCGTCAACTACGGGTTGGACAGCGTGCGCTTCATTCAGCCCGTGAAAGTCGACTCCAAGGTCCGCCTCAAGGTCGACCTGGTGGACGTGACCGAGAAGAAACCCGGCCAATGGCTGCTCAAGGCCACCGCTACCCTGGAAATCGAAGGTTCGGACAAACCGGCCTACATCGCTGAGCCGCTGTCGCTCTGCTTCGTGTAGCCCCTCGCGGATGCGAAGCCGCTGCGGCAGTTTCGCATCGCTTCTCCTGACGCGCATTGCTACGGCATACTCGTGACCTGATTATCTGGATCCCGTTATGCGCTCATTTCTCCCTTTGGCCCTGACCCTGCTGCTCACCGCTTGCGGCGACGGCGAATCGCTGTTGCCCCCCGACGCGCGCCTGCCCGACGGCGGACGCTATCGCGGCGACCTGGTGGACGGATTGCTGCAAGGCCAGGGGCGTGTCGACTACCCCAACGGCAGTTGGTACGCCGGGCAGTTCGACAAAGGCCAGTGGCACGGCACCGGGGAATGGCACGGCAGCAATGGCGAGGTCTATCGCGGCCAGTTCCAGCAAGGCCTGTTCAACGGCCAGGGTAGCCTGAGCACGCCCACCAGCAGCTACACCGGCGGCTTCAAGCAAGGCCGGCGCGACGGTGAAGGCACGCTCAAAGAACACGGCATGATCTACCGCGGCGAATTCAAGGCCGACCGCTATTCCGGTTTCGGGCGCCTGGAGCTTGAGGACGGCAGCCAATACCAGGGGCCGTTCGTCAACGGCAAACCCAACGGTGAAGGCCAGCGCTTCGATGCCAGTGGCAACCAGTTCACCGGCAATTTCGTCGACGGCCAGCTCCAGGGCAAAGGCACCTTCAACAGCGCCGAGGGCGATGTCTACATCGGCGGGTTCAAGAACAACCAGCTCAGCGGTCGCGGTCGTTATGAAAATGCCGACGGCGATGTCTGGATCGGCCAGTTCAAGGAAGGCGCGCTCACCGGCAAGGGCCAACTGATCGGTGCCGACGGCAGCCACTACCTCGGTCAATTCAATGACTGGCGCTTTAGCGGCGAGGGCCGGCTGAACCTGCCCGACGGCAGCTTTTATATCGGCCAGTTCGAGAACGACACCTACCACGGGCGCGGCACCCTGGCGCTGACCGATGGCACCGTGCAAAGCGGCACCTGGGCCAACGGCCTGCGAGTACGCGACGCTGGCGGGCGGCTACTGCCGGATGTGCTCGAGCTCGGCCTTTTGGCCCAGGGTCGCCTGTTGGAAAATGCCCTGGCCAATATCCCGGCCTCGACGCCCGCGGTGGAGCTGTACAGCCTGACGGTGGGCGGCGACGGCAAACAGAGTGTGTTCCTGCGCGAGTCCGACTACGTCGCCAATATGCTCACCAGCCGTTTTGGCGCGTTCGGCCAGATCCGCCTGGTCAACCACCGCGATCACCTCGGTGACCGGCCCATGGCCACTCGCGAAAGCCTGCGCCGCGCCGCCAGCGCCCTGGCCGAACGCAGCGGCCCGGAAGACCTGATCTTCATCTACCTGACCAGCCACGGCACCAGCGAACACGAACTGGTGCTCGACCAGCCGCGCATGGAACTGGCCGACCTGCCCGCCGATGAACTGGCCGTGGTGCTGGCGCCGCTGAAGGATCGCGACAAGATCGTGGTGATTTCAGCCTGTTATTCCGGCGGCTTCATCCCGGCGCTCAAGGATGAACGCACCTTGATCATGACCGCTTCCCGCGCCGATCGGGTGTCGTTCGGCTGCTCCGAGGAGGCCAACTTCACCTACTTCGGCGACGCGCTGTTCGCCCAGGCACTGAACCAGACCGACGATCTTGAGCAAGCCTTCAAGCGTGCCAAGGCCACCGTGGCCGAGCGGGAACAGGCGGATAATTTCGAAGCTTCCGAGCCGCAGATCTGGGCGCCCAGGACCGTCCTTTCCCATTGGCAGCTATTGCGCAAGCAACAGGCGCGAAAAGCATTACAAAGTACGGCATTGAACGACGAGGCCCAAAAGAGCAACTAAGCTGAATCGTATCAAGGGGGAAACACTATGTACTTGACGCCTCAGCATGTTTTGCTTGCCGGAGCTTCCGGGTTGACCGGGGAACATCTACTGGACCGGCTGCTCAACGAGCCGACCATCACACGTGTATTGGCGCCTTCACGCCGGCCGCTGGCCGAGCATCCACACTTGGAAAACCCGGTCGGTGAAACAGCCGAACTGCTACCCCGCCTCAGTGGCCAGGTGGACATCGCATTTTGCTGCCTTGGCACGACCATCAAGAAGGCCGGCTCAGAACAGGCGTTTCGCGCGGTGGACCTGGACCTGGTGGTGGCCTTCGCCAAGCGTGCCCGGGAGCTGGGCGCAAGGCACCTGATCGTGATCAGCGCGCTGGGGGCAGACCCTAGCTCTTCGATTTTCTACAACCGTGTCAAAGGCGAAATGGAAGCCGCCCTCAAGGCCCAGGACTGGCCACAACTGACCCTCTGCCGCCCTTCCCTGCTACTGGGCGAACGCACCGAACCGCGGTTGGCCGAACAATTGGCCGGCCCCTTGTCGAGGCTGATTCCCGGCAAGTACCACGGCATCGAAGCCTGCCAACTGGCCCGCGCCATGTGGCGCCTGGCCCTGGAAGAACAGGAAGGGGTGCGGGTGGTGGAGTCGGATGAGTTGCGTAAGTTGGGCAAATAATTGCGGCGCCTGGGCGGACGCCATCGCGAGCAGGCTCGCTCCCACAGTTGACCGAGTTCTTCAGAAGGAATGCGTACCAATGTGGGAGCGAGCCTGCTCGCGATAGCGGTGGCCCAGCTTACATCCATGTTGGATTGTAGCGCTGGTTACAACCCACCCGTAGCCTGAAACCCCACGCCAATCACCGTCAGCAACGACAACGGCAATAACAAGGTATCGAGCAACGCACTGGCCGGCAGATCCACGCCTGGGTAACGCGGCGCTTCGGCGCCAAAGCGGTCCTTGGCGCAACAGCCACCGTTAAGCGCATACAAGTCCAGGCGCGTGCCCGCATACACCACCGGCGCGCCGGGTTTGGCGGCGTCCAGGGTACGGGCGGTGGCGCAGCCGGTCAGTTGCAGCGCCAGCAGCACCACCAGCAGCTTATTCATCACTGCTCAAATGGTACTCGCCCCAGCGCGGCAGCATGTCCTGGGGGATGTTCAGCAGATTGAGAATCCGCGCGACCACAAAATCGATCAGGTCATCGATAGTCTGTGGCTGGTGATAAAAACCCGGAGAGGCCGGCAGAATCGTCACGCCCATGTTCGACAGCTTGAGCATGTGCTCCAGATGAATACTCGAATACGGCGCCTCACGTGGCACCAGGATCAACTGGCGACGCTCCTTGAGCGTCACGTCGGCGGCGCGCTCGATCAGGTTGTTGCAGGCACCGGTGGCAATCGCCGAGAGCGTACCGGTGGAACACGGCACCACCACCATCGCCGCCGGCGCCCCGGAGCCCGAAGCCACCGGCGACATCCAGTCTTCCTTGCCATACACACGAATCTGCCCCGCCGCCGCACCGGTGTATTCAGTGAGGAAGGCCTGCATCATTTGGGTCTTGGCTGGCAGGGTGACGTCGGTCTCGGTGGCCATCACCAATTGCGCCGCCTTGGAGATGAGGAAATGCACCTCGCGGTCTTCCCGCACCAGGCAATCGAGCAGGCGCAAGCCGTACTGGGCGCCGGAAGCACCGGTCATGGCCAGGGTGATGCGGTCGGGGCCATTGCTCTCCGGGCGCGTGTTCATTTCAGTGCCTCGGCCAATTTGCCGTGCAGGCCGCCGAAACCGCCGTTGCTCATGATCACCACGTGAGTACCGGGCTGGGCCTGGCTCTTCACGCGCTCGATGATGCCTTCCAGGGAGTCGCTGACAATCGACGGCACCGTACACAACGCGGCGGTGGCGCCGAGGTCCCAACCCAGGTTGGCCGGCGCGTACCAGATCACCTGGTCGGCATCCACCACGCTTTCCGGCAGGCCGTCGCGGTGGGCGCCGAGTTTCATGGAGTTGGAACGCGGCTCGATGATGGCAATCAGCGGTGCATCGCCGATGCGCTTGCGCAAACCGTCAAGGGTGGTGGCGATGGCCGTCGGGTGGTGGGCGAAGTCGTCATAGATGGTGATGCCGCGCACTTCAGCGACCTTTTCCATCCGCCGCTTCACGCTTTTGAACGCACTCAGCGCGGCGATGCCCATGGACGGCACCACGCCGACATGACGAGCCGCAGCCAGGGTCGCCAGGGCGTTGGCGACGTTGTGCTGGCCGGTCATGTCCCAATCGACCACACCTTGGGCCACGCCTTCGAACATGACTTCGAACTGCGAACCGTCGTCCTTGAGCAACTTCACTTGCCACTGCCCGCCGGCACCGGTGGTTTGCACCGGGGTCCAGCAACCCATTTCGATCACCCGCTGCAACGCGGGCTCGGTGGTCGGATGGATGACCAGGCCTTCACTTGGAATGGTGCGCACCAAATGGTGGAACTGCCGCTCGATGGCCGACAGATCGGGGAAGATGTCGGCGTGATCGAACTCAAGGTTGTTGAGGATCGCGGTGCGCGGACGGTAGTGGACAAATTTCGAGCGTTTGTCGAAGAACGCGCTGTCGTATTCATCGGCCTCGATCACGAAGAACGGCGTACCACCCAGGCGCGCCGACACCGAGAAATTCTGCGGCACGCCGCCGATCAGGAAGCCCGGGCTCATGCCCGCGTGCTCCAGCACCCAGGCGAGCATGCTGCTGGTGGTGGTCTTGCCATGGGTGCCGGCCACGGCCAGGACCCAACGGCCCTGCAACACATGGTCGGCCAGCCATTGCGGGCCGGACACGTAAGGCAGGCCTTTGTTGAGCACGTATTCAACCGCCGGATTGCCACGGGACATGGCGTTGCCGATGACCACCAGGTCCGGCGCGGGGTCCAGTTGCGCTGGGTCGTAGCCTTGGGTCAGCTCAATGCCCTGGGCCTCCAGCTGCGTGCTCATCGGCGGGTAGACGTTCGCGTCGGAACCGGTCACGTGATGGCCCAGCTCCTTGGCCAATACCGCCATCGAGCCCATGAAAGTGCCGCAAATACCGAGAATATGGATGTGCATAGTCGACCTCGTAAACATGGCCGCAGGTTAGCGTAGGGAGGGGGAAATCGCACCTTGTGTTTCGAACTGCAACCATCAGAACACCGCAAATCCTCTGTGGGAGCGAGCTTGCTCGCGATAGCGGTGGGTCAGTTTGCGGCGATGTTGGATGTGCCGCCGCCATCGCGAGCAAGCTCGCTCCCACATTCAACCGCATTCCTTCTGCAAGAACTCGGTCAACTGTGGGAGCGGGCTTGCTCGCGAATGGCCACGACGCGGCTCAGCGGGCGATGGCGTGTTTGCGCAGTTTCCGATAAAGCGTATTGCGGCTGATGCCCAGTTGCTCGGCGGTGTGGGTCATGTGCCAGCGCTGGCGCTCCAGTGCATCGAGCAGCGCCAACCGCTCGGCATCTTCCAGCGGGCGTTCCGCCACGGTTTCAACCGACGCCACCGGACACTGGCGAATCATCGCCGGCAGATCCTCCAGCCCGATCCGCCCGCCGTCGCACAACGCAGCAAGGGTGCGCAGCACATTGCGCAGTTGCCGCACGTTGCCCGGCCAATCAAAACTCAGCAATGCCTGGCGCGCCGGTTCGTCGATCGCCACCGCTTCGGCGCCCGCTTCTTCGGCCAACAGAAAATCCAGCAACTGGGACTTGTCGCTGCGCTCGCGCAACGCCGGCAAAGGGATCTCCAGGCCGTTGAGGCGATAGTACAAGTCCTCGCGAAAACTGCCGTCGCGCACCCGATCAAGCAACTGACGGTGGGTGGCGCTGATGATGCGCACGTTCACCGCTTCGGGTTCGCCACCGATGGGCACCACCTGGCGATCTTCCAGCACCCGCAGCAAACGGGTCTGCAAGGCCAGGGGCATGTCACCGATCTCATCCAGAAACAGCGTGCCCCCGTCGGCCTGTTGCAGCTTGCCGCGCATGCCTTCCTTGCGCGCACCGGTGAAGCTGCCGCCGCGATAACCGAACAGCTCACTCTCGATCAGGCTTTCCGGGATGGCTGCGCAGTTAAGCGCCACGAAGTTTTTCCCGGCACGCTGGCTGGCGTGATGCACGGCTTTGGCGAAGGCTTCTTTACCAGAGCCGGTTTCGCCATGGATCAGCAGCGGCACATCGCGCTCAAACACCCGCAGCGCCTTGCGAAAATGCTCTTGCAACACCGCATCTCCCAGGCAGATGCCCGGTAACCGGGCGGGCTCGATGGCTTTAAACGCAGGGACGACCGGGACCGGCACACTGCGCGGCTGCCCCCGCAGCACGGCAAACAAATGCCGCCCGTCACGGGTGCGCAACGGCCAACTGGCGCTGGCCTGGGTGCTGGCCCGTCCGAGCAGCTCATCCAGTGAACAATCGAAAAAGTCTTCCACCCGCTGACCCAGCAAGCCACCGCGAATATGCCCCAACAGGTTCAGCGCGCTCTGGTTGACCGCGCTGATCCGCCCTTCGCCGTCGAACGCCAGCAGCCCCTCGCTGAACAACCCCACAGACTCGGCCTGCAAGTGAAAACGCAGCAGCCATTGATTGTCGAAGCAGCGCAGGAAATAGCAGCTCTCGATCATCTTCGCCGAGAGGTTGACCAGGGCCATGGTGTGGAACTGGCTCTGGCGCGACACGTCCGGCCGGGCCGATGACACATCCAGCACCGCAAGCAGTTCGCCATGGGGATCAAAAACCGGGCTGGCCGAGCAGGTCAGGCCGGTGTGGCGGCCGCGAAAGTGTTCTTCCTGGTGAATGGTCAGGGCCTGGCGCTCCACCAGGCAGGTGCCGATGCCGTTGGTGCCTTCGCAGGCTTCGCTCCAGTCGGCGCCGAGCCAGAGGCCGGCCCGTTCGAAAATCTTGCGCTCACTGGGGGCGGTGACACAGTTGAGGATCACGCCGCGCGCGTCGGTCAGCAGCACCGCGTGGCCGGCGCCGGAGAGTTGTTGATGCAGGCTGGTCATTTCCGTGCCGGCGATGTGCAACACCTGTTGCAGGCGCTCGCGGCTTTCCAGCACCCGGCCATGCTCAAGCACCGTCGGCGCCAGGTTCTGCGCCGGGTCGAGGTGATAGTCCTCAAGGCAGCGCAGCCAGGAACGGGCAATCGACGGATCGCTGCCAGGGCCCTGCAAATGGGCCTTGCCCTGGGTGACCGTCAGGACTTGTTGGGCATGGCGACTCAAGTGGTTGCTGTGCATTTCTTATTGTTCTCCCCGAGGGTAGCGGCCCTCAGCATCCTCCAGCCACTGGCGCTTTGCAATGCTGGCGCGACCTGTCAGTCACAGACTGTCTCGCATCTGGCACAAACTGTCACACCCGCTGTATCGCTATCGTCACGCAGGGCATCCGTTTGTCCGACGAACTGCTCCTAAAGTCTTGATTTACGGGCCTTGCAAGGCAGTGGCCCGACCTTTGCTCTAGGCTTAATTACCAGCGCTCAATTTTGCGCGGCCTCCCGTATAAGCACAAAAGCCAAGGAGAACTCATCATGCGTTACGCTCACCCCGGTACTGAAGGCGCTATCGTTTCGTTCAAGAGCAAATACGGTAACTACATCGGCGGCGAGTTCGTCGCGCCTGTCAAAGGTCAGTACTTCACCAATACTTCCCCGGTCAATGGCCAGCCCATTGCCGAATTCCCGCGTTCCACCGCCGAAGACATCGAAAAAGCCCTGGACGCCGCCCACGCCGCTGCCGATGCCTGGGGCGCCACGTCCGCCCAGGCCCGTTCGCTGGTCCTGCTGAAAATCGCCGACCGCATCGAAGCAAACCTTGAGGTTCTGGCGATCACCGAGTCCTGGGACAACGGCAAGGCCGTGCGCGAAACCCTCAACGCCGACATCCCCCTGGCCGCCGACCATTTCCGCTACTTCGCCGGTTGCCTGCGCGCCCAGGAAGGCAGCGCCGCCGAGATCGACGGCAACACCGTGGCCTATCACATCCATGAACCGCTGGGCGTGGTCGGGCAGATCATCCCGTGGAACTTCCCGCTGCTGATGGCCGCCTGGAAACTCGCCCCGGCCCTGGCCGCCGGTAACTGCGTGGTGCTCAAGCCCGCCGAGCAAACCCCATTGGGCATTTGCGTGCTGATGGAGCTGATCGGCGATCTGCTGCCACCTGGCGTACTGAACGTGGTGCAAGGCTTCGGCAAGGAAGCCGGTGAAGCCCTGGCCACCAGCAAGCGCATCGCCAAGATCGCCTTCACCGGCTCGACCCCGGTCGGCTCGCACATCATGAAATGCGCGGCCGAGAACATCATCCCGTCTACCGTGGAATTGGGCGGCAAGTCGCCGAACATCTTCTTCGAAGACATCATGCAGGCCGAGCCGAGCTTCATTGAGAAAGCGGCCGAAGGCCTGGTGCTGGCGTTCTTCAACCAGGGTGAAGTCTGCACTTGCCCTTCCCGCGCCCTGGTGCAGGAGTCGATCTACGACGAGTTCATGAAAGTTGTGATGAACAAAGTCCTGCAGATCAAGCGCGGCGACCCGCTGGACACCGACACCATGGTCGGCGCCCAGGCGTCCGAGCAGCAATTCGACAAGATTCTTTCGTACCTGGAAATCGCCAAGGGCGAAGGCGCCGAACTGCTGACCGGCGGCCGGGTGGAAAAACTCGAGGGCAACCTGGCCACGGGTTATTACATCCAGCCCACCCTGCTCAAGGGCACCAACAAGATGCGCGTGTTCCAGGAAGAAATCTTCGGCCCAGTGGTGAGCATCACCACCTTCAAGGATGAAGCCGAAGCCCTGGCCATCGCCAACGACACCGAGTTCGGCCTCGGCGCCGGTCTCTGGACCCGCGACATCAACCGCGCCTACCGCATGGGCCGGGCGATCAAGGCCGGTCGCGTCTGGACCAACTGCTACCACCTCTACCCGGCCCATGCGGCGTTTGGTGGCTACAAGAAGTCCGGCGTGGGTCGTGAAACCCACAAGATGATGCTCGATCATTACCAGCAGACCAAGAACCTGCTGGTGAGCTATGACATCAATCCGTTGGGGTTCTTCTAAGGCATTGGGGCGAGGCAGGTGGTTCTGCTTCGCCCTTGAGATTGCTATCGCGAGCAGGCTCGCTCCCACACAGGATTTGTGGATGGCGCTCCAGTTTCGGCTGGCCCAACTCCCCTGTGGGAGCGAGTCTGCTCGCGAAAGCGGTGTGTCAGTCACATAGTTGCTCAAGGTGCCGCCGCCTTCGCGAGCAAGCCCGCTCCCACAGGGGTACTGCGCTAATCCGGCGATCAGGCTAGACAAAAAAACAATAAAAACAGGTAAACCCTTATGCCAAGCGATCAAGCAAACCCGCAACCGGCAACGTCCTCGGTCGACTTTGAAAAAGTCGGCTCCGAATACTTCCAACAACGTGAACTGAAAAAAGGCGCGGCGGGCTGGGTCCTGCTGGTGGGCCTGGGGGTGGCGTATGTCATTTCCGGGGACTACGCCGGCTGGAACTTCGGCCTGGCCCAGGGCGGTTGGGGCGGGATGTTTCTTGCCACGCTGCTGATGGCCGCGATGTACCTGTGCATGTGCTTTTCCCTGGCCGAGCTGTCCTCGATGATTCCTACCGCTGGCGGCGGCTATGGCTTTGCCCGTAGCGCATTCGGGCCCTGGGGCGGGTTTCTCACGGGCACGGCGATCCTCATCGAGTACGCCATCGCCCCCGCGGCGATTGCCGTGTTCATCGGCGCGTATTGCCAATCGCTATTCGGCATTGGCGGCTGGATGATCTATCTGGCGTTCTACATCATCTTCATCGCCATCCACATATTCGGCGTGGGTGAAGCGCTCAAGCTGATGTTCATCATCACTGCCGTCGCCGCCCTGGCATTGGGGGTGTTTCTGGTGGCGATGGTGCCGCACTTCGACGTCGCCAACCTGCTGGACATCCCGGTCACCGCAGCCACGGGCGCCAGCCCATTCCTGCCGTTCGGCTACGTCGGCGTGTGGGCAGCCATTCCGTATGCCATCTGGTTTTTCCTGGCCGTGGAAGGCGTACCGCTGGCGGCTGAAGAAACCAAGAACCCCAAGCGCGACCTGCCGCGCGGCCTGATCGGCGCCATGCTGGTGCTGGTGGCGTTTGCCCTGCTGATTCTGGTGATCGGCCCAGGCGGTGCGGGTTCCAATGCGCTGATGGCTTCGGGCAACCCGCTGGTGGAAGCCCTGGCCAAGGCCTACGGCGGCTCGACCTGGATGGGCAACTTCGTCAACCTGGTGGGCCTGGCGGGCCTGATCGCCAGCTTCTTCTCGATCATCTACGCCTACTCGCGGCAGATCTTCGCGTTGTCTCGCGCCGGTTACCTGCCACGCAAGCTCTCCGAAACCAATAAAAGCAAAGCACCAGTATTGGCGCTGGTCATCCCCGGCATTATCGGTTTCGGTCTGTCCCTGACCGGCCAGGGCGATCTGCTGATTCTGGTGGCGGTGTTCGGCGCCACCATCTCCTACGTGCTGATGATGGCCGCGCACATCACCCTGCGCATCCGCCGCCCCAAAATGGACCGGCCATACCGCACACCGGGAGGCATCTTCACCTCGGGCGTGGCCCTGGTGCTGGCGTGCATCGCCGTAGTAGCGGGCTTTCTGGTGGATCCGCGGGTGGTCATCGGCGCGGCGATCATCTATGGAGTGTTAATTGCTTACTTCGCGTTCTACAGTCGGCATCACTTGGTAGCAGGCACGCCCGAAGAAGAATTCGCGGCCATTCAGAAAGCTGAAGAAGCCTTGCACTAAGTTGTAAAACGCCGAAAACCACGGCGCCGCCCAGCGGCGCCGTCACGGAGAACCTGTATGGCCAGTTTTGCACACACGGTCGGCGCCCAGACCTACCGCTTCGACAGCCTCAAAGACCTGATGGCGAAGGCCAGCCCGGCGCGTTCCGGGGATTTCCTGGCCGAGGTCGCGGCGCTCAACGATGGCGAACGCGTAGCAGCGCAAATGGCCTTGGCCGACCTGCCCCTCAGCCATTTCCTGCAAGAAATGCTGATTCCTTACGAGGACGACGAAGTCACCCGACTGATCGTCGACACCCACGATAAACAGGCCTTCGCCGCCGTCAGCCACCTCACCGTCGGCGGTTTTCGCGACTGGCTGCTCAGCGATGTGGCCGACGAACACAGCCTACGGGCGCTGGCCCCGGGCCTGACCCCGGAAATGGTCGCCGCCGTGTCGAAGATCATGCGCGTGCAGGACCTGGTGCTGGTGGCGCAGAAAATCCGCGTGGTGACGAAATTTCGCGGCACCCTCGGCCTGCGCGGGCGACTGTCGACCCGCCTGCAACCCAACCACCCCACCGACGAACCCGCCGGGATCGCCGCGAGCATCCTCGACGGCCTGCTCTTCGGCAATGGCGACGCCATGATCGGCATCAACCCGGCCACCGACAGCACAGCGTCGATCTGCGCCATGCTGGAAATGCTCGACGCCATCATCCAGCGCTACGACATCCCGACCCAAGGCTGCGTGCTGACCCACGTCACCACTTCCATTGAAGCGGCGAACCGTGGCGTGCCCCTGGACCTGGTGTTCCAGTCCATCGCCGGCACCGAAGCGGCCAACGCCAGTTTCGGCATCAACCTGACCGTCTTGCAGGAAGGCTACGATGCCGGGCTGAGCCTGAATCGCGGCACCTTGGGCAACAACCTGATGTATTTCGAAACCGGCCAGGGCAGTGCCCTGTCAGCCAACGCCCACCACGGTGTCGATCAACAGACCTGCGAAACCCGGGCCTACGCCGTCGCACGGCATTTCAAGCCGTTTTTGGTGAACACGGTTGTAGGATTTATCGGCCCGGAATACCTGTACAACGGCAAACAGATCATCCGCGCCGGCCTGGAAGATCACTTCTGCGGCAAGCTTTTGGGCGTGCCGATGGGTTGCGACATTTGCTACACCAACCACGCCGAAGCCGACCAGGACGACATGGACACTCTGCTGACCCTGCTGGGCGTGGCCGGGATCAACTTCATCATGGGCATCCCCGGCTCCGACGACATCATGCTCAACTACCAGACCACTTCGTTCCACGACGCCCTCTACGCCCGCCAGACCCTGGGCCTGAAGCCGGCGCCGGAATTCGAAACGTGGCTGGCGAACATGGGCATTTTCACCCAGGCCGATGGCCGGGTGCGGTTCGGCGACAACCTGCCACCGGCGTTTCGTCACGCATTAGCTCATTTGGGATAAGCCGCATTTGGGATGAGAGAACTGCCCATGGATAAAAAACCTGTAGATCCACAAAACCCTTGGCTGAATCTGCGCAACCTCACCCCGGCGCGCATCGCCCTGGGCCGCACCGGCACCAGCCTGCCGACCTCGGCGCAACTGGATTTCCAGTACGCCCATGCCCAGGCTCGGGACGCCGTGCACCTGGCCTTCGATCATGAAGGCATTCGCGCGCAACTGACTGAACGCGGCCGCGAAAGCCTGCTGCTGCACAGCGCCGCCAGCGACCGCAACAGCTACCTGCAGCGCCCGGACCTGGGCCGACGGCTCGATGAAGCCTCCGTCCAGATCCTGCAGGAGCACGTCGCGGCCAATCCCGGCGGCGTAGACCTGGCCATCGTGGTGGCCGACGGCCTGTCGGCGCTGGCGGTGCATCGGCATACCTTGCCGTTCCTGGCGCGGCTGGAAGAACAGACCGCCGCTGATGGTTGGTCAACCTCGCCAGTGATTCTGGTGGAACAGGGCCGCGTCGCGGTGGCCGATGAGGTGGCGCAGCGGCTCGGCGCAAAAATGTCGGTGATCCTGATCGGCGAACGCCCCGGCCTCAGTTCCCCCGACAGCCTGGGTTTGTATTTCACCTACAACCCTAAGGTCGGCCTGACCGATGCGTATCGCAACTGCATCTCCAACGTCCGGCTCGAAGGTTTGAGCTACGGCATGGCCGCCCATCGCCTGATCTACCTGATGCGCGAGGCCTGCCGCAGACAGCTCTCGGGGGTCAACCTGAAGGACGAAGCCCAGGTCCAAACTCTAGACTCGGAAAACACCGCCGATATGAAAGGTAACTTCCTACTGATGCCGCCCCGAAGCTGATCCGTTTACAAGTTTGCGTTTTTGATCCGCTTTCAGGCAGCATCGAAGCACGGCAGAACGCCGTTGTTGTCCGAGTATCTGTCGACCTTTGCAGACGAGACCTACTATGCGGATTATCCAAGCGACCCTGGAACACCTGGACCTGCTGACCCCATTGTTCGTCAAATACCGGGAATTCTATGGCTCGCTGCCCTACCCGGATTCGTCCCGAGCCTTCCTCGAAAAACGCCTGCGCCGCAAGGAATCGGTGATCTACCTGGCGTTGCCTGATGACGATGACAACCGGTTGCTGGGCTTCTGCCAGCTCTATCCAAGCTTCTCGTCACTGTCGCTCAAGCGCGTGTGGATCCTCAACGACATCTACGTCGCCGAAGACGCCCGCCGCCAACTGGTAGCCGACAACCTGATCCGCACCGCGAAAAAAATGGCCAAGGAAACCAACGCCGTACGCATGCGCGTCTCCACCAGCAGTAACAACGAGGTGGCGCAGAAAACCTACGAGTCCATCGGCTTCAAGGAAGACACCGAGTTCAAGAACTACGTGTTGCCGATCAGCGAAGAGCTCTGACCCGATTACCGCGGACTGATCGTTCCCACGCTCCCGCGTGGGAATGCCGCCAGGGACGCTCCGCGTTCCGCTTGACGCAGAGCGTCACGGGATGCATTCCCACGCGGAGCGTAGGAACGATCGATAACCCCTGTGGTTGGGTGAAATGTTGTGGCGAGGGGATTTATCCCCGCTGGGCTGCGCAGCAGCCCCAGAACCTGAGCACGCGGTGCATCAGGCAGACCGGGTTGGCTGCATTTGGGACCGCTTCGCGCTCCAGCGGGAGCAAGCTCCCTCGCCACAGAGTTCTTCACCCAGCCAGAAGCCTCCCGACATCCCCCGCTACAAACTCACCACGCACACCACCCTCGACCTCGTATAATGCCGCTCTTCCCGGCTTGTAAGAAAAAGCTACACGCGCTGTAGCCTTACTCGAAGCCCGACCCACAGGCCCCACCCAGTCAGGCCGCGACCACAGGTGCTTTGCATGGATTTCAACCCCCTCGACCTCATTCTGCATCTCGATGTGTACCTCGACCTGCTGGTGACCAACTACGGGCCGTGGATCTACGCCATCCTGTTCCTGGTGATCTTCTGCGAAACCGGCCTGGTGGTGATGCCCTTCCTGCCGGGCGATTCCCTGCTGTTCATCGCCGGCGCGGTAGCCGCCGGTGGCGGCATGGACCCGGTGCTACTCGGTGGCCTGCTGATGCTGGCGGCGATCCTCGGCGACAGCACCAACTACATCATTGGCCGCACCGCAGGCGAACGGCTGTTCAGCAACCCGAACTCGAAAATCTTCCGCCGCGACTACCTGCAACAAACCCACGACTTCTACGACAAGCACGGCGGCAAAACCGTGACCCTGGCGCGCTTCCTGCCGATCATCCGCACCTTCGCCCCCTTCGTCGCCGGCGTTGCAAAAATGCCCTACCCGCGCTTCTTCGCCTTCAGCGTCCTGGGCACCATCCTGTGGGTCGGCGGCCTGGTCACCCTCGGGTTCTTCTTCGGCAACGTGCCATTCATCAAGCAGAACCTGTCCCTGCTGGTGCTGGGCATCATCCTGCTGTCGCTGGTACCGATGATCATCGGCGTGATCCGCAGCCGCCTCGCCGCCAGCGCCTCGAAAGCCCATCCGCGCTGATCGCCCATGTGGTCCCTGAGCGGCTGGCGCCGGCAACGCACCCTCGCCAAACATCCCGTCAGCGAGGAAACCTGGCAGCGGGTGCGTCACCAGTTGAGCTTTCTCGACGGCATCAGCGCCGCCGAGGACCAATGGCTGCGCGAAGCCTGCGTGCTGTTCCTGCATGACAAACACCTGAGCGCCCTGCCCGGCGTCGAACTGCACCAGGAACAACACCTGCTGCTCGCCGCTCAGGCCCAATTGCCGCTGATGCACCTCGGCGACTTGAACTGGTACCAGGGCTTCCACGAAATCGTGCTCTACCCCGACGACTTCCTCAGCCCCCAACGCTACCGCGACGCCAGCGGCATCGAGCACGAATGGGACGGCGAACACAGCGGCGAAGCCTGGCCCCAGGGCCCGATCATCCTGGCCTGGGACGGCGTGCTCGCCAGCGGCGGCTGGGACGGCTACAACCTGGTGATCCACGAGCTGGCGCACAAACTCGACATGCTCAACGGCGACGCCAACGGCCTGCCACCGCTGCATGCCGACATGCGGGTCAAAGACTGGGCCGACGCCATGCAACAGGCTTTCGACGACCTCAACCGCCAACTGGACCAGGATCCGGACGCAGAAACCGTCATCGATCCCTACGCTGCGGAGAATCCGGCGGAGTTCTTCGCCGTCACCAGCGAATACTTCTTCAGCGCCCCAGACCTGCTGCACCAGGCGTACCCGCGGGTCTATGAGCAGCTCAAGGCGTTCTACCGCCAGGACCCGCTGGCCCGGCTGCGGCAACTTCAAGCCGAAGATCCGGTCTATCAGGCGTCATACTAAGGTCTCTAAGACCCTTGTAACGTGGCATCGACGGCCGAATATGCCTATAATCGCCGCCACTTTTTGGTCAATCCGACCAGTCATTTGGTCAATTAACGGGGGCACCGCCCAATGAGCTACAGCAAGATTCCGGCTGGCAAAGACCTGCCGAACGACATCTACGTCGCGATCGAAATCCCGGCCAACCACGCCCCGATCAAATACGAAATCGACAAAGACAGCGATTGCCTGTTCGTTGACCGTTTCATGGCCACCCCAATGTTCTACCCGGCCAACTACGGTTTCATCCCCAACACCCTGGCCGACGACGGTGACCCCCTCGACGTGCTGGTCGTGACCCCTTACCCAGTCGCCCCAGGCTCGGTCATCCGCGCCCGTCCGGTCGGCATCCTGAACATGACCGACGACGGCGGCGGCGACGCCAAAGTCATCGCCGTACCGCACGACAAACTGTCGCAACTGTACGTCGACGTGAAGGAATACACCGACCTGCCAGCCCTGCTGATCCAGCAGATCGAACACTTCTTCGAGAACTACAAGGATCTCGAGAAAGGCAAGTGGGTCAAGATCGAAGGCTGGGCCGGTGCAGACGCCGCCCGCGAAGCGATCACCAAGTCGGTTGCCGCCTACAAAGGCTGAGACTGAAGTAAAGAAGAACCCCGGTTTGCACCGGGGTTTTTTTATGTCTTAATGATGTTAAATACGAAGTTGTATTAATACCGTTTAACCCCGTTTAGCCCGCCCCTTTCAAATCCTGCAAACGGAAAGATCGTCTTATATATTTGCACGACATGTTTATTGCCGAAAATACAGTCGCCCCTAAACTTTCCGTTTATGAAAATACTTTCCAGTGGCGACCGCTTCAGAGCCCTTCTAAAAGAAGCGAATATCCGATCCGCCGACTTCGCGAAGTTATACGGCGTGAAATCCCAGCACATAAACAACTGGTTCAACCGTGGCATCCCGCCAGGGCGCATCTACTCCATCGCCAGCCTGCTGACCGTCAGCCCGCAATGGCTCGCCACCGGCGAAGGCCCGCAGACCCCACTGGGCCTGGGCCCCGGCATCACCTATGAAGCCGCCGAAAACGATGGCGTCTACAGCGTGCAAGAGACCACGGACATCGAACTGCCCCTCTACAAGGAAGCCCCCATCGCCCCCGGCGAAACCAAAACCCACATCATCGAAATCCCCGACCAAACCATCCGCCTGCCCCGCAGCCACCTAGAATCCCTGGAAATCGACCCCGGCGACGCCATCTGCACCACCATGGTCGGCGACAGCATGGCCGAACGCATCGAAGACGGCTCCACCCTCGCCATCGACCGCGGCCTGACCCAAATCGTCGACGGCCATATCTATGCGCTTGAGCACGACGGCATGCTGCGTATCAAATACCTGCACCGCATTCCCGGTAATCGGCTACGCCTGCGTAGCCATAACTGTGCTGCGTATCCTGACGAGGTCTTCAGCGCCGAACAGATCGACGCGCAAAACATAAAAGTCATCGGCTGGGTCTTCTGGTGGTCCACCCTGAACAAACAACGACCGCCGGTGTTCGATTGACCTACACGGATGGGCGGACTGTGGCAGGAGCTCCCTGTGTTGAGGAGATTTGGGGGGATTCTGTGGCGAGGGGATTTATCCCCGCTGGGCTGCGAAGCAGCCCCCCTGCTCCTCCCCCTAACCCAATGATTCAAAACACAACTTACCTCTGGAATTCCCCCCCAAACCCGCGTACCCTGCGCCCCACATTTGCGAGCCAACACCTCGCACCGACAAGGCAGATCACTTTCTGACCAAGTCCCACAGCCGGCCGCAAGAGCCGGATGTACGTTTTGAAGGCTGGTGAGGTTTGTCAAAAACGAACTGAGTTAGTCAACGAGAAGCCGGCCATAAGCCGGCTTTTTAATGTCTGAAAATCCTATCCCCATCCGAAACTCCGTCTGCTAGCCAAGCTACGCTCGTGTGAGCAATCCCCCTCTGTCCTCACGGAGGAAGCCATTCGAACGCCGCATGATTCCCAAACGCCACTAGAAGAGAATATTCTTACGGCATATTGCGCTGTTTCCTACAGCAAAACGGGAACCCTACGGATAGACCCCGCCATGTCCTCTTCACCTACCAGTAATCAATCCAATCCCCCTTGGAGCCGCGACGAACTAGTCCTCGCCCTCAACCTATACCTCCTTTATCGCAATGGTTTGCCCGGTGTGAATCATCCAGAAGTCCGAGCCTTATCAGAGAGCCTTAATCTCATTGGTAACGCTACCGGAGTGAGTAAGAACCAGAGCTTTCGTAACACCAATGGTGTTTACATGAAGCTCAACAATTTCCGTCGCTGGGATCCGAGCTACACCAACACCGGTCGTACAGGTCTTGCAAAAGGAAATAAGGACGAGGAGTTGGTATGGCTGGAGTTCGCTAATAACCCCGAGCACCTCGCCGCAGTTGTGGCAGCCATTATGGCGAACGTTGACACCACTTCTTCTACACAAATAGATCTAAGCGCGGAAGAAGAACCGGGCTTCTTCGAAGCAGAGGAAGGAAAAGTGTTAACCCGCGTACACCGTGTACGGGAAAGGGATAAAAAACTCGTCAAACGTAAAAAGGACGAAGCCCTAAAAAAATTCGGTGCTCTACAGTGCGAAGCCTGTGGCTTCAACTTCAGCAAAACATACGGCCCAGACGTCGAAGGCGTTATCGATGTGCACCACACGAAGCCACTGCATACGCTCCAACCCGGCGATAAAACCAAGCTCGCAGACCTGGCTTTGCTATGTGCCAATTGCCATCGCGTGGTGCATTCACGCCGTAAGTGGCTGAGTGTGGCCGAGGTCAAGGACCGCTACCAAGCAGCCGAAAACAAAGCCTGAACTGGGCCGACTGTCCAAGGGCAAATCAGTGAAAAGCCCACGACCCCAAAAGAAAACTCTTACAATCCATCCCTAGATTTCTGACGTGGCTGTTGTCACGTTTCTGGTGGCAAACGAGAGGCAAGCCTGTGAGCAAGGCCGATGGCACCCCCAAGCAATTAATCGACGTGAAAAATCTTGCAGCGTCGCTTCAACGCTTTGCAGATGACCGCGACTGGCAACAATTCCACTCGCCCAAAAACCTTCTGCTCGCGCTGACAGGCGAGGTGGGTGAGCTTTGCGAAGTTTTCCAATGGATGAGCGAAGCCGATTCAGTGGCTGCCGCGAAGCATCCCGCAACCGCCCAAGCCGTGAAGGACGAGCTAGCCGACGTACTCATGTACTTGGTCCGCCTGAGTAGCGTACTCGGTGTCGATCTCAACGAAGCGGTCACGAGCAAACTGGCTCTGAACGACCAGAAATACCCCGTCGACAAAGCTAAAAGCACCAGCAAAAAGTACGACCAACTCTGACCTTCAGTGCTCTAAGGATCTCTTGTGATCGTTTACGCTGCGACCAAACAGCAATTCTTAAAAGACAACGATAACGACGACATTGAAGAAGTGATCCTACGACACTTCAAAGAGGCCACCGGCAAGAAGGTAGGCGCGTCGGAGATTAGATCCTGGCAGGGATCCCTGACCTACATGGCCAAGGTGCTTCGAGATGACGACCTACCCAGCGATGCTGGTCTGGCCATTGAATTACATATTCCACAGTCCTCGAAACGCATCGATTTTTTGCTCACGGGACGTGATGAGAACCAAGCAAAAAAGGCTGTATTGATCGAACTGAAGCAATGGAGCAAGGCGAGCGCAACCACCAAGGACGCAATTGTCAAAACCGCCTTGGGTGGCGGTCTCGTTGAAACCATTCACCCGTCCTACCAGGTATGGTCGTATGCGGCGCTGCTGGAAGGCTTCAACGAAGCGGTCTATGACAAAAGCATCGAAATTCGCCCCTGTGCCTATCTGCATAACTATGTCAGTGACGGCGTCATCGACTCTGCTCACTATGAAGCCCATACCAGTAAAGCTCCGCTATTCCTCAAAGGCCCCGAGGAACTGAGCAAACTACGGAGCTTTCTGAAAAAACACATCACTTACGGCGACAACAAGGAGGTTCTTTACGAACTCTCCAACGGAAAAATTCGGCCATCCAAAGCGTTAGCCGAGGCGCTGACGGGGCTTATGGATGGCAAACCTGAGTTTGTGTTGATTGACGACCAGAAAGAAGTCTTCGAGTCAGCACTCGTTGCGGCGAGTGAAGCGTCCATAGCAGCGCCAAAGGTGCTGATCATCGAGGGCGGTCCAGGGACCGGAAAAACCGTTCTGGCAATCAACTTGCTGGTAAGACTCACCGCGTTAAAGCTGCTGAGCAAATACGTCTCGAAAAACGCAGCGCCTCGCAAGGTGTATGAAAGCAAACTCGTTGGTACGATCAAACGCAGCCATTTTTCCAATTTCTTTTCTGGCTCGGGTGCGTTTATCGAAACTGAGCCCAACACGTTCGACGCTCTGATCGTTGACGAAGCTCACCGGCTTAATGAAAAAAGCGGTCTGTATGGAAACCTGGGCGAGAACCAAATCAAGGAACTGATCAATTCTTCGAAATGCTCGATTTTCTTCATCGACGAAGATCAACGCGTGACCTTGAACGACATCGGTAGCAAGCAGGCTATTCGTACCTTTGCGAAATCCAAAGGCGCAACCGTGGAGGAATACACACTGTCCTCTCAGTTCCGTTGCAGCGGCTCTGATGGTTATCTGGCGTGGTTGGATGACGTATTGGCTATTCGACCGACCGCCAATCCGCTACTCGATACTAGTGAGTACGAGTTCAAGGTGTTCAACACCCCTCAGGCAATGCACGCGGCCATTGAGCAGAAAAACCACGGAAACAAAGCTCGCGTAGTTGCAGGTTACTGCTGGCCTTGGCTCAGTAAAAAAGACCCCAAGGCGTCCGATGTCGTGATCGGCGATGATTATGCGCGTCAATGGAACCTGGATCAGGACGGTAGTTTGTGGATCATTGCGGAAAACTCCATTGAACAGGTCGGTTGCATCCACACCTGCCAGGGGCTGGAAGTCGACTATATAGGCGTAATCATCGGGCCGGATTTGATCGTTCGTGACGGGAAAGTGCTGACAGCGCCGCACAAGCGTGACAAGTACGACAAATCGATTCGTGGTTGGAAAAAACTGATGAAAGAGCAGCCAGATTTCGCCCAGAAGGAAACGGATCTGATCATCAAAAACACGTATCGGACACTGATGACCCGAGGGATGAAAGGCTGCTACCTGTACTGCACTGATCAGGAGACGGCCCAATACTTTGAGAGTCGGCTTGCCAAGTACAGCAACGACTGACGATCTGAGTCAAGGCATCAGACCTACGTTACCAACAGCGGATCACGGCACCGTAATAGACCAAGTCTGCTGGGCTGGTTAACATTGGCGCGCCGAAACGCACTCCAGCAGGTGCGTCTCTCAGAGGTGGCCTCCTGAGACTGATGATGGCGGGCGTTGTTCTAGGAGTTATAGGTCCTACGGGCTTCATTGCAGGTTTTGTAATTTCAGAAATCATCTCCCACCTATCAAATCTCAAAATGGAGGATTTTCATATGGTCAAGAAGGTAAAACACGAGGTAATGGCATACGTAAAACGCTTCACGAGCCGCGTCATCGCGTCTCTGGAGGCCCACCTCCCTTCCAGGCGAAGCCTGCTGAAGAGCTTGTGAAATTCAAGCGAAAAGGAATCTGAGAAATCGCTTTATCGGGTAACGTTAGCCAACCGAATTTGACATGGCGAAGACCAACAGGGTGCGGCCCTGCACAATTTTGAGAGCTCATCGTTCCGGCTCTCGGGCACAAAAAAGGCCTTGCCATGCAAGACCTTTTTTCATACCAGGGGTAAGCGCAGCCCCTTGCTACCTCACCTCAACAATATCCAAAGCCCGATTCGCCAACAGTTCACTCAGCTCAATCACCTGCAAAATCCCCATCGCAACACGCCGTCGCGACCCATCCAGATCAAACGCCAAATCACTGATCATGGCATTGGCCGAAGCCAGATTTTCGCTGAGATTGGCAAGCAGACATTCCGAATCAACATCCGGTGCGATACGGAAGATGGTGTTGGGCTTGTCAGACGTTTCGTTCTTCGGCGTAGGGTTCAGATAGAAATCCAAAGCCCGATTGGCAGCATCATCAAGCTTCTTGTTACGAGCCGACTGAACACGAGACACGGTTTCGTCGGTAGCTGGCGGGTTCGGTGTGATTTTGACCATGGCAAAGCTCCTAGAGTCTGTTGGAGCTACCACCATTCGCTGCGAAACGAAGTTGGGGTGGCAGCTGTACGCGGGTTCGCAGACCGGGACTCTAGGGACCGGCAGACCCGAGGGTCTCCCACGCACAGCCACCTCTGACGAAATCGCAGACATGGGCGATCTGCTTTCGAAGGTGACGTTGTGCGCCTATAGAGTCCGGGCTGCGAAACCCGATCACTGATGAGCAGTGACGGATTCAAACTACCGAGGGGACCCAAGGCGCACAAGCCGGCGGATTCTGGCGTAGTTGTAGGCAATGGCGCAAGGCGATGTCGGTCGGGGCTAGTCTCGTGGAGTCACGATAAACAGCGGGCCTGAATGCTGCGGATACACCGCTATCGCGAGCAAGCTCGCTCACACAGAGGAGCTTGTGTACATACGTCGCGGGGAAATGCATTCGCGACCGGCTACATCCTTGCAGCCAGTCGCGAAGAGGGTTACGACTCGTTGTTCAATGGGGTTTGCGAGCAACGTCGCAATGCATCAGGCGGGATATCTCGATCATATCCACAACGGTTTTGACATCGACCTCAAATCCGCTGCCTGCCCCCCCTGCGTCGCTATTACTTGAGTGTGACGTCGAGCATCGGCGGGATGTAACCGTAGTCGTACTCGGCCACCACGAAGGTCTGCTGCCCTTTTATTTTCATGCCCACCGTGGGTGCCTCAGTGCCACCGACACGAATCTGCGTGCCGGCTTCGTCGGTCGGTACGCTGTCGATAAAAGAGGTCACCAAGCCGTTTGGCATTACATAGTGCGAGTAGGTCTGGAATGGCTGGGAGGACGGGTTGCCCAGCACCAGGCCGGAACCGTTCAGCGGCACGTAAGGGCCGAAGAGCGAGTCCGCGACGAAACCGTACACGCCGTCCGGCCCGGTCACGCCGTCGGCATAGGTGAAGGTATGGCTAATCGTGAACAGGTAGTACTTGCCATCCTGGAACACGAAGTGCGGGCGCTCGGTCTGGTCGTTTACCCCCACGGCGGTCAGCAGTGGCGGCAACATTTCCCAGTCGTCACCGTCCGCGTCGCGGGCTACGGCGATGCCAACACAGGCGGTCTGGAAGCGCGAGTTGCCGACATCTTCATAACCCGGCGGCACATCGCCGATTTCTGCCTCTCCCACTTTGTGCGAGCCGCGCTCACCGGCCACGTTACCCTCGAACAGCATGTACAGCTTGCCGTCTTTCGGGTCGCGGAATGGCCATGGGTCGCGGAAACCCCAGAAAGCGTTTTGTGCTTCGGTCTGATACATATTGCCGTCGGCCTCGAACAGCGGCTTGACCTTCTCGAAGCCGACCATGCTGACACCATGTTCAGTGGTCACCACCCGACCACGCACCTTGACGATGGTCGCGCCTGGGGTGACGGCGGTGTAATACAGATCCACTTCACCGCGGTCGTTCAACAGGATCGGCGTACCGGCCCATTCGCGAGCGGTCGGCGAAACGCCTTCGGCCATCACGCGGCCACCGAATTCCCAGTTCTTGCCGGTACGAGAAAACCAGTAGTACATCTTTGCCCGACCGTGACGATCGTTCCAATCGCGAAGGATGTCGTAGTTACCGTCCTCGTCGAGGTACTGCGGGTCGTTTGGATGACGATCGGCCGTCAGGGTGAAGATCACCGACCAGCCATCGACGGACGTCACGTTACCGTCCAAGTCGCGCAGGGGCATGGTGTCCCAGATAAACACGTCGTTGTTCAATACCGGGAAATCCGCGCTGACCAGCGGCTGAGTGGTGGTGGGATCGTCCGCCCGGACTTTCAACGCATCAGCGCGGGTCCAAAGGCTGGGTTGATGGGGTGTTACACCGAATTTTTCAGTGTTGGTTTTCATAAGGTAGTGCCTCGTCCATGAATGGATTCAAATAAATGACGCTTTAGAAATACTGTATGTGCATACAGTTAAACCACCTTATAGAGGCTCACCCATGTGGGTCAAGCGAAAAAATGCATTTGTGCATATTTTGGTTTTTTATTCGAGCTGATACGTTTCAGCCATGAACGTTTGCAGAAGTTAGTTCCAAGGGAGATCGGCGACGTTGCCTGCACGCTCGGTGCTTTGAATCGCTGACTGGTGGAAGGCGCGCGTAGCTGCGCAATGGGAGGCAATGCATAGAGGGAGCGGATCGCCGTGATCTGCTCGTGAGGTGGTGAATCAGTGGCTCTGATGTTGACTGGTGTATCGCTATCGCGAGCAGGCTCGCTCCCACAGGGGATGCGCGAAATGACTGCTATGGCGGTGGGTCAGATGCTTGATGGGGCTCGGCCACAAAAAAAGGCCTTGCTGAGCAAGACCTTTTTTCCTACCTGGGGTAAGCGCGGCCCCTTGTTACCTCACCTCAACAATATCCAAAGCCCGATTCGCCAACAGTTCACTCAGCTCAATCACCTGCAGAATCCCCATCGCAACACGCCGACGCGAGCCATCCAGATCGAACGCCAAATCACTGATCATGGCATTCGCCGACGCCAGGTTTTCACTGAGATTGGCCAGCAGACATTCGGAGTCAACATCAGGATCAATACGGAAGATGGTGTTGGGATTGTCAGACGTTTCCTTCTCAGGCGTGGGCTTCAGGTAGAAATCCAAAGCCCGATTGGCAGCGTCATCAAGTTTCTTGTTACGAGCAGACTGAACACGAGACACGGTTTCGTCTGTAGCTGGGGGGTTGGGTGTAATTTTGACCATAGCCTTAGCTCTCTTTGGTTGAGGCTACGACCCGCTCGCGACTAAACGATTGGGAGGCAGCTGTACGCAGGTTAGTCGACCGACGAGCTAAGGAATCGGCGCGCCCGAGGGCGCCCTGCGCACAGCCACCATCGGGTGCAGGAATGGGAATACCTGACTGATGGACGCTTGAGCGACTTAGCAACGACGGGCGACTAAACCCGATCACTGATGGGCAGTGACAGGATCCAAATTACCGACGCGACCCAAGGCGCACAAGCCGGCGGATTCTGGCGTAGTTGTAGGCAATGGCGCAAGGCAGCGTCGGGTGGCTGTTGGGGTTGTGTCGGGGGTTGCTGGTTGGTGGGCAGGCTGTTGCCTTGTTTGGCTGATGAACCGCTATCGCGAGCAAGCTATGCTCCCACAGAGGCTTGTGGCAAGCCCGCTCCTACAGGGGTTCTTTATTCACCGGAGAATTCGTTGCCAGATGCCTACCCGCGCGCATTCTCGAGAATTACCCCTCCAGCCAACCCCCAACTATCGTAATCTCGCAGCTGAACAAGCCCAGCCCTGCAACCGGCCGAGATTCATTCCCATGCCCTCCATCTACCAGCTCAAACCCGCCTTCCAGAACCTGCTGCGCCCCATGGTTCAGCGTCTTTACGACAAGGGCATCACCGCCAATCAGGTCACCCTGCTCGCTGGCATTGTCTCTGTGTTGGTGGGGGCCGTGGTGGCGTGGTTCGCCAATCATCCGGGGGTGTTTATCCTGGTGCCAATCTGGATGCTTCTGCGCATGGCGTTGAACGCGGTGGATGGCATGTTGGCGCGGGAGTTCGGGCAGCAATCGCATCTGGGCGCCTACCTCAATGAGCTATGCGATATCATCGCCGACGCTGCCTTGATCCTGCCTTTTGCCTTGTTTGCCGACGCCAGTCTGTTGCTGGTGTTGTTGGTCACGCTGTTGGCGTTGTTCAGCGAATACGCCGGTGTGCTGGGGGCGATGGTCGGGGCTTCGCGGCGCTATGACGGGCCGATGGGCAAGAGTGATCGCGCCTTTGTGTTGGGCGTGCTGGCGACCGGGATTGCCCTGGGTTGGCTCGGGACACTCTGGGTTGATGGTGTGATGGCGGTGGTAGCCGCCCTGCTGGTTTATACCTTGGTCAATCGGGTGCGTCATGGCCTGAATCAAGTGACGGAAAACGCTCCCTCAGCATAAGGAAGTTGCAATGCGCGAAGCCCAGGAACTGACGTTTACCACCTTTGACGGCGTGGATTTATTTTACCGGCATTGGCCGGCCGTCGATGCGCCGCCGGGTGAGCCTCGTCAGGCGGTGTTGTTGTTTCATCGGGGTCATGAACACTCCGGGCGCATTGCGCATCTGGTGGATGAGCTGGATTTGCCCGGGTTCGACTTCTTTGCCTGGGATGCACGCGGCCATGGCCAGTCGCCGGGCGCGCGCGGCGACAGTCCGAGTTTTGCCACCAGTGCGCGGGATGTGCAGACGTTTTGCGATCACATCGGCGCAACGCATCAGATCGACGAGCAGAACATCGCCGTGGTGGCGCAGAGTGTCGGGGCGGTGATTGCGTCGACCTGGGTTCACGATTACGCGCCGCGCATTCGTTCGCTGGTGCTGGCGTCGCCGGCGTTCAAGGTCAAGCTTTACGTGCCTTTCGCTCGTCCGGGCCTGGCGCTGATGCGCCGGTTTCGCGGCAACTTTTTCGTCAACAGTTACGTCAAGGCGAAATTCCTCAGCCATGACCCGGAGCGGGTGGCGTCCTACGACAGCGATCCGCTGATCACCAAGGCGATTTCGGTGAATGTGCTGCTGGGTCTCTACGAAGCCGCCGACCGCGTGGTGGCCGATGCCCAGGCGATTCAGGTGCCAACGCAGTTGTTGATCTCAGGTTCCGACTTTGTGGTGCAGCGCAAACCCCAGGAGCAGTTCTTCGAGCGGCTGGGCAGTGTGCACAAGGAGAAACACATTCTGCCGGGGTTCTTCCACGACACCCTCGGCGAGAAGAACCGTGCGCCGGCCATTGCCAGTGCCCGCCGGTTCATTCTGCAAAATTTTGCCCGCCCGCTGGACCGCCCTTCCCTGCTGGACGCCGATCGCCTGGGTGCGACCTGCGCCGAGTCCGAAGCCTTGGCGACGCCGCTGCCGCACAATTCGTTGCGCGACCTGTACTGGCGCATGACCCGCGCCAGCATGCGCTTTGGCAGCAAGTTGTCGGCTGGGGTGAAGTTGGGTTTCGACACCGGCTTCGATTCCGGCAGCACGCTGGATTACGTCTACCGCAATCGCCCCACCGGCACCTCGGCCGTGGGACGGATGATTGACCAGAATTACCTGAACTCCATCGGCTGGCGCGGGATTCGTCAGCGCAAGTTGCACGTCGAGGAGCTGCTGCGTTTGGCCATGGGCAGTTTGCGCGAGCAGGACCGCGAAGTGCGCATTGTCGACATCGCCGCGGGTCATGGCCGTTACATTCTCGAAGCGCTGCAAGGTGTCAGTCCGTTGCCGGAGTCGATCCTGCTGCGCGACTACAGCGACATCAACGTGCGGGACGGCAGTGCGCTGATTCTTGAGAAGGGCTTGGGCGATATCGCTCAGTTCGTCAAAGGTGATGCCTTTGATCGCTCGGATCTGGCGGCGCTGGAGCCCAAACCGACGCTCGCGGTGGTGTCCGGTTTGTATGAGTTGTTTGCCGATAATCAGATGGTCGGTGACTCCCTCGCCGGCCTGGCCGAAGCGGTGGAGCCTGGCGGGTTCCTGGTCTACACCGGGCAGCCGTGGCACCCGCAACTGGAACTGATCGCCCGCGCCCTCACCAGCCACCGCGCCGGGCAGGCCTGGGTAATGCGCCGGCGCACGCAGGCGGAGATGGATCAACTGGTGGAGGCGGCGGGTTTCCGCAAGATCACTTTGCGGGTCGATGAGTGGGGCATCTTCAGCGTTTCGTTGGCTCAGCGAGTGCAGTGATGAGCGCCGTCATCGCCCCGGCCCGCGAGCCCGGCCTATTGAAACCGGCGGTGCTGTGGTTACTGTTGTTGGCGCCGTTGTTTTTCAGCACCTATGGCTTCGCCACTTGGGTGACGTCTCAGCGGGACGACGTGGGCAGCCTGGTGTTTGGTTGGGAAAGCTACATGCCGTTCATGGCCTGGACCATCGTGCCCTATTGGTCGATTGATCTGCTGTACGGCCTGTCGTTGCTGTTGCCCAACAGCCGCGAAGAACTCAAACGCCACGCCTTGCGTCTGCTCACGGCCCAGGCGATTGCGGTCAGTTGTTTTTTGCTCTGGCCGTTGCGCTTCACCTTCGCCCGGCCGGAAATGGATGGGGTGTTCGGTTGGCTGTTCGACGTGCTGGCCGGGTTCGACAAGCCGTTCAATCAGGCACCGTCGCTGCACATCGCGTTGTTGGTGGTGCTGTGGGTGTGTTATCAGCGGCACCTGCAAGGGCTCTGGCGTTGGCTGATGCACGGTTGGTTCGCACTGATTGGCGTGTCGGTGCTGACCACGTATCAACATCACTTTATTGACCTGCCCACAGGTGCGTTGGCCGGGTGGTTGTGTGTCTGGTTGTGGCCGCTGGATCGGCCCAGCCCGTTGAAAAATGCGCGCGTGACCGCGGACCCGGCTCGTCTGCGATTGGCTTTGCGCTATGGTTTAGGGGCTGCGGCGTTTTTTGTTCCGGCGTTTGCCTTGGGTGGCGCGTGGCTCTGGTTGATCTGGCCCGCGGTGGCGGTGCTGGGGGTGGCGCTGAATTACCTGGTGTTCGGTGCCGATGGCTTTCAGAAGCGCGCGGATGGCCGATTGAGCCCGGCGGTGCGCTGGCTGTTGGCGCCTTATCTGGCGGCGGCGTGGATCAACTCCCGATGGTGGACGCGCAAGCATCCGCAGGCCGATCAGGTGGCCGATAACGTCTGGCTGGGGCGCATTCCCACGCCGATGGAATTGAAGGACAGTGCGTTTACCGGCGTGCTCGACCTTTGCGCCGAAATGTCCATGGACAGCACCGGCATCGCCTATCGCACGTTGCCAGTGCTTGACCTGACCGCGCCCAGTGCCGAGCAGTGCCTGGAGGCTGCGCGGATGATCGAGAACCTGCGTCAGCATGGGCCGCTGCTGGTTTGCTGCGCCTTGGGTTATTCACGCAGCGCCAGCGCCGTGGCAGCGTGGTTGTTGCACACTGGCCGGGCCGCCAGCGTCGATGCGGCCATCGTCCAAATCCAGCGGGCCCGCCCGCAGGTTGTTTTGCATCCGGCGCACCGTCGGGCGTTGGAACGGTTATCCACAAACACGAGGAATGACCATGATCAGTGATATGGAACTCCACACGGTGGCGAGCCTGTTGCGCCGAGGTCACTCGCTGGATCAGCTTTCCACGGGGCTGACCCTGTTAGCGGCGCTGCTGGGGCTGGCTCAACTTTTGGTCGGTAGCGTCAATCCGTGGCTACTGCTCTTTAGCGTCGTGATATTCCTGCTTGGCGTGCTGCAAAAGTACTGGGCGCAGCGCGTGGCGTTTGATGCCGACCTGTTCCAGCGCATGGCGGACAGCACCCAATCGCTGGCCGAACGGACCTACACATTGGATCAAGCCCTCACCGCGCTGGGCCTGCAACCGGTCGAACGCAGCGGTCGGCTCTGGACCGAGCGCCGGCATGGCGCGTTGTTACTGCTGCGCCGCCAGTCGTTGTTGCTGGCCACGCAAGTTGTCTTGACGCTGGGCGTGATCCTCGCAAGTCCCTGGCTAACTTCAGGTATCTAGATAGCTTTTGTGGCGAGGGAGCTTGCTCCCGCTGGGCTGCGAAGCAGCCCCAAAACCAAGCACTGCGGTGTATCAGAATGATTGTGTTCAGCCTCTTGGGGGTTGCTGCGCAGCCCAGCGGGAGCAAGCTCCCTCGCCACAGTTACGCTTATGTTTCTCAGGACAAGGAATCCTCATGTTCGAACCCGTGGTCGCCAGCCTCATCACCTCCGCCGCCCGCATGGTCACGGGCGCTCGCAGCCTGTGGCTCGGTTGCGCGCCGCAACCGGTGCAGCGGATCTACTTCGCCAATCACAGCAGCCACGGCGACTTCGTGCTGCTGTGGGCCTCGTTGCCGCCGGCGCTGCGCAAGCTTACCCGGCCAGTGGCGGGCGCCGATTATTGGCAGACCAGCCCGCTGCGGCGCTACATCATCAACCGGGTGTTCAACGGCGTGCTGGTGGACCGCGAGCGCAAGGACCCTTCGTACAACCCTTTGCAGCCGATGCTCGACGCCCTGGAAAACGGCGACTCGCTGATCATCTTCCCCGAGGGCACGCGCAACCCGGAGGACGGCCTGTTGCCGTTCAAGAGCGGGATCTATCACTTGATGAAAAGCCATCCCGAGGTCGAGGTGATTCCAGTGTGGATCGCCAACCTCAACCGCGTCATGCCCAAGGGTCGGGTGCTGCCACTGCCGCTGTTGTGCACCACCAGTTTCGGCGCGCCGCTGTGCATCGAAGAAGATGAAAGCAAAGAGCAATTTCTTGAACGCAGCCGGGCCGCGCTACTGGCACTGGCCCCGGAGCACGTCTGACATGGATAGACATACCCTGATGCTGTTTAGCGGGATCGGCGCGATTCTGCTGCTGGCCTCCGTGATTGGTTTCATTCTCAAACTGCGGACAAAAGGCGCGCCGAATTCGGTCATCGATAACCTCAACGCGCGGATCAACGCCTGGTGGGTAATGGTGCTGGTGATCGGCACCGCGTTCTGGCTGGGCAACGCCGCGGTCATCCTGTTGTTCTACGCCGTGTCGTTTTACGCCCTGCGGGAATTCCTGACCCTGACACCGACCCGGCGCAGCGACTACCCGGCCTTGGTGGCGGCGTTCTACCTGGCACTGCCGCTGCAATACCTGCTGATTTATTTTGATTGGTACGGGCTGTTTTCGATCTTTATCCCGGTGTACGTGTTCCTGCTGCTGCCGATCCTGGCGTCCCTGGGCGGCGACAGCACGCACTTTCTGGAGCGCGCTTCCAAGGTCCAGTGGGGGCTGATGATCGCGGTGTTCTGCATCTCCTTTGTGCCGGCGCTGCTGACGTTGGACATCGCCGGTTTCGAAGGGCGCAACCTGTTGCTGATCGCTTACCTGGTGATCGTGGTGCAGTTGTCGGATGTGCTGCAGTACGTGTGCGGCAAGTTGTTCGGCAAACACAAGATCGCCCCGAACCTGTCACCGTCGAAAACCGTCGAGGGCTTTGTTGGCGGCATTCTGCTGGCTTCGCTGATCGGTGGCGCGCTGTGGTGGATCACGCCGTTCAATCCGTGGCAGTCGTTCCTCATCGCCTTGCTGATCAACTTGCTGGGGTTTGCCGGTGGGATTGTCATGTCGGCCATCAAGCGTGACCGTGGCGTCAAGGATTGGGGGCACATGATCGAAGGCCACGGCGGCATGCTGGATCGGCTGGATTCGGTGTGCTTCGCCGCGCCGATCTTCTTTCATTTGGTGCGGTACTGGTGGACCTGAAAAAATCTGTGGTGAACACCTGACCTGTGGGAGCGAGCCTGCTCGCGATAGCGGAAAGTCAGTCGACATTGATGTTGGCTGATCCACCGCCATCGCGAGCAAGCTCGCTCCCACATGGGTTCAGCGCCTAGCCCACTGACACACCGCCCTTGTGGCGAGGGAGCTTGCTCCCGCTGGGCTGCGAAGCAGCCCCAAAAACAAGCACCGCAGACTGTCAGGCTGATTGAATTGGCTGCTCGGGAGCAATCAGTCGAGAATCAAATGCGGCAGGAACCGGCTCGAATCCTTGGTGATCAAGCTGTTGTCTTCCCGCACGCCGATGCCGGCGGCCTGGTCGCCAATGACCCAGGAGCCGATCAATGTGTAGCTGTCGCCAAACTTCGGCAGCGGGGCGAATTCCTGGAGGATGAAGGGGGCGTCGGTGTAGGGGCCGTCTTCTTTGACGATCAGGCCATCAGCGGTTTGCAGCTCGATGTTGGCGCCTTCCCGGGAAAAGAACGGTTTGCGTACCCAGCCCTTGGGTACGGCTTTGCTCGAGTCGCTGTCGAGATGGGCTGCCAACAGGTTCGGGTGACCTTTGTTGAATTCCCACAGCAACGGCAGGATGCCTTTGTTGGAGATGATCGATTTCCAGGCCGGCTCGAAAAACTGCGTGTCACTCTGGGCAATCGCCGCACCAAAAGGCTCGTGGAAGATGAACTCCCAGGCATGCAGCTTGAACAGGTGAGGGATCCAGCGATCTTCCAGATCGACGAAACGGCCTTCGCCTGTAAGGCCGATGTCCTCGATATCGATGTGCCGCGATTCGATGCCGACTTTTTCCGCGATCAGCCGTAAATAGTCGGTGGTGCCCTTGTCTTCGATCGAGTATTTCATCGACGCAAAGTAAAAAGGCTGCTTGAGTTGCAGTTGGGCAAAGACCTGATGCAGCTTGGTGTCGATGCTGTTGAACTGGTCGGCATGCCCAGGCAACAGTCCGCGCTCGATGCATTGCTCCAACCAGCCCCACTGAAACGCCGACGCCTCATACAGGCTGGTCGGCGTGTCGTAGTTCAGTTCCAGCAGCTTGGCGGGGCCGCTGCCGTTGTAGGAGAAGTCCATGCGCCCATACAGGTGCGGATGCCCTTCAAGCCATGAGGTGCGAACCATGTCGAAGAACGGCGCGGGAATGCTCAGGCGCTCCAGCAGCTCCTCGCTCTGAACCACTCGGGCCACCAGGTCCATGCACATCTCATGGATCTCGGTGGTCGGGTCCTCCAGATCGTCTTCGATCTGCTTGAGCGTGAACTGGTAGTACGCGCTCTCGTCCCAATAGGGTTCGTCGTCGATGGTGTGGAACAGAAAGCCGAGACTCTCGGCGGTCTGTTTCCAGTCATGACGTTCGGCGCAATGGACTTTCTTCATGACGCGCGTTCCTTAACTGCTCGATCGCCCGGAGCTGCTCGAGCCGCCCCAACCGCTGCGGGCGCTGGCTTTGCTGCCGAAACCGCCACGGGAGGTGGAGGAAGCAACAGAGATCGGCTTGCTGGCGGAGCGGACCGTGTCGGTGTAGTTGCCATACCTCGCCTGATTGGACTTGGTAAAGGTCGAACCTTTGGAAATCCGCTGGGCGAGTGTTGAGGACGCGTAGTTGCCGCGATCATCGCGATAGCGGTAGACCGGTTGGGAGTAATAGCTGTTGCGGTTGCTGCTCAGCATGTTGCCGATCAGCAACCCGGTCAGCAGGCTGGTGCCGGAGAACCCTGAGCCTTGCGCATTGGCTTCGGAGGCCGGCAGTTGTGCCTTGGCCGCGTCCACCTGGGCTTGGGTAACCTGGCCATCGGCGGTCAGTTCGAAACCACCCAGCCTGGGGATAAACTGGCCGGTGGAATCCTGTTGGCACCAATCGGCAACAAAGTCGGCATCGCAATCGGCCTGGTTGCTGTACGTCGGTGCGATGCGGCGATGCTCGGCCATGGCGGTCATGTAGGCGTCGGAGCACACGTCTACCGGGAGTTTTTCATCGGCACATTGCTGCACGGACTGGAAGTTGTACTTCTTCTGTACCGGGTAGGTTTTTTCCGTCGGGCCGCAGCCTGATATCGCCATGGCGACCGACGCGGCCAGCGAGAGCTGAACGTACTTGCTTCGTTTCATGGGATCTCCGTGGCGCAATCAGTTCTGGGAAGGCGTCATGCACGCGGCGTTCAACATGCCGACGCTGATGGCCACTGCCGCGATATAAATACCCGCGGCGAGTTCACCCTTTTTAATGCGTTCAGAGGCGCCCTTGAGCACCAGGCTGGTCACCAGGAACGCCAGCAGTTGCACGAACGCTGCGATCACGGCCCAGACGACGAAGTCCAGAATGCTGACGGAATAGGCAATCACATTGCTGGCCGGGATGGCGAAACCGATGATGGCGCCGCCCAGCGCGATGGCGGCGGCCACGTTGCCCGAACGGATCAGTTCGAATTCCTTGTGCGGCGTGATCCGGGTGTAGATGAACTGGTACAGCGCGAACAGCACGGCCGCACCGAGGATGTACAACACAAACCCGAGCACGGCGGCTTTGTTCAGGGAAATCGAGAGCGCTTCAAGCATGGACTTCTTCCTTTTTTAAAAAGTGTTCAGGTCAGTGGTGTACAGCGAAATGCCCAGCGACGTGCTCAAGCTGATGGTGCCTTCGGCATCTTCTTCGACGGAAAACAGCAGGAATTCCCGGCGATCGGTCAGGCCGGTTTCGCGGGCATACAGCATTGAGCGGTGCTCGACGCTGTAGGACTCATCCGGATTGCTCACGCGCTCGCTCAACGCCACCAGTTCAGTCTGGCCTTCCTCGGTGCCCCATTCGCGGCTGTACTCGACACCGTCGTGGTTGTAGGTCGGCAGGCCGATCAGGCTTTCGGGCCCGGCCAGGCGTCGCAACTCCGCTTCGCTGTTGAGGGTGACGTAACTGAGGTAATTGAACAGGATCACCGACTCGACCTGCCCGGCGACATCGCCGCTGGTGTGCACTTGCAGCCAGTAGTCCTCGTCGTTCATGTAACAGCGCGTCAGCCAGTTCGATTGCCCGAGGTCGACGATGCCGGTGCTCCAGATCTGCTGGGCATCCGGGATGACCACGCCGGTGTTGCCGTCGAGCAACAACTTCAACGTGCTATCGAACCTGAGTTCTTTGCCAGATGCCAGGCCCAGCGGCCCGACGGAGGCCGGGATTGGGTTGGCGACCCATTTGGAGTCCTTGCCCGAGTTCGGCGCCTCCATGCCCATCAACCGTTTAAACCAGCCCATTGGAGATTTCCTTGAGACGCGCGGAGGCGATATAGAAGAGGTCGCCGCCGCCCCCGACCCGCGTGTCGCAGGGCGGGTTGATCGACGGGTGCCGGGCGCCTTTGGCGCGGTAGCCGATGAGAATGGCGTTGTGGTGCTCTTTCATCTGCACATACAGATCGCCGAACGCGGCATCAAACGCTTCGGGCAGCTTCATCAGGTACTGAGTGGCGCCCTCGCCCACGCAAAGCAATTCATTGATGACCACTGACGAACCCGGATCCTGTGAAGCACGCACCAACATCTCGATGGCCATGCTGGAGGTGCACTCCAGGCTGGGCGCGTAGGCGCTGGCGAGGGCGGCCACTTCACTGTCATTGAAATGGGCGACCACATGCCCGACCGGGTTCAGTTGATTGACCGCCAGCACGGTGGACAGGGTCAGATCGTCTGAGTGGGTGCGCACCAGGACGCGTTCGGCACCCGGCACACCGGCACGCTGCAAAAGAGCGACAGAGGACAGGCTTTCACCTTTGATAAAAGTCGTCTTGCCGGGCATGGGGTTTTCTTCAAGCACGCAATCGCAGATGACAATCAGGTTGTCGTTGGACGTCTCGTCCTGCAGGAGCAACTCGATGACCCGTTCGCTGGAGGCGCCCTCCCAGCCGATGAGAACGGTGTGGCCGGTCTTGCCGGTGAAATCGCCTTTGCCCTTCATGCCTTTTCTCCATACATCAATGACGCTGCTGGTGGTTTTGCCGATGACCGTCGTCAACAGGGCAATGCCCCCGAGCATGATCCAGGTGGCCACGAAAATTCGCCCGGCGGATGTCTGTGGCAACAGATCGCCATAGCCGACGGTGAGCGTGGTGGTGAGATAGAAGTAGATAAACGTGGCGGCAGCGATGAGGTGCTGTTCGCCCAGAAGCACCAGGCCGATCCAGGCGATGGACAGGTGTACGCCCAACGCAATGGCCAGGCCCGCCCAGCCGAACCGATGGAAGAAGGACGAGGCGTAGGTTCGCAGCAAAAGGAAAATCGACATTTCGTCCCTGACTCCGTGGGTTCATTCCTGGCGACGTCATCGCACGGGCAGCGGAGTGCTCAAGTGCGGTCACGGGGCAGCATTAAACCTGCTGCGGGGATTGGATAGAAGTACCTGCCCTACAATTAAATCTATGGAGTGCCGGGCACCATTGTGGCGAGGGAGCTTGCTCCCGCTGGACTGCGCAGCAGTCCCATTCTTTGGGGCCGCTTCGCGCCCCAGCGGGAGCAAGCTCCCTCGCCACGGGTTCGGTGTGCGCGAACCGATTACTCCGCCGATTTTTTCTTCAGGCGTTCCAGAATCGCATTGGCGCTGCCTTCGTTCGGCGTGATGCCGGCATCGCGCAGTTTGCGCTCCAGGTCGTTGCCGGTCGAAGCCTCGGCCAGTTCGTCCTGGGCTTGCAGTTCAGCGGCACGTTGCTGTTGCTTGGCCTGCAGGCGGTTGAGCGTACCGACGGCGGTTTCCAGCTTGCCATTGGCGCCGCCGCTGGCAATCGAAGCACTGACCTGGGCTTTCTGCACGCTCTCACGGGCCTTGGCCATGTCCACTTGCTGACGCAGGCTTTTGATCCGGCTTTCGGCCTTGGTGATGTCTTTGCGCATGTTGTCCGCATAACCACCGAATTCGGTCGCGTGCTTCTGCTCGGCGTCCAGTTCGTTGGTCAGGGTCGAAATGGCTTCGGCCACTTCCAGCGCCAGGTCTTCGCGGTTGGCCTGGATCGCGGCCAGGGCCTTGGCTTCCAGGTCCTTGATCTTGGCGTTGTACTCGCCGACGCGATCAGTCGCCAGCTTGTGCTTGGCCATGATGGTGACCAGTTCACGCTTGGCGTTGGCCAGCGCGCTGTCGGCATCGCGGATTTCCTGGTCAAGGATGCGCAGGGCCTGTTGGTCGACGATCGACTCGCCGACTTCGTTGGCACCGCCACGCAGCGCGGTGAACAATTTGCTCCAGATGGACTGAGTCATTGGATGGTTCCTGTTCCCGAAAAATTAGATGAAAAAACGTTCGAAGGCTTCGCTGGCGCGCTGAACGTTGTCGACGAGGGTTTTAACCTCGGTCACGACGTTGGTCAGGCTGGAGTCGGAACTCAGTGCGCCAAACATGTTGTAGACAATCTGCCCGTTGGGCATGGACTCGATACCGATCGAGGACAGCGGGAACATTTCCCGGCTGCGCAGCACGGCATCGTTGAAGGCCGCGACGTCGTTGATCGATTCGACATCCACCAGAACGGTGTCGACGATGATCTGATCCCCCACCACGGCGATGTAAATAGGCAAGCCACCGAAGTCATTCATTTCCAGCTTGATGCTGGACTCGGAACCTTGAACGAGAGAAAGGGTGATGTCGTTCGCGACCACTTCGTCGAGGGCCTGAAGGGCACTGAAGAGGCGATCAATGTTCCAGTTGTTACCTGCGCTCATGTAATTCTCCGACATGAATGAGCCAGCCAGAATCGGTTGGCGTAGCTGTTTCTCCATCTGCTTGAGCAGGCTCCGGTTTTCGGGAAGCACCCAAGCCTCGTGTTTCACATACCCGGCGGCACTCAAGCCCGCGCGCATCTGCTTCATGTAAAAGCTGGATGGTTTTTTCACGGACGGCTTCGAGCGCTCTCCCTTGCGGCTCGCTGAATCGGTAGCAGACCCCGCAGGATCTGTTGGAGAGCGGCTGTTCATGGTGCTGACCTCACTGCGAAAAAACTCACGCGTGAGAAACACTACAGGGAATACCCAGGACCCTCAATAGCTCACGCGTGAGATTTTTAATTGTCACAAACCACGGACGCCCCTGTGGGAGCGACCCTGCTCGCGATAGCGACAGCACGTTCAGCATCAGGGTGTCTGACATACCGCTATCGCGAGCAGGCTCGCTCCCACACTCACAAACGACTCTGGCGCGGCCTTAGGGGTAACTGAAGCTCTTGACCAACATCAACTCCCCCGCCGTGCGCATCGGTACCACGAAGGTTTCCATCTTCTCGCTTGGCGTGCCCTCTTCGGTGATGACGGTGATCTGCGCCGTGGTCAGGGCTTGTGCCGCTTGTTGCTCGCCGTCCTCGTCACTGCGATAACCGCCGCCGTAGTAGTTCACGTAGACCAGGTACTGGCCTTTGATCGGCGCGGGCATGGCGATGATTTCCGGGCCGTAGCCGGTGGTGACATCGACGTCGAGCGCGGCGCCGTTGGGGACGACGCGGTCGCCGTACCAGATGTGGGCGCCGTCCGGGGTGACGAGGTGCAGGTCCAGGTCGGTGCCGTCGCTGTCCCAGGTCAACAAGACCCGCAGCTTGGCCGGGGTGGCGCCGCCGCTGGTGTTGAGAAATTGCGTACGGTGGCGTTGCTGGCCGTCGGGGCTGCGCACTTCGATGCTGTTGCTGCCATTGGGGAACGAGAACGGCCGGTCGAAGCGCCCTTGCGGGTCGAGTTTCAGCGGCAGGGTCACGCCATTGATGATGAGTTTGCCCGGCTCGTTTCTGTCCTTGGGCGTGCCTTTGATCTGGCCGCTGATGCGGGCGGTGCTGGCCTGGCCCTGAGGTGTGTTGACCGAAGAAGCCGGGTAGTTGACGGTCTGGCTGAAGCTCTCGCCTTCACCGCCCGGCGCACCGCTGCGCCAGCCGCCGACCGGGGTGTCGAGTTTGATGCCCTCGCCCGCAATGGCTGGCGGCAACACGGCCAAAGCGCAGAGCAACAGCAAGGCCTGTGGATAACGGAGTGTCATGGTCTATTCCAGCAAGAGGTGACGGGCGAGCCCTTCGATGTAGGTTTCGTCCTGGCCGTTGGGGTGGGCTTCAAAGGCCAGGTGCAAGTATTCGTGGGTCAGGTCGAGGCGGTCTTGCAACGACAGCACACCGCGCACGTAGATCCGCCGGCGTTCGCGGTCGACATAGGGCCGGCCGAAGGCGACACGGCAGACGGCAAACGCGCTGATTTCGTTGTAACCCACTTCATCTGCCAGACGGGGGCGCCAGCCGCGTCGCTGTTTCAACAGCCAGTCCTGAGCGGCGGGCAGCGCTTCACAGGACGCCACCGGATTGTCCCAGCGGCTGAGGCTGGCGCGCGGGTAGGCATGCAGCAGGATGGCGTCGTAGCGCTGGCCGGCGCTGGCCTGCTCCACGGCTTGCGCCCAGGACAGTTTGTCCGGGGCGGATTGGTCAGAGTGGTAGGTCACGTCGGTGCCCGCCAGCACCAGATCGCTGGTCCAGGCGGCGATGGCGCGGGTTTGCGGCGTCGCCGGACGTGGGGCGACGCGCTGGCGATGACTGCTGTCATCGATGCTCAGGCAATCGCCGTTACGCTGGGCGTTTTGCAGCAGGTAGCTGCGGATCGCCACGGCCAGGGCCTTGGCGGCTTCGGCGGGTTCAGCCTTGGCTTCGCGCTGCAGGACCCGGGCGACGTACTCTTCCCGATCCAGTCGCGCCACCAGCTTGCCGGGCAGCAGGAACAGCTCGCCGTCGCTGTGGATATCCAGTTGGTTGCCATTGGCGAATTCGACACGGTAATCGCCGCGCAACGGGCCTGGGGTGGCCGGCCCGTCACTCGCCATCACCCGCAGCAAGGGATACCGGGCGAACAGGTCAACTTCCACACATCGCCCCGTTTCCGCCGGCCAACGGGACGGCAGCGCCGCAGCCAATCCATCACCGTATGCCTTCAATATCTGCTCGCTGGTGCCACGCCCACCAGCCCACACCGGCGTGCCGTCGGCCAGCCAACCAGCGAAACCACCCTGACGCGATGAAGGATCCTGTTCACCCAGCCAACTCCAGGTCTTGACCCGCAGACGACTGCCCAACTGGCCGACGAGACGCCCATCCGCCGCGTTGAGCACCACGTCCAGCAGTACCCGACGGGCCTGATCCTGAGCCGGCAGCATCGCCAGTGCCTTGAGCAGTTCAGCCACGCGTACCTGTTTTTGCGGTTGCAGGCTCGGCAGGTCCAGCAGCCACGACGGCGCTTGGCGGGCCTGCCAGTAATCGCGCCAGTTCGAAGCCGAAAGCCCAAGCCGCTGCGGTTCGAAATACAGGCCGCAGGATTTCACCAACGCCTGATCGCGACCGATGCTCTGCCCGGCGCTACAGCAATAGACTTCCTCTTTGGACTCACCGCGACATTCATATGCCGGTTCGCGAGCGCCGGTGTCCACCAGCCATGCGTAGACAAATAGCTTCCACACACTGCCCAGCGGCGCCTGCAAGGCCTCGGGCAAGGGCTGTCGGTCCAGCACCTGGGTCTGGCTCACCCGCAGCAACTGACCGTCGAAAGCCAGGCGCAACGGTTCCTCCTGCGCTGTGGCCAGCGCAGGGATCAAGCACAACAACCACCCAAGCCGCTGCCAGCGCACGTCAGTTGACCGTGACCTGACCGAGCGCCGGTTTCTGTTCCCGAGCCTGATGCTGCGGCGCATAGACCTGCGTGAAACGCACCGGCGGCAAGCTGAACTGGCCCTTCTGGGAGAAGCGCACCAGATGCCGCAGGCGCAGCTCGCCACTCAGGGCGTCCAGCGGCACCGCGTAACCCATCTGACCCGGCTCGAAGCGTGCCTTCTCCAGGGAAGTCGGCTCGCTGCCGGCCTTGCCCAGCAACTGGATGCCCCAGGTGGTGCGCTCCACATCGGCACCCGGCGGCAGCGGCACTTCGAGCATGCCGTAGCGCAGCGGCGTAGGCGCCTTGCTGTTGATGATCACTTCATCCAGATAAAGGCTGTCACTGGACAGCGGCTTGCTGCCCACGGCTTCGAGCTTGAAGGTGAAGGCCTCGTCGCCCGGCACCAGACGGGACAAGCGCCGGGTAATGGTCACCGCCATCGGCGTCACGGGCGCTTGCTGGCTCTGGTAGCTCAGTGCCGCTTGCAGCGGGCGCTCCTCGGCACCGCTTAAGGTCAGCAGGGTCGGTAGCTGCGCGCCCTGCCATTGCCAGTAGGTTTCACCGGTGGCGCCTTGCCGGGTCTTCCAGCCTTCGCCCGGGGTCAGGGCCACGGCGGGCGCGGCCTGTTCGATGCTGCGTTGCAGCCAGGTCAAGGCCAGGGCCCGTTCAAGGGTCGATTGCTGCGGCAGCAGACGTTCGAGCAATGCCTTGGCCCGCGCCTGATCGAAGCTTTGCAGTGACAGGCTCAAGGCCTCGACGAACGGCTGGGAGCTGACGTCCAGTTGCTGTTGTGCGGCGTCGAGTTGCCGGCTGAAGGCCTCCGGCAGCGGCACCTTCACCTGCCTGGCGAGGGACGCCGTCAGCAGGCGGGCGCTGGCCAGGCCCAGGGCCGAATCCGGCGCGCTCATGACTAGGCTGTCTTCGCCACTGTCCATCACGCTCGAATCGCCGCCCTCGCCGGCTTTCGCCAGGTCGTCCATCAAGCCGCTGAGCAAGGTGTTCACCGGCAGTTGCATCTGTTTGGCGAACGACAGGATCAGCGCACGCTGCAGCAACGGCGTATCGCCGGCCTGTTTGGCGTAGACCTCCAGCACCCGCTGCCAGTGCTCCGGCGGCAGGCTCAGATCCAGGGCCTGGCTGGCGTGCCAGTCGGCGTAATAAGCGTAGGCCGTGAGGAACGCATCCGGTTCGCCAGCCTGGCCCCACCAGGTGAAGCTCGCCGCAGGCCCGGCCATTTGCACCAGGCGCAGGCGACTGTTTTGCATGATCAGCCGCAAGCGATCGCGAATCTGCGGGTTCGCCGCCAGCGTCGGGTAGGCGATGCTCAGCGGCAGCAGACGACTGGCGGTTTGCTCGACGCCGCCGTAGGGGTAGCTCAACAAGTCATCCAGGGCCGAACGGAACAGCGCTTGCGGGCTGTCGTCCAGGCGCAGGCGGATATCGCTGGCATCAAGCGGCAGGCTCAGCGGTGTGTCACCGCTCGCCACGTCAAGGCGCTGGCTCTGGGTGACTTGCCAACCGTTGCCAATGGCATTGAGTTGCACGGCCAGGGTGTCCTGGGTTTCGCCATTGACCTGCAACTGCACGTTCAAGTCGCCGTTGCTCAACTCCAGAGACGGTAGCGCCACATAGTTGATGCCGTGCTTCAGGTCCGCCACCACGCGCTGTTCAGTACCGGCGTAACGGATCAGCAGTTCGGCCTTCAACGGCTGTTCGGACTGGCTGAAAGCGAACAGGCCCATTTGCGGTTTGTCACCACTGCGGAACCGGGTCGGGCCGCTCCACTTCAAGTACAGCGGTTTCTCTGAACCGATGAATTGCTTTTTCTGCCCCACCTGACCGTCGTCGGCGATGGCCCGGGCCGTGATGCGCCAGCGAGTCAGGGAGTCCGGCATCTTGAAGGTGAAACGGGCCTTGCCGTTGGCGTCGGTGACCAGCTCCGGTTGCCACGCGGCAGTGTCGACATCTTCACGACGAGGCCGCTCCAGCACTTTGACCCCGCGCTCGCTGCGGTTGGCCTTGCCCGGCGCGCCGGGGCTGCCCGGCAGGGCGACGTCGTAGCTGATGAACGACAGGCTGGCGCTGGTGCGCACGTTGTTGCGGCGCGGATGGTAGAAAAACTGATCGATGGTGGGCGCCACTTCCGGTTGCAGGGCGTAGATCATTTCATCCACGACACTGACCGTCAGGTGCGCCGGGATCGCCTTGCCGACGAACTGGGTGCTCAGGTCCACGGTCACCGTGTCGCCAGGCCGATAAGTGGCTTTGTCGGTAACGATGGCGACGTCGATCTGCGGCGCGACCACCTTGATACCGGCGTTCTGGAAGCTGTATTGGCCACCCTTGGTGTACAGCACCGAGAAGGTCAGGTTCGGCGCAAAAGCGTCTTTCACCGGGATGCGCGCGCGGTATTGAGTGTCGCTGAGCTTTTCCATTTTCAGCCAGCCGCCGCCCTTGGACAGCAGCGCCGTAGCCTCGACCTTGTCCCGCTCCAGTGACAGCAGCGCATCGCTGACCGGCTCCGGGAAGGTGATCAGCGCCAGGGCTTCGTCACCGGCCTGGTATTGGGCTTTGTCGAGGACAATCTCGACCGTGCCCGGCACGGCCTTGATACCTTCGCCGGTCACCGAATGGCCGGTGGCGCCAATGACCCGACCGTGGCCATCCTTGAGGGTCAGGTTGTAGGTGCCCGGACGCTCGAAGGTCAGGCTGAAGCCCTTGTCCTTGGCCGCCAGTTTGCCTTCGCCGGTGGTCTGGTCTTCCAGCCGCACCCAGGCGTAGCTGCCCGGCGTCACGGCGTTGCTTTGCGCGTTGCCGCCCTCGTTGGCGTAGCTGAACGAGACATTCTCGCCGGCGGCGCTGAAACGCTGGGGCGCGCTCAGGCGAAAGTTCGCCGCGCCACGGTCGATGAGAATTTCCTTGGTGGTCTTGACCCGATACGCCGCGCCATCGCTGGCAAACACAGTGAGCGTATAGCGACTCGGCTTGTCGGCGGCCGGCAGTTCGAGGGTGGCGCTGCCCTTGGCATCGGTGGTCACTTCGCTGCTGGTCAGCTCCACCGGAAATTGCCCCAGGTATTGCAGCTCGTTATCCACCATCGACAGTTGCTGGGCCCGCAGGCTCAGGCTCACCTTGGCATTGGCCACCGGTTTGCCGTCCGGGTACAGCAGTACGAGAGCGCCCTTGACCGGCTCGCCGGTGCGGTAATCCTGCTTGGCGAGGTTCAGCGCGATCTCGAAGTGCGGCTTGATGTATTCGGCCACGCGAAAGGCACTGCTGTAGAGCTGGTCCTTGTAGCCAAAGCGCAACTCATAACCACCGGCCACGGCGTTTTCCGGCAGCTGGAAACGGCCTTGGGTGCCGGCCTTGGAGTCCAGCTTCAGGGCCAGGGTCTGCAGCTCGGTGCCGGTGGCATCCAGCACGCTGACATTGACGTCGGCGGCCGTCGGCTGTACCGAGTCCCGGGCATTCTTGAATTCACGGCCGACGATTTTCAGCGACACCCAATCCCCCGGCCGATACAGCGGCCGGTCGGTGAAGGCGAACAGCTTGGTGTCGTAGATTTCGCTGTCGTAGTAGAAGTTTTCCGAGACGAATACCCCGCCCTCCTCGTCCTCGCCGATGACAAACGAACGCTCCGGGCTGACGTGCTTGAGGCGCAGCAAGCCGTCTTCATCGGTGGCGCCGCTGCTCATCACGCCCAGGCCGTCGGTCCACAGCACGTTGACCTTGGGCACCGAACGACCTTCGTGTTTACGCGCGGCCCAGACCAGCAGCTCGTCCCCGGCGATCTTGCTCACCGCTACGGTGTTGGAGACAAACACCATGGTGGTGGCCCGGTATTTACCGATCAGTGCTTCGACCAGATACAGCCCCGGTTTCAACTGGCCCAGCGGCACGTAGACGTTGCCTGGCGCGACGCTGATGAATTCACTCGACGAACCCGCCAGGTTGACCCCCGCTGGCGGCTGGATCGGCTTGGCCTGCCAGAGCGGATAACGGAACTGGCTGACCACCGGCAAACCCGGAATCAGGGCGAACTGTGGTTGCGCGTCGTACGGCGTCGGCGCGGCGATGGCGCTGCCCATTTTCAGTTCCGGCACTTGCTCGGTGACTTGCTGACGCGACTCGTAGGAAAACGCCCGCTGCATCACCCGACGGGATTTGCGGTACCAGTTGTCCCACAGGTACGCCAGGGTGTTCGACAGCCCTTCGCCCTTGAACTGGCCGTCGCTGACCACCCGGTGCAGGTTCTTCTGGCGCTTGAGGAAATCCAGCGGTTTTTCGATGCGATAAACGCGGATATCGGCACCGCCGTACGGCTCCATGCGGAATTTCCGATAGTCGCGCCCCGGCGCTTCGAGGCGGACCATGGCTTGCTCGTCACTGGCAAAACTGCTGTCGGCCAGCAGGAAGAAGCTTTCACCGGCCAACGGTGTGTAGCCGCTGGGCTGCACAGTGTCTTCGGCATGAACGATCGGCGCCAGCAACAGGGCCAGCAGCAGGGGCAATTTTGAACACAAGCGCAGCATGTGGGCACCGGTCATTGGGAGAGAAAGTTGAGTCGATAGACGCCGATGAAGTTGGGGTTGGCTGCGTCGGGTATCCATCGGGTGTCCTTCCAGTTCATGAGTTGTTGCAGGCTTGCCGAGCGCATGCCGTTGTCGGTTGGGGTGGTGGTGCCGGTGTGATAGGCGATGTTGCGGCCCATCCAGATCATCAGGTGCTGGTCATCGCCCTGATCGAAGAACATCAGATCGCCCGGACGGGCCTGGGTGACGTCCCGGCTCACCAGATGGCTGTTGAACTGGATCAGCTTGATGGCGTTGACGTAGGGTCCGACCTTGCCGCCGCCCTGTTGCCACTGCTGCGCCAGACGTCGCTGGGCATCGCTCAGTTCAAGCTCTGGCGGCAGGTAGCGATTGGACAGGCCATTGCTGCGCAACCACTTCTGGTCGTGGACCTTCAGCGCTTCATTGGCCGCAAAGCGCACCAGCCCGGCGCAGTCCTGTTGGTACCAGCGCGGGCTCGGGCCTTTGGTCAGTTGTTCCTGGGCAATACGCACGAACCAGGCACGAAAGACCTTCGATTGCTGCACATCCAGCGCGGGTGTCTGAGCGGCAAACGCCTGCCCGCCCAGCAGCAGCGCCAGCATCAACACCCATCCGGGGCGGCGGATCAACCCGGTCACAGCGCTTTCCATTCCAGTGGCAACCACTGCCAGTGGCCGTCCGGTTCGCTGCCTTCAGGCAACGTCAGGGCGTATTTGCCGTAGCCGCCAAGGGTGCGCAGCTTCGGAATCAGGTAGGTTTGCGCGGCGTTGTAGAACACCGGTTCCATGTCCTGGGGCAGGCTGTCGAGGGTTTCGCGTTGCATCAGTTGCGCCATGGCATCCGGGCCGAAGTAGACCGGCATCAGCAGGTCCTTGGGCACCACGTCGGCCATGGGCGGGAAACGTTTGTCGAGGGTGCCGAGGGCCTTGTCCACCAGTTTGTCGTCGAGGGAAAACAACAGGGTCGAACCGTGCCGCGCCAGGCTGACTTGCATGAACGCCTTACCGGTGATCGACTCGGGCTGCGCGGCGTCCTTGGCCGGGTAAGGGCCGAAGTTGGAGCTGACCTGGCGTTGCCAGCGGTGCATCGGGCCTTCCTGTGTCTCAACAACGGGAAACACATGTTCGGCCACGTTGTTTTCGTAGGCGCCCACCATCGAACCGAACAGGTTGCCCAGGTCGGCATCGAGCTTGCCGCCGTCATCGTTCAGGTTCGCCACCAGCAGTGGTGTGTAAAGCCGCGAATCGGCGTACCAGCACAGCCCCGCCGCGCCGGCCATGTGCTCGATCATGGCCTGGGCCGCGTTGTCGTCGGCACCGAGTTTCACCAGCAATGGCTTCTGTTGTTCGGCGGCCAGGGGCAAAGCGACACAGGCGCTGGCGCCCATGGGCATGGCTTGCCAGATTGGCTTGAAGTCGAAGTCTGGCTGGTCTTCCAGCTCGTCCATGGCCAGGAAGCTATGCCAGCCCTTGTCGTCCATGTCGAAACGCAACCCGGCGAAGTTCGGGATGAAGCGCTGGTAGCCCATGGCGAGCACGCTGGCATTGACCGAGATGCGTTGCTTGACCTCAGGCGCCTTGGGCAGCAGGCCAAAGGCTTCGGGGAAGAGTTTTTCACCGGCCAGCAGCGCTTCGAGGGCCTGGGTCGAGACCATGCCGGGTTCGTCGGTGGGGCCACTTCCCAGGTCGTAGAGCCTGGTCGGATTGGACAACACCACCAGCTTGTCGCCATGGGAAGCGAACACCAGGGCTTTGCTGGCGTTATAGGTGAGTTGATAGACCGGCACCACGTCGCCGGCCACGTTCATCTCACCGAGCTGGCTGAGTTGCGAATCATCCAGCGCCACTTTTGCCAGCGGCTCCAGCACCTTGGCCAGGCCACCACGATCCATCACCAGCAGAAAATCCTTGAGCCGCCCGTCGGCGCCGCGCCATAGCGCTACATCGGCCGGCTGGTCGAAAAGCTGCTCGATCAGGCTGTCCTGCAGTTTGAGATCATGCTCGTAGATTATCCGCCGCAGGCTGCCGATCAGCCCGAGGCGGTCGGCATGGGTTTCGTAATAGAAGACGAAATCCTCGGTGAGCGTGGCCTTGAGGAACGGCACCGCCAGCAAGTCCTTGGGCAACTGGCTCAGGGAGTGGGCCTCGAGCAGGCCGTCGGGGCGGCTCAGGCCGAGTTTTTCCAACGCCAGTTCCATGGGCGGTGCCTTGGGCTTGGTCATGAACCAACCCAGTCCGGCGGCGACACCGGCCACCAGGCACAGCCCGATCAGCAGCGCTGGCCAGCGGCGCACAGGTTTGGTGGCGGGGGCCGGCGCGGTCGGGGAAGCAGTGTTGTCGCTCATATTCACAAGGGCCTGTTCATCCGTGGAGCGGATACTTAGTAGTTGAAAGTCTTGACCAGCAACAGATCGCCGATGGCGCGCAGGGGCACGACAAAGGTTTCGCGTTTTTCATCGACGGTGTTTTCGTTGAGCACCAGGTTGATCTGCGAGGTGATCACCTCGTTCTGGTTGCTGGTTTCCTCGAAGTTGTAGCCACCGTTGCTGTAGTTGCCCCAGTAGTTCACGTAGACCAGGTAGGTACCGTGCATCGGCGCGGTCATGGTGAACATCTCAGGGCCAGGGCCATCGACGCCATCGGGGTCGAGGCCGCCGCCGTTGCTCAGCGCCGGCCGGCCGAAGAACGCATGCTGGCCGTCGGGGGTGACGATGTGCAGGTCCAGCTCGGCCTTGGGATCGTCCCAACCCAGCACCACGCGGATCTGCGCCGGGGTTCGCTGGTTGTTGGCTTCATAGAACTGCACGCGCTTGAGGGACTGGCCTGCGGAGCTGCGTACCTCGACGCTGTTGGAGCCCGCGCCAAAGGCATACGGGCGGGCGAAACGTCCTTCATCGTCGGTATAGAGATTCAGTGGATTGCCGTTGACGGCCAGGCTGTGGGGCGCCCGGGCCGTGCCCATGGCCTTGAGCCGGCCCTCGATCATCGTGCGATTGCGCTGCACGCCGCGGTCGATGGGCGGCGTGGGATAGGCCACGCGCGGGTTTTCAGTGCGATCGAGCAAGCCGCTGTAGCGCCAGCCGCCGACGGGCTCCGACAGCTCGGCGGCAGGCTCGGCCCACGCCAGTGGCGCGCCCGCCAGCACGATCAACAATGAAAGAAAACGCATGTCTGCCTCCTGCCATGCATGACCCAACCCGGCGCCCTTCCTCGGCGCTGCCTGTCATTATTCGGGTTACGTCTGAAGGCCCCGCCACAAGGGGCCCGTAGATGCGGCGAAGGTTAGCGATTCGGCGGATTATTCACAATCAGGGAACGCGCGAATCTGTGTGGGAAATCACGTACTGAGGGGGGCGTGAGCCGATTAGCGTGGCTATTCGGCTCACGAAATGAGCCGAATACGGAAACTGACGTAGCTTCGGAGGTAATCCCGTTGCCTCTATTGGCGCTGGCGAAGCCTGCGATCTTTTAACTTTCGCTCAAGATTCAATTGGCAGGGGGAAGATCGCAGCCTCGTTGCACTCGACAGTTCCTACAGGTCCAGCAGGAGCTTGCCCCTTACCAAAAAGCAGTGCCTCACAGACCGCGCAGGTCCTGCTCTGATTTGCCCCAATACCCCATGTCTGCTAGTGTCGCGCCCGTTTAACAGTCAACCGGAATCGCCGCCATGGCCCGCAAAAAAGCTGCACTGGACTTCGAACAATCTCTGGCCGACCTGCAAACGCTGGTCGAGCGGCTGGAGAACGGCGAGTTGTCGCTGGAAGACTCGCTGACCGCCTTCGAGCAGGGCATCGGCTTGACTCGCGACTGCCAGGCGGCGCTGGCCCAGGCCGAGCAAAAGGTGCAACTGTTGCTCGAACGCGATGGTGAGCTGACCGAAGAGCCTTTCGACGCGGACCAGCCTGAATGATCGGCGCTTATCAGGCCGGCAGTCAGGCCCGGGTCAACGCGGCACTGGATACCCTGTTCACCGCCCCAAGCCCTGAGCTGGCGCGGTTGTACGAGGCCATGCGCTACAGCGTGATGAACGGCGGCAAGCGCGTGCGTCCGCTGCTGGCCTACGCGGCGTGCGAAGCCTTGGGCGGCGCCCCTGAACAGGCCAACGGCGCGGCCTGCGCCGTGGAGCTGATCCACGCGTATTCGCTGGTCCATGATGATTTGCCAGCCATGGACGACGACGATTTGCGTCGCGGCCAACCCACCACCCACAAGAAATTCGACGAAGCCTGCGCGATCCTGGCCGGTGACGGCTTGCAGAGTCTGGCGTTCAGCGCCCTGCTGGAGCCGACGCTGAACGATTGCCCGGCGCAGATTCGCCTGGACATGGTCAGCGCCCTGGCGCTGGCGGCAGGCCCGGCCGGAATGGTCGGCGGCCAGGCCATCGACCTCGGTTCAGTGGGCCTCAAGCTGGATCAGAGCGCGCTGGAATACATGCATCGGCACAAGACCGGCGCCTTGATCGAGGCCAGCGTCAAACTCGGTGCCCTGGCCAGCGGTCGGGCCACGCCTGACCAATTGCAAGCCTTGCAGACCTACGCCCGGGCCATTGGCCTGGCGTTCCAGGTGCAGGACGACATCCTTGACGTCGAAAGCGATACCCAGACCCTGGGCAAACGCCAGGGCGCCGATATCGCTCGCGACAAACCGACCTACCCGGCCCTGCTCGGCCTCGACGCTGCCAAGGCCTATGCCCTGGAGTTGCGCGACCAGGCCTTGAGCGCGCTGCGACCCTTTGACGCGGCGGCCGAGCCGTTGCGCGAGCTGGCCCGATATATCGTCGAACGCCGTAGCTGATACGGGGTCAGACTGCGTATCGGCCAAGTTCCGGCCTACGCGTGGGCAGCTTGCGATGCATAAGGTAAACTGCCGCCTCTTTCTATACCTATAACGATTCGCCTGATGCCCACGACGTTTCAAGAGATTCCCCGCAAACGCCCGACCACGCCGCTGCTGGACCGCGCCAACACGCCGGACGGCTTGCGTCGCCTGGGTGAAGCCGAGCTGGAAACCCTGGCCGATGAGTTGCGCCTGGAGCTGCTCTACACGGTCGGCCAGACCGGTGGCCACTTTGGCGCCGGCCTTGGCGTCATCGAGCTGACGATCGCGCTGCATTACGTATTCGACACCCCGGACGACCGGCTGGTGTGGGACGTCGGTCATCAGGCCTATCCGCACAAAATCCTCACTGGCCGTCGCGAGCGCATGGGCACGCTGCGCCAGAAGGACGGCGTGGCAGCGTTCCCCCGGCGCTCCGAGAGCGAGTACGACACCTTTGGTGTCGGCCATTCCAGCACCTCCATCAGCGCCGCCCTGGGCATGGCGATTGCCGCCCGTCTGCAAGACAGCGAGCGCAAGGCGATTGCCGTGATCGGCGATGGTGCACTGACGGCAGGCATGGCTTTCGAGGCGCTGAACCACGCGCCGGAAGTCAACGCCAACATGCTGGTGATCCTCAACGACAACGACATGTCGATCTCGCGCAACGTCGGCGGGTTGTCCAACTACCTGGCGAAGATTCTTTCCAGCCGCACCTACGCCAGCATGCGTGAAGGCAGTAAAAAGGTGCTCTCACGCCTGCCAGGCGCCTGGGAAATCGCCCGCCGCACCGAGGAATACGCCAAGGGCATGCTGGTGCCCGGTACGCTGTTCGAGGAGCTGGGCTGGAACTACATCGGCCCCATCGACGGCCATGACCTGCCCACTCTGATCGCCACCCTGCGCAACATGCGCGATCTCAAAGGCCCACAGTTCCTGCATGTGGTCACCAAGAAAGGCAAAGGCTTCGCCCCGGCGGAAGTCGACCCGATCGGTTACCACGCCATCACCAAGCTTGAGCCGGTGGACGCCCCGGCCAGCGCCCCGAAGAAGGCCAGCGGACCAAAGTATTCCGCCGTGTTCGGCCAATGGCTGTGCGACATGGCCGCCGCCGACCCGCGCCTGGTGGGCATTACCCCGGCGATGAAGGAAGGCTCGGACCTGGTGGCCTTCAGCGAACGCTACCCGCAGCGCTACTTCGACGTGGCGATTGCCGAGCAGCACGCTGTCACCCTCGCCGCCGGCATGGCGTGTGAAGGCGCAAAACCGGTGGTGGCGATTTATTCGACCTTCCTGCAACGCGGCTACGACCAGCTTGTTCATGACGTCGCGGTGCAGAACCTCGATGTGCTGTTCGCCATCGACCGTGCAGGCTTGGTGGGCGAAGACGGCCCGACCCACGCCGGCAGCTTCGATCTTTCGTTCCTGCGCTGCATCCCCGGCATGCTGCTGATGACGCCGAGCGATGAAAACGAGTTGCGCAAAATGCTCACCACCGGTCACCTGTTCAATGGCCCGGCGGCGGTGCGCTACCCTCGCGGCAGCGGCCCGAATTCGACCATTGAAGCTGATCTTGAGCCGATCGAAATCGGCAAGGGCGTGATTCGCCGCCAGGGCAAGCAGACCGCCCTGCTGGTGTTTGGCGTGCAACTGGCCGAGGCCTTGAAGGTCGCCGAAACCCTGGACGCCACCGTGGTGGACATGCGCTTCGTCAAACCCCTGGACGAAACCCTGGTGCGCGAGTTGGCCGGCAGTCACGAACTGCTGGTGACCGTCGAGGAAAACGCCATCATGGGCGGCGCCGGAGCGGCGGTCAGCGAGTTCCTGGCCCGGGAAAACATCCTCAAGTCGGTGCTGCACCTGGGCCTGCCGGACATCTACGTCGAACACGCCAAACCGGCGCAGATGCTGGCTGAATGCGGTCTGGACGAGGCCGGGATCGAAGCGGCCGTGCGCCAGCGGTTGCAGCTGTTGGGTCGGTAAATCTTCAGACCACACAAATCCCTTGTGGGAGCGAGCCTGCTCGCGATGGCGTAAGACCAGTCGACATCTATATTGACTGACGCACCGCTATCGCGAGCAGGCGCGCTCCCACAGGGGTATGCGTGGAGCCATATTTCTCGGAACACCCATGAAACTGCGCCTCGCCCTGACCTTCTCACTGCTACCAACCACCGAGCTGCTGGCCGACACCTTCGAACGCGATCAGGCCCTCAAGCTCCCCGACGTGGTCATCAGCGCCAACCGCCAGGTCGAGGCCCGCAACGACAGTAGCGCCGCCAACACGGTATTCACCCGTGACGACATCGAACGCCTGCAACCGGCCAGCGTGACCGACCTGCTCAGCCGTGTGCCGGGGGTTCAGGTGGCGCCGCTGGGCGGGCGTGGCAGCCTGCCGGGAATTTACATTCGCGGCACCAAATCGGCCCAGAGCCTGGTGCTGGTGGACGGCCAGCGCATCGGCAACTCCACCTCCGGCGACAGCAACTTGCAACGCCTGAACATCAACCAGATCGAACGGGTGGAAGTGCTGCGCGGTTCGCGCTCAGTGATCTACGGCGCCGACGCGGTGGGCGGGGTGATCCAGATCTTCACCCGTCGCGGCAACGAACAAGGCCTGCAACCGCGCTTGCACCTGGGTTTCGGCAGCCACCAGACCTGGGAGCGCAGCCTGGGCCTGTCCGGCGGTGATGATCGAACACGCTTCAGCCTCGGCGCCAGCCTGGATGAAAGCGATGGGACCAATCGCACTCATGAGTCCTACGCCAGCGACCGAGACCTTGATGCCAACCGCAACCAGTCCTTGAGCCTGAGCTTGAGTCATGAGCTCAACGCTGACCTGGAAGTGGGCCTGAACCTGCTGGATAGCCGCGGCAAAAGCGAATACGACAACCCGTTCGGCCGCTTCGACCCGAACACCTTCGAGTCGTTGCCCCAGCAGCCCTACAGTGAATTTGCGGTGAGCAGTTTCAGCACTTATGTCGATGGGCGCATAAACGACGCGTGGAAATCGCGCCTGGAACTGGGCCACAGCGAAAACCGTGAAAAAACCTTCGACAAGCTCAGCGATGTCCGGGAAGTGTTCAACACCTACCGCGACTCGCTGACCTGGCAGAACGATGTAACGCTGGACGATCGCAACAGCCTGATCGTCGGTGGTGATTGGTACGAAGACCGGATCAACAGCAGCACGCCGTATGACGAAGACAGCCGCTGGAACCGTGCGGCGTTTATCCAGCATCGTTTCCGGGGCGAAACGTTCTCCACCGAACTGGGCGTGCGCCGCGATCAGAACCAGCAATTCGGCGCCCAGAATAGTTGGAGCGGCACGTTCACCCTGCCGGTGAATCCGGACAATGATGTACTGCTGACCTACAGCGAAAGCTTCCGCGCACCGACCTTCAACGACCTGTACTACCCGGACTTCAGTAACCCGGACCTTGAACCCGAAACCGCCAAAAGCTACGAACTGCAATGGCGCAGCCAACTGAGCGACAGCGCCCGCCTGGAGACTTCGCTGTACCGCACGGACCTGGAAGACGCGATTATTTTCGGCAGCAATTCACGCCCACAAAACGTCGCCTCGGCACGAATCAACGGTTTCGAAGCAGCCCTGAGCCAAGAGTTATTCGGCTGGCAGGGCAATTTGGGCCTGGCCATCATCGACCCACGGGACCGCGACAGCGGCCACACCCTGGCCCGCCGCGCCCGCCGGACCTTGAGCCTGGACCTGGATCGCCAATTTGACCGCTTGAGCCTGGGCGCCAGCTGGCAAGCGGTGAGCAGCAGCTACGACGATGAGAACAACCGCAATGCCCTGGGCGGATATGCCCTGCTCGGGTTGCGCGGCAGTTGGACGTTGAACCGCGAGGTGAAGCTGGAGATGAAGGTCGATAACCTGCTGAACAAGGGTTACAGCCGGGCGCTGTATAGCCATGAAGGTGGGCAGTATGGGTATCGTGAGGAGGGCCGGGCCTGGTTGTTTGGGGTGACCTGGACACCGGCGCTCTGATCCAGAGATTGTGGTGCCGGGACTGACCTCATCGCGAGCAGGCTCGCTCCCACAATTTGATCCGATGCGAATACAAAATCAGCGGCACCACAAATCCCTGTGGGAGCGAGCCTGCTCGCGATGAGGTCAGTCCCGCGATTTATCTGTCCGGCGCAATTAGCCCGCACAACCGCGCCGTCGCTTCGATCATCTGCCCACTGGGCCGTTCCAGCCCCTTGTCACTGACTAACAGCAGCCGCCCCTGCGCCACCGCCGCCAGCTGCGGCCAGGCTTTCCAGGCGTCGAGCTGGGCCTGGTCCGTGGCCAGGATGATCTGCGGATTGCGCTGCAACACTGACTCCACACTCACCTGCGGCGCCGGCAGGGTCAGGTCGGCAAACACATTGCGTGCCCCGCAAACCGCCAGCGCATCACTGATGATCTGCTCGCCGCCAACGGTGTACAGCGGCCGGTCCCAGACCTGATAGAACACCGGCAACGGCGTGTCGCGCCGGTAGCGCTGACGCAACGCCTCAAGACGCCCGCGCAACTGCGCCGCTCGCTCCACGCCCCGTTCCGGGCGGCCGAGTTGCGTGGCGATGGCTTCGATTTGGGTGATGAGCTGGTCGAGACTGTGGGGTTCGGCGACGTAGACAGGAATCTTCAATCCCTTGAGCTGCTGGCGTTGGGCGTTGCCGACGCTGCCGGGCCAGAGCAGGAGTAGATCGGGCCTGAGACTGAGCAAGCGCTCCATGTCCAATTGCCCATAACGCCCCACAGAAGGCAGGTCTTTCAACGCCAAGGGCCGATCGCCGCCATCCAACACGCCCACCAGCAGATCGGCGGAGTCCAGTTCAACCACGATTTCAGACAGGGACGGAGCCAGGCTGACCACACGCTGGGCCGCCACCGTCGAGGCGCTGACGGCCAACAGCAGGACCGCCAGCCAGCGGATCATCAACCGAGCTGACGCGGGATGCGATACAGGTAGAACAAGACCGTCGTGGACAATGCCAGCAGCATCAACGGCACCGCTTCCAGGCCCACGAACACCGCCAGGGCGCCGATCCAGGCCGGCAGGCCAGCAGCGAGAAAGGCCACACGCCGCCGGGCCGCCAAGGCGATCCAGGCTTGAGGCTCTTCGGGGGTGTCGAGGGCTTTTTGGGTGGCGATCAAAGCGTGTTTGTAAGCGCCAAAGAAGCGCAGGCTGACGAACATGGAGGCCACGCCAGCGATAAACAGCGGCATCGCCAGCACCGGCAGAATCGCTTCGCCCTGGCCGAATACCGCGTTGATCACGAACAGCGGCAGCAAGGCCAGCGCCAGGTATTGCCACCAACTGACAGACAGTCGCCGCCGAACCTGACCGCGCGTCACGCCCGATCAACCTCGCCCTGGTGCTCGTTGCCCATCATGTGATCGAGCTTGCTGGCCTTGGTCGCCAGGTAAAGCTTATTGTGGGGGTTGTGCCCGGTGTGCAGTGGCACGCGCTCGGCCACCACGATGCCCATATCGGACATCGCCTTGACCTTGCGCGGGTTGTTGGTCATCAAGCGCAACGACTTGACGCCCAGATGTTCGAGCATCGGCAGGCAGATGCTGTAGTCACGCAGGTCGGCCGCAAACCCCAGGCGCTCGTTGGCTTCGACCGTGTCGGCGCCGCCATCTTGCAGCTCATAGGCGCGAATCTTGTTCAGCAGGCCAATGCCGCGGCCTTCCTGGCGCAAGTAAAGCAGCACGCCACGCCCTTCGCGGGCAATGGCCCGCAGCGCGGCCTCAAGTTGCGAGCCGCAATCACAGCGCTGGCTGAACAAGGCATCGCCCGTCAGGCATTCAGAGTGCAGGCGGCCCAGTACCGGGGCACCGTCGGCGAAATCACCCAGGCTCAGCACGACGTGCTCGCGGCCAGTGGCTTCATCGAGAAAACCATGCATGGTGAATTGCGCAAAAGGCGTTGGCAGCTTGGAAGCGGCAACAAAAACGACAGGCACCGGTGTGCTCCTGATCTATTACTGGAGATTCGCAGAGGCGGGCATTGTAACAGCACGTCCCGACCGACGCTCAGGCTGAATTATCGGCCATAAACATCGAAAAGATTGATTACGGCTTTGGTGGCCTGCCGTGCTCGTCGAAGGGATAGGGTTGTTTCCAGCGTGCAAAAATCGGCTTCAGTCGACCGTTCTTCACCAGCTCAGCCATACGCCGGTCAAACAGGCCCCGTAGCACCCGACCGTTTTCGGTGTTGGCAAACCCCAGATAGAGCGGCAGATTGATCAGCGGCGAAAGTTTGAATTGCTGTGGATTCTCGGCCTTGGCAAGCAAGTTCTCGATTTCCATCAACGCATCGATATAAAAATCGGCGCGATCATGGACCAGCATCGGCAGGATGCCCACAGCACGGTGAATTTCGTTGAATTTGCGGATGTTAGGCAGGTAGCTGTCGTATTCGTAGCCACGCATCCACACCAGCCGATAGTTGCCGACCGTTGCCAATGTAGGAGACGGTTTGGAGGCCAGCCCCAAGGCGTAGATGTGATCTACATCGTAGTGCCATTGAGGATAAAGCACCCCCTCCGACTCATCGAGATAAGCGCCCACCTGCACATCGACCTCACCGCGCTGCACCAGCCCGATTGAACGGGTGTACGGCACGCTGCGGGTTTCCAGCCTCACGCCTGCGGGCTCGAACACTTCACGCAAGATGTCCCACGCCATGCCCTTGCCATCAGCCTGGGAGTAATCCGCCCATTCCTCGCTGGCCGCGCGCACCTTGTCGGGCAGCGCCGTCGGCTCGGCCGCCCGCGCGCCGAAGCAGCCCACCAGACACAACAGCAGTAAGAGTGCGCGGCTTGCGCCCATGCCTGAATCCCTCAGGAGAAACACCACACCAATCCTTGCATCGCCAGCCAGGCGAAGACACCGGCCAATACATCGTCAAGCATGATGCCTACGCCTCCATGCACCTTGCGGTCGATCCAGCGGATCGGCCATGGCTTGAGGATATCGAAGAAGCGGAACATCAGAAAACCCGCCAACAGCCAATACCATCCTTCCGGCACCAGCCACAGGGTAATCCACATGCCGACCATTTCGTCCCAGACGATGCCCTCATGATCGTGCACCCGCAGGTCATCCGCCACCTTGCCGCACAGCCAGAAGCCGAACAGCATGGTGATGCCGAGCATCAGCCAGTAGCCCCAGTCCGGCAACATCTGCCACAACGGTATAAAGGGTAGCGCAACCAGCGAGCCCCAGGTGCCCGGAGCTTTAGGTAAAGTGCCCGAACCGAAGCCGAACGCGAGGAAATGCCAGGGATTACGCCAGACCGAGGGCGGAACGAATTCCGCCGGGACCTGGTTGGGATGATCTGTCACGGTGTCTCCCGAAAATGTTGATAGCCCCGGATTTGCGGGGTGATGTCGTGTCCATCGCTGTCGAGCAGCGCAACACCTTGCCCGGCCACCACGCGACCGATCACATGGATCGGCCAGCCCTCGGCCTGCAACGCCATCAGTCGGACAGATGGCAAGGTGAATAGCAACACGTAATCGTCACCACCGCTCAACGCGGCGTGCGCGGCATTCGCTCGGCCCAGGAACGCTACCAAAGCCTTGGACAATGGCAGGCGGTCACGTTCAACGTGTAACGCCACACCTGACGCCAGGGCGATATGCCCGCAATCGGCGAGCAGGCCATCAGAGATATCCATCGCCGCGCCAGCCTTGCCCCGCAGCGCCAGGCCGAGGTCGATTTGCGGGCGTGGCGACCAATAATGCGCCAGCAGCGGCTCGGCGATATCAGGTTCGGCGGTGCGCTGCCCCAGCACGAGCGGCAATGCGCCAGCGCCATTGCCCAACTCGCCACCGACACATAGCCAATCACCGGGCTGCGCGCCGCCGCGAGTCAGAGCCTGGCCGCACGGCACGCGACCGAACACCGTCAGGGTCATGCTCAACGGCCCACGCGTCGTGTCACCGCCCACCAGCGCGACATCACACGCCTGGGCCATCTGGTTCAAACCACGGGCATAGGCTTGCAACCAATCGGCGGTCACCGTCGGCAAGGTCAGGGCCAGGGTAAATGCAAAAGGAGTAGCGCCCATGGCGGCCAGGTCACTGACCGCCACGGCCAGCGAGCGCTGGCCGAGCAGGAACGGGTCGCAAGGGTCTGGAAAATGCACACCGGCCACAAGGGTATCGGTGGACACCGCCAACTGCTCCCCGGGTGGAACGGCCAGCAAGGCGCAGTCGTCGCCGATCCCCAGCGCAACGCCCTCGCCGCCCTGCGCGCAAGACGCGGCGGCGAAGTAATGACGGATCAGCTCAAATTCGCCCATAGTCGCTGCAAACGCCGGTCAGCGCTTGAACGCCTTCACTTCAGCTTCACGCAGACGCGGGGCCAGCTTGTCGAGTACACCGTTGACGAACTTGTGCCCATCGGTGGACCCGAAGACTTTCGCCAGCTCGATCCCTTCGTTGATCACTACGCGGTAAGGAACGTCGACGCGCTGCATCAGCTCCCAGGTGGACAAGCGCAACACGGCCAGTTCAACCGGGTCCAGCTCTTCGATGGTCAGGTCCAGGCAAGGAGCCAGGGCAATGTCGATTTCGGTCTTGTGGGCCGGGACGCCATGCAGGATCTCGCGGAAATACGCGCCATCAACGTCACTGAAATCGTTGTCGACCCGAAACTGCGCTTCGATCTCGTTCAGCGATTGCTTGGCCATGTGCCATTGATACAGCGCCTGGGTCGCGAGCTGACGGGCTTCGCGACGCTTGACGCTCTTCGAAGGCTTGCCGGCATCGGCTGGCTTGGGATCGCGCGGGTTGAAACGATCGCTTTCGTCGCTAATCACTTGGCCTCCAACTGCGCCAGCAGGCTGACCATTTCCAGGGCGGACAGGGCAGCTTCGGCGCCTTTGTTACCGGCCTTGGTGCCGGAACGTTCAATGGCTTGCTCGATGGAATCAACGGTCAGCACGCCGAAGGCGACCGGCACGCCGAATTCCATGGACACCTGGGCCAGGCCCTTGGTGCATTCGCCGGCCACGTATTCGAAGTGCGGAGTACCGCCACGAATGACCGCGCCCAGGGCGATGATCGCCGCATATTCGCCCTTTTGAGCGACTTTCTGCGCAACCAGCGGAATTTCGAAGGCGCCAGGCGCACGGATGATGGTGATGTCGCTTTCGCTCACGCCATGGCGAACCAGGGCATCGACCGCACCGCCAACCAGGCTCTCAACCACGAAGCTGTTGAAACGGCCCACTACCAGAGCGTAGCGGCCTTGAGGGGCGATGAAGGTACCTTCGATGGTCTTCAGGGTCATTCGTCAGATCTCTTAAAGAGCCAGAGCGCGTTCGAATACGCGCTCCTTAGTGATATTAGCCGCGAATACTGAGCCGGAAATCCCGGGCCATTATTCGGAGGGCACGTATTCTACAACTTCCAGGTCGAAACCGGATATCGCATTAAATTTCATCGGTGCGCTCATCAGGCGCATTTTTCGTACGCCCAGGTCCCGCAGGATCTGCGAACCGGCGCCGACGATGCTGTAGGTGGTCGGTTTTTTCACGATGGTGTTATCGCCGGTTTCACGGATGTGCGCCAGCAACACGTCGCCATCGAGCGGGTGTCCGAGCAGCAGGACCACGCCGCTGCCGGCCTCGGCCACCGCGGCCATGGCGGCCCGCAGGCTCCAGCGGCCGGGCTGCTTGACCATCAGCAGGTCGCGCAGCGGGTCCATGTTATGCACGCGCACCAGGGTCGGTTCTTCGGCGCACACGGTGCCCAGGGTCAGCGCCATGTGCACGTCACCTTCCACCGAGTCGCGGTAGGTCACCAGGTTGAACTGGCCCAGTTCGCTGTCCAGCGGCTGCTCGGCAATCCGCTGAACGGTACGTTCGTGGATCATCCGGTAGTGGATCAGGTCGGCGATGGTGCCGATCTTGATGTTGTGTTCGGCGGCAAAGGCTTCCAGTTCCGCGCGACGGGACATGGTGCCGTCGTCGTTCATGACTTCGCAGATCACGCCGCTGGCTTCGAAACCAGCCATGCGCGCCAGGTCGCACGCCGCTTCGGTGTGGCCGGCACGGGCCAGGGTGCCGCCGGCCTGGGCCATCAGCGGGAAGATGTGGCCGGGGCTGACAATGTCTTCGGCCTTAGCGTCTTTCGCGGCGGCAGCCTGCACAGTGCGAGCACGGTCAGCGGCGGAGATCCCGGTGGTCACGCCCTCGGCGGCCTCGATGGACACGGTGAACTTGGTGCCGAAGCCGGAACCGTTGCGCGGCGCCATCAATGGCAGCTTCAAGAGCTCGCAGCGCTCGCGGGTCATGGGCATGCAGATCAGGCCACGGGCGTGCTTGGCCATGAAGTTGATGTGTTCGGCCTTGCAGCACTCGGCGGCCATGATCAGGTCGCCTTCGTTCTCGCGGTCTTCGTCATCCATGAGGATGACCATCTTGCCTTGGCGGATGTCTTCAACCAGTTCTTCGATGCTATTGAGCGCCACGCGGCACCCCCTTGGGTCAGGATTTGAGGTAGCCGTTGGCGGCCAGAAAGCTTTCAGTGATGTTACCGGCTGCAGGCGTTGCTGCCTTGTCACCCAACAGCAGGCGCTCCAGGTAACGGGCCAGCAGGTCAACCTCCAGGTTGACCCGGCGACCGGGCCGATACGAGGCCATGATGGTTTCGCTCAAGGTGTGCGGAATGATGGTCAGCAGGAACTCGGCGCCATCCACCGCATTGACCGTCAGGCTGGTGCCATCGACGGTGATCGAGCCTTTATGGGCGATGTACTTGGCCAGCTCTTTCGGGGCGCGGATGCGAAACTCCACGGCCCGGGCGTTATCGCTGCGCGCAACCACTTCACCCACGCCGTCGACATGGCCACTGACCAGATGTCCGCCCAGGCGGGTGGTAGGGGTCAGGGCTTTTTCCAGGTTGACCGGGCTGCCGCTCTTGAGATCGTTCATGGCGGTGCAGTCGAGGGTTTCGCGGCTGACGTCCGCCAGGAAACCATTGCCCGGCAGTTCGACGGCGGTCAGGCACACGCCGTTTACCGCGATGCTGTCGCCCAGTTTGACGTCGCTCAGGTCGAGCTTGCCGGTTTCGACATGAACCCGCACGTCGCCGCCCTTGGGGGTCAGTGCACGGATGCTGCCGATGGATTCGATGATGCCGGTAAACATGGAGTCCTCCTCGAGAACGGGCCGCCGCTTGAGCGAAAGCCGGGAATTATACGCGGGCCTGCGAAACGGGAACGGCGATGACTCGCCAGTCATCGCCCACGGCACGGATTTCGGTGATTTTCAGCTCCGGGGCATCTTTCATCTGCGCCAGCGGCCAATCCAGTAACGGTCGTGCCGAAGAGCCGAGGAACTTGCCGGCGATGAAAATCTGGAACTCATCCACCAATCCTTGCCGGGCAAAAGCCCCCGCCAGGCGTGGGCCGGCTTCCACCAGCACTTCATTGACGCCGCGGCCCGCCAGCTCCATCAGCAGGCGACGCAGATCGACCTGGCCATCGTCGCCCGCCACGATCATGCATTCTGGGCCATTGGCGTATTGTTCTTCCACCGCCATGCAGGTAGCGACCAGCGCCGGGCCGGCCTTAAAGAAAGGTGCGTCCAGCGGCACGCGCAGACGACCGTCCACCAGTACCCGCAACGGCGGACGACTCATGATCAGCGCGGTCTGCTGCGCATCCAGGCCCAGTTCATCGGCGCGCACGGTCAGCCGGGCGTTGTCGGCCAGCACCGTATCGGCGCCGGTCAGCACCACACTGGCCTGGGCGCGCAGGCGTTGCACCGCCGAACGTGCAGCCGGGCCGGTGATCCACTGGCTTTCGCCGCTTTCCATGGCGGTGCGGCCATCGAGGCTCATGGCGAGCTTGACCCGCACGAACGGCAAGCCGTGTTCCATGCGCTTGAGAAAACCTTCATTGAGCTTGCGGGCTTCGCCTTCCAGCACGCCGCTTTCGGTGGCGATACCGGCCTGGGCCAGCCGCTGCAGGCCGCGCCCGGCGACTTCCGGGTTCGGGTCCTGCATCGCCGCCACCACCCGCGCCACGCCGGCATTGACCAACGCATCGGCACAGGGCGGCGTATGCCCGTGATGGCTGCAGGGTTCGAGGGTCACGTAAGCCGTGGCGCCCCGAGCCTGTTCACCGGCGGCGCGCAGGGCATGGACTTCGGCATGGGGTTCGCCGGTGCGAATGTGCCAGCCTTCGCCGACAACCTGACCGTCACGCACGATCACGCAACCTACCCGGGGATTGGGATGCGTGGTGTAGTGACCGCGCCGCGCCAATTCCAGGGCACGGGCCATGTGTTGGGCGTCGAGGACCGCCTGCTGCGCCGGGCTGGTCATTCTTTCACCGGTTCGCGGGCCAGGCGGTCGATTTCTTCGCGAAATTCGTTCAAGTCCTGGAAACGGCGATAGACCGAGGCGAAACGGATGTAGGCGACTTCATCGAGCTTCTGCAGCTCGGCCATCACCAGTTCACCGACCACCAGGGATTTGACCTCGCGTTCGCCAGTGGCCCGCAGCTTGTGCTTGATGTGCACCAGCGCCGCTTCCAGGCGCTCGACGCTCACCGGGCGTTTTTCCAGGGCGCGCTGCATGCCAGCGCGCAGTTTGTCTTCGTCGAACGGCTGACGGCTGCCGTCGGTCTTGATCAGGCGCGGCAACACCAGTTCAGCGGTCTCGAACGTCGTGAAACGCTCGCCGCAGGCCAGGCATTCGCGCCGGCGGCGGACCTGTTCGCCCTCGGCGACCAGTCGCGAGTCGATGACCTTGGTGTCGTTGGCACCGCAGAAGGGACAGTGCATGGTGGCAGGCAACAAAAAAAGGGAGGGCCATGGTAGCGCATCCCACTGGCAAGACAAGCCATAGGGTTTACGGTATACAGACGGGGTTACCGTCAGCCCCCTGGAATTTACCTTGCTGGAGCCACACATGCCGCTACGATCGCTCGTTTTGCTCAGTCTATTCAGCCTGCTGATGGCGTGCAGCAGCGACGCCCCCAAACCCGATGCCCCCGCCCCGGCCAAGACCCCTGCGCCGAAACAGGCCCAGGAAAAAGCCCGCCAGGCCGCTGAACTGGGGCCGCTACCGGCGCACCAGCGGGAGTTGAGCGGCACCCTGCAAGGGATACCGGCCGGGGCCGAGGTCGAACTGGCGCTGCTGGTGATCGATGACAAGGATCGTCCGCAACAATTGCTCGCCAGCTCCAGCCTGATCGGCAACAACCAGGCCCTGCCCTTTCGCCTGCGCTTCAACCCCGAAGCCTTCCCGGTTGGCGCCCGCGTGGAACTGCGCGGCCGCGCCAGCCAGTCGGGCCAGTTGATCCTGCATCTGCCGGAGCAACGCATCAGCCAGCCGACCACCCAGGCGCTGGGCGCGCTGCAATTTGTCAAAGCGCCATGAATTCACCGCAAGACCTGCAGCACGCGTTGGGCCAGTTGCTTGGAGACGCGCGCCTAGTGGCTTGCCCGCTGCCTGAGACTGAGCTGAAATTGTGGCTGATCGACGGCGATAACATGGACCGCGCGTTCAGCCCGGAAGAAACCCGGCGCATTCTCCACGAACCACCTTACTGGAGCTTCTGCTGGGCCAGCGGCCTGGCCATGGCACGCTATCTGGTCGAACAGCCGCATTGGGTCGCAGGCAAGCGAGTGCTGGACTTCGGCGCCGGTTCCGGCGTGGCGGGTATTGCCGCGCTCAAGGCCGGGGCGCTGGAGGTGGTGGCCTGTGATCTGGATCCTCTGGCGCTTGCTGCGTGCCAGGCCAATGCCCTGCTCAATGACGTAACGCTTGGGTACTCGGAGGATTTTTTCGCCGAGGACGATCGCTTCGACCTGATCCTGGTCGCAGATGTGCTTTACGACCGCGCCAACCTGCCGTTGCTCGACCAGTTCCTCAGTCGCGGCCGCGAGGCCCTGGTGGCCGACTCCCGGGTGCGGGATTTCCAGCATCCGCTGTACCGGCGCATCGAAATGCTCGAAGCCATGACCTTGCCGGATCTGGCCGAGCCCGAGGAGTTTCGGCATGTGAGCCTGTACCACGCGCGGCGTTAGCCTCAAGAGCATCGCGAGCAAGCTCGCTCCCACAGGGTTTTGTGTCGAATACAAAATGTGTGTTCATCACAAATCCCATGTGGGAGCGAGCCTGCTCGCGATAAGGCACCGCCCCCCCGCTTTCAGCCGCCCCCCACCAAGCCGTATAGTTGCCCCATTCAAGCGTTCTACGAGATTCCCCATGACCCAGGACACCCCGTACATCTTCGACGCCACCACCGCCGACTTCGACCAGTCGGTGATCGCCAACTCTTTTCACAAACCGGTGCTGGTGGATTTCTGGGCCGAGTGGTGCGCGCCGTGCAAGGCGTTGATGCCGATGCTGCAAGGCATTGCAGAGAGCTATCGAGGCGAACTGCTGCTGGCCAAGGTCAACTGCGACATCGAGCAGGACATCGTCGCCCGCTTCGGCATTCGCAGCTTGCCTACCGTGGTGCTGTTCAAGGACGGCCAGCCCGTCGACGGTTTCGCTGGGGCCCAGCCGGAGTCCGCCGTGCGGGCGATGCTCGAACCCCATGTACAGATGCCGCCTCCGGCCGCCGCCGACCCGTTTGAACAGGCCCAGGCGCTGTTCGACGAGGGTCGTTTCGCTGATGCCGAGGCCGTGCTCACTGCACTGCTGGGGGAGGACAATACCAACGCCAAGGCGCTGATCCTGTATGCCCGCTGCCTGACCGAGCGCGGTGAGCTGACTGAGGCACAAACCGTGCTCGACGCGGTGAAAAGCGACGAGCACAAGGCCGCGCTGGCCGGGGCCAAGGCGCAGATCCAGTTTCTCGGCCTGGCCAAGGATCTGCCGGACGCCGCCGATCTCAAGGCCCGCCTGGCGAAAGATCCGCAGGACGACGAAGCGGTGTATCAACTGGCAATCCAGCAATTGGCCCGCCAGCAGTACGAGCCGGCCCTCGACGCGCTGCTCAAGCTGTTCATCCGCAACCGCAGCTACAGCGAAGGCCTACCCCACAAGACGTTGCTGCAAGTCTTCGAATTGCTGGGCAACGACCATCCGCTAGTGACGACCTATCGCCGCAAGCTGTTTGCGGCGTTGTACTAGAGGTGCCGTTGCAAGCTGCAAGCTTCGAGCTGCAAGCGGCGATTCGTTTCAGCTTGGGGCTTGCGGCTCAATCTGCGTGCCAGCTGTAGAGCGGTGTATCGCCGCCGCTGATGACTTTCACGTCCGGACTATGGCGCAAGCGCACTAACAGGCGTTTGCCGGCCGGGGCGCTGCCGGTCAGGCCTTCGAGCTGTTCCAGCAGGTCCGGACCGCTCAGTTGCCCGGCCTTGCGCAGCAATTCCCTGGCGATCTGCCACAAGGCATCGTCCTGGTTGGCCGGCCTGGCCGCAGCCGTCGCCGTGTTATCGGGCCTGACCGTTTGCAACTGCGCGCCGAGCTGCGCCCAGTCGCCCTCATCCATGTCGATCGACAAGTCCACCGGCCAATCACCGACGGTTCCGCGTATCCGCAACATTACCGTGCTCCTGAAAATTTCATGTGCCCATGCTCCCATGAGCCTTGCGCGACGCCAAGCAGCCGGTCAAACTCTGCGCACTTTCGTTATAAGATTACATAACAGAACACTCATTTTATCTGGAGACTCGTCATGCGCCGTCTGCTTCTCGCCCTGCCGTTCGCCCTGCTGCCCTTGGCTGTCGCCCATGCGGCGGTCGAGCATGACCACGATCATGATCACGAGCACGGCAGCCTCGGCGCCCATGAACACGGTGTCGGCCGGCTGAATGCCGCCCTGGATGGCCAAACCCTGGAACTGGAGCTGGAAAGCCCGGCGATGAACCTGGTGGGCTTCGAACACGCCGCCACCAGCGATGCCGACAAGGCCAAGGTCGCCGCCGTGCGTGCGCAACTGGACAAGCCGCTGGCGCTGTTCAGCCTGCCCGCCGCCGCCAAATGCACCGTGGCTCAGCAGGAACTGGAGAGTCCGCTGTTTGGCGATGAACCGGACCACGATGACCACGACGAAGATGAGCATGGCGACGAACACCACGGCGAACACAGTGAAATCCATGCCCACTACCAGTTCACCTGCGCCACCCCGGGCGCGTTGAAAAACCTGGACCTGGCGACCCTGTTCAAAACCTTCCCGGCCACCCAGAAAATTCAGGTACAACTGATCAGCCCGAGCGGCCAGCAAGGCGTGGAAGTGACGGCCAAGGCACCCACCCTGAAATTCTGATTGACCGCAAAACCAATGTGGGAGCGAGCCTGGTGGGAGCAAAGCTTGCTCGCGATGGCGGTTCGATTGTCGACACCCAAGTTGAATGTGACGGCCTCATCGCGAGCAAGCTTTGCTTCCACCGGTATTCCCACAGGTATTCATCTTTTGAACCCGCAAACATGACTCAAGCACTCATCGAACTGTCCGACCTGGGCTTCAGTTGGCCCGGACATCCACCCTTGCTGGATATCCCGGCGTTTCGCCTGGAGGCGGGAGAGACGCTGTTTCTCAAAGGTCCCAGCGGCAGCGGCAAGACCACGCTGCTGGGGCTGCTGGGCGGTGTGCAGACACCGGACCGGGGCAGCATTCGCCTGCTCGGCCAGGAACTCACCGAACTGGGCGCCGGGGCCCGTGACCGCTTTCGCGTCGACCACACCGGCTACATCTTCCAGCAATTCAACCTGCTGCCGTTTCTCTCGGTGCGCGAGAACGTTGAACTGCCCTGTCACTTCTCGAAACTGCGTGCACAACGGGCGATCCAGCGTCACGGCAGCGTCGATCAAGCCGCTGCCACGCTACTGGCGCACTTGGGCCTGACCGACACGAATCTGCTTGGGCGCCGCGCCGACTCGCTGTCCATCGGCCAGCAGCAACGGGTAGCAGCCGCCCGGGCATTGATCGGCCAGCCGGAACTGGTGATCGCCGACGAACCCACCTCGGCACTGGACTACGACGCCCGGGAAAACTTCCTGCGGCTGCTGTTCGCTGAATGCCGCGAGGCCGGATCGAGCCTGCTGTTCGTCAGCCATGACCAGAGCCTGGCGCCGCTGTTCGACCGCAACCTCTCGCTGGCCGATCTCAATCGCGCCGCCACGCCACTCGAGGTCTGAGATGTATTTGTTCCGTCTTGCCATGGCCAGCCTGGCGAACCGCCGTTTCACCGCGATCCTCACCGCATTCGCCATTGCCCTTTCGGTGTGCCTGCTGCTGGCGGTAGAGCGGGTACGCACCGAGGCGCGGGCCAGTTTCGCCAGCACCATCAGTGGCACCGACCTGATCGTCGGTGCCCGCTCGGGTTCGGTGAACCTGCTGCTGTATTCGGTGTTTCGCATCGGCAACGCCACCAACAACATCCGCTGGGACAGCTTCGAGCAGTTCGCCAGCAACCCGAAAGTGAAGTGGGCGATCCCCATGTCCCTGGGCGATTCCCATCGCGGCTACCGGGTGATGGGCACGACCGAGGCCTACTTCGAGCATTACCAATACGGTCGCCGGCAACACCTGGCGCTGGCCGAGGGCCGCGCCTTCGCCACCGATCCATTCGAAGTGGTGCTCGGCGCCGAAGTGGCCGAGGCGCTGCATTACACGCTGGGCGACAAACTGGTGCTGGCCCACGGCGTGGCGGTGGTCAGCCTGGTCAAGCACGATGACAAGCCCTTCACCGTGGTCGGTATTCTCAAGCGCACCGGCACCCCGGTGGACCGCACGCTGCACATCAGCCTCGGCGGCATGGAAGCGATCCACATCGACTGGAAAAACGGTGTGCCGGCCCAGGGCAAGGGCCGCATCAGCGCCGACCAGGCCCGCAACATGGACCTGACGCCCAAGGCGATCACCGCGTTCATGCTTGGCCTCAACAGCAAGATTTCCACCTTCGCCCTGCAGCGCGAGATCAACGAGTTCCGCGGCGAGCCGTTGCTGGCGATCCTGCCCGGCGTGGCGTTGCAGGAGTTATGGAGCCTGATGGGCACGGCGGAAAAAGCCTTGTTCGTGATTTCGCTGTTCGTGGTGCTGACCGGTCTGATCGGCATGCTCACGGCGATTCTCACCAGCCTCAACGAGCGGCGGCGGGAGATGGCGATCCTGCGCTCGGTGGGCGCGCGGCCGTGGCACATCGCGACCCTGCTGGTGCTCGAAGCCTTCGCCCTGGCGCTGGCCGGGGTCGCCGCCGGGCTGGCCCTGCTGTACATCGGCATCGCCGCCGCGCAGGGTTATGTGCAGTCGGCCTATGGGTTGTATCTGCCCTTGGCCTGGCCGAGCGAATATGAATGGACGCTGATGGCTGGCATTCTGGTCGCCGCTCTACTGATGGGCAGCGTGCCGGCCTGGCGCGCCTATCGCCAATCGTTGGCCGATGGCCTGTCGATCCGTTTATGAGGACGTTGAAGATGCCCCGCGCTTTGCTTGCGCTGTTGATGACGGTCGCCCTACCGCTGTGGGCGGCCGAACCGAGGGACTTGGCGTGGCAGGAAATGATCCCGCCGGACGCACCGCCGGAAGTGCCGAACATGACGCCGCTGCACGACCTGTCGCAGATGAGCGATGCCCTGGCCGCCGAAGCGGCCCCGGCGGCCAAGCAGGATCTGCCCAACGCGCCGGTGGTCAAGGAACTCGACGGCCAGCAGATTCGTTTGCCGGGTTACATCGTGCCGCTGGAAGTCAGCGAAGAAGGCCGCACCACGGACTTTTTGCTGGTGCCGTATTTCGGCGCTTGCATCCACGTACCGCCACCGCCGTCGAATCAGATCGTGCATGTGAAAAGTGAAATCGGGGTCAAGCTCGACGAGTTGTACCAGCCGTACTGGGTCGAAGGGCCGATGCAGGTCAAGCCGTCCACCAGTGAACTGGCCGATGCCGGGTATCAGATGGCGGCTGAGAAGATTTATGTGTATGAACTGCCGGAGTGAATCTGGTGGTGATGTGTTGGCAATGGAATAGCTATCGCGAGCAGGCTCGCTCCCACAGTTGACCGAGTTGCTTCAGAAGGAATCCGGTCCAATGTGGGAGCGAGCCTGCTCGCGATGGGGCCCTCAAGATTTCCTCATCATCATTTTATTGAGCTGAGTCAATTAATAGACCCAGACTCATTGAGCTGAGTCAAAAGACCGCCCTAGAGCGCTGCGTACCATGAGACATCAATTTTAGATGCCCTCTGGAGCCCCCATGCAAAAGTCTCTGCTCAGCGCTTCCCTCGTGGCCCTCGCGCTCGCCTCCCCGCTCGCCCAGGCTCATACCGCTGGCGACATCATCGTTCGCGCCGGCGCCATCACCGTCAACCCGGAAGCCGACAGTTCCAGCGTCAAGGTCGATCGTGGCCCGCTGGCCGGCGCCGACCTGGGCGGCAAGGCAACCATGAGCAGCGACACACAGCTAGGCCTGAACTTCGCCTACATGATCACCAACAACCTGGGCATCGAACTGCTGGCCGCATCGCCGTTCGAGCACGATGTGAAGATCAAAGGCACCGCCCTGGGTGCGGCCAACAACAAGCTCGGTACCCTCAAGCACCTGCCGCCAACCCTGAGCCTGGTCTACTACCCGCTCGACGCCACGTCGGCCTTCCAGCCTTACGTCGGCGCCGGCATCAACTACACCTGGATCTACGATGAACACGTCGGCAGCGAAGCCAGCGCCAACGGCTTCAGCAACTTCCGGGCGAGCAACAGTTGGGGCATGGCGTGGCAAGTGGGCGCCGACTACATGCTGACCGACAACATCATGGTCAACGGCCAGATTCGCTACATCGACATCGACACCACCGCCTATGTGGACAACAACGCCGTGGCCAGCGGAACCCGGGCCAAGGTGAATGTCGATGTGGACCCTTGGATCTACATGGTGGGGTTGGGTTACAAGTTCTAAATCATTCTTGAGAGTAAGAAAAAACCTGTGGGAGCGAGCCTGCTCGCGATTGCGTTGGATCAGCCGGCATTGATGCCAGCTGACAAACCGCTATCGCGAGCAGGCTCGCTCCCACAGTTTTTGGTGGCGTAGGATTCAGCGTTCCAGCAGCCGCGCCAGCCCCACGCTCATCGGCGTTTGTGGTGGAAAGCTGAAGCGCTCCAACAGCCGGCGATTGTCAGCCCGGGAATGGCGGATGTCGCCGGAGCGAGCCGGGCCGTAGCTGATCGGCGGCAGATCGCCCACCACCACGGCCAGGGCCTGGAGCAATTGTTTGAGGGTCGTGGCCTGGTTCCAGCCGACGTTCACGGCGCCCACTTGCACCTCAGGTGTTTCAATGGCCTGCACCAACACGTCCACCAGGTCTTCGACGTAGACAAAATCCCGGGTCTGCTCGCCGTCGCCGAACACCGTGATCGGCAGGCTTTTCTGTGCCCGTTCGCTGAAGATGCTGATGACCCCGGAATAAGGCGAGGACGGATCCTGACGCGGGCCGTAGATGTTGAAGAAGCGGAACACCGCCGGCTCCAGTGCGTGCTGGCGGCGGTAGAAGTCCAGGTAGAACTCGCTGGCCAGCTTGTCCGAAGCATATGGCGTGAGCGGGGCCTTGGGCGTTTCCTCGTCGATGGACTCACCTTCGCCGTTGTTGCCATAGACCGCTGCGCTGGAGGCGAACAGCACCCGCTTCACCCCGGCCTGGCGCATGGCTTCGCAGACATTGAGGGTGCCGATGAAATTGCTCTGGTGGGTGCGCACCGGGTCGTCCACCGAGGCCTGCACCGAAGCCACTGCTGCCAGGTGCGCCACGGCGCTGCAACCGGCCACGGCCCGGGCTACCAGCGCCGCATTGGCCACGTCGCCTTCGATCAGTTCAACCAGAGGGTTGTCCAGCGGCAGGTTACTGCGCTTGCCGGTGGACAAGTCATCGAGGATGCGTACCGAATGACCCTTGGCGAGCAAGGCGTCGGTCAGGTGCGAACCAATGAAACCAGCGCCGCCGGTGATTAAAACAGGACCTTTAGCCATGACGATAAAACCTATCCAGTAAGCCCGGGAGTGCAGCGCGCCAGGCGCGGGGCTTGATCCCGAACGTGTGCAGAATTTTCTTGCAGGCCAGCACCGCATGCTGCGGTTCTTCCGCGGCGTCCGGCCGTGCGGCGTGTGCCTGGGGGGTAGGCGATTCGATTGCCAGGGGATGCAGGGCCCGGGCTTCGGTGAGGATCGCTTGCCCCAACGCCAGCGGCGTGGTCGCCTCATGCCCGGCATAGTGGTAGGTGCCCCACAACGGCGCGGCGCAATCGAGTTGCTTGAGCACCGAGATGATCACCCGCGCCGCGTCGTCCACTGGCGTCGGATTGCCCCGACGGTCGTCGGCCAACAGCAGGTCTTCGGGTTGTTCGGCCCGGGCCAGGAAACGTCCCAGGATGCCGTCGGCGCTGTCGTCCAGCAGCCAGCCGAAACGCAACAGCACATGTTGCGGACAGGTGGCGCGCACGCTCTGCTCGATCCGCCACAACGCCTGCCCGCGCAGACCCAAAGGCACAGGTTCGTCCTTTTCGCTGTACGCCGTAGCGCGGGATCCATCAAACACGCGATAGCTCGACGGTTGCAGCAAAATGATGTTGTGATGCTGGCACAGCTCGGCCAGCCGCTCGACAGCGCGCTCCTGGCTGGCCAGGCGCTGCTCGCTGACGGTCTCAGCCTGGAACCAGTCGAAGTAGTACGCCAGGTTGATCAAGGCGTCCGGTCGAGTGTCGTCCAGCAGCTGCGTCAGGCTCGCGGCATCCCAGCCGTCTTCGGGGGGGCGGGGGGCAAGAAAACCGATGTCTTCTTCCGCACCGAGGCGAATCAGCGCCTGCCCAAGGGCATTTCCGCCGCCCAGTAACATAAGGCGCATTCGCATAAAGTCAGCAGGCCCGGTCTGTTGGCAAAAGAATTGGGTCGACAACGCCCGCAGGCGTTGTCGGAATCGTTGCATTTTGCGGGTTTAGTGCGCAACCGTCATCCGTAAAGTGCAGATCCGGTATTTGTGTAAGCTTCACAGGCTTTATTGCGAGCAGGCTCGCTCCCACAATGGAGCGAGTCTCTTCAGAAAGAATGCGGTCGAATGTGGGAGCGAGCCTGCTCGCGATGAGGCCCTCCCAGGCCAGGCATCGCTCAGAGGTACTTGCATCTTCCCCATCCCACCCGCATAACTGCCCACATGAATCTGCCCTTCCCAGCCGACCACGCCATGGCAGGCTTTCATCCCGCCGTTCGCGCCTGGTTCAGCCAGACATTCCCGGCGGTCACGGCCGCTCAGGCCCGGGCGTGGCCGTTGATCGGGCAGCGCCGTTCGACCCTGGTGGCTGCGCCCACGGGATCGGGCAAGACCCTGACGGCATTTCTTGCCGTACTGGATGACCTGGTACACCGAGGCCTGGAACAGGGCGGTCTGCCGGACCAGACCCTGGTGGTCTATGTCTCGCCGCTCAAGGCACTGAGCAACGACATCCAGATCAACCTGCAAAACCCACTGGCCGGCATTACCGAACAATTGCGGCAGATGGGCCTGCCGCCGTTGCACATCACCACCGCCGTGCGCACCGGAGACACGCCACAAAAAGACCGCACAGCGATGCGCAAGACCGCGCCGCATATTCTGGTGACCACTCCCGAATCGCTTTACGTGCTGCTCGGCTCCGATTCCGGCCGGCAAATGCTCGCCAGCACCCGCACCGTCATTGTCGACGAGATCCACGCCATCGCCGCCAGCAAGCGCGGCAGTCACCTGGCCTTGAGCCTGGAGCGTTTGCAAGCGCTGTGCGCCGAACCGCTGATGCGCATCGGTCTGTCCGCCACGCAAAAACCCATCGAAGCGGTGTCGCGTTTTCTCGTTGGCCAGGGGCGCAGCTGTGAAATCGTCGACATCGGCCACGCCCGCCCCCGGGACCTGGACATAGAAGTGCCACCCGTGCCGCTCTCGGCGGTGATGGCCAATGATGTTTGGGAACTGGTCTACAACCGCCTCGCCGAACTGGCCCGGGAACACCGCACCACCCTGATTTTCGTCAACACCCGGCGACTGGCCGAACGCCTGAGCCGTCATTTGAGCGAACGCCTGGGCAAGCACGCCGTGGCCGCTCACCACGGCAGCCTGGCCAAGGAGTTTCGCCTCGACGCCGAACAACGGCTCAAGCGCGGCGAGTTGCAGGTGTTGATCGCCACCGCGTCCCTGGAACTGGGCATCGATATCGGCGACGTCGACCTGGTGTGTCAGATCGCCTCGCCGCGGTCGATCTCGGCGTTTTTGCAACGGGTCGGCCGCTCGGGCCATCAGGTTGGCGGCACGCCCAAGGGACGCCTGTTCGCCACCACCCGCGACGACTTGATCGAATGCGTCGCCCTGCTCGATTGCGTGCGCCGGGGAGAGCTGGACATTCTGCACATCCCCAAGGCGCCACTGGATGTGCTGGCCCAGCAGATCGTCGCCGAGGTCAGTTGCCAGGAATGGCCGGAACAGGCGCTGCTGGAAACCTTTCGCCGCGCCGCGCCCTATGCCGAGTTGGACGACGGCCACTATCAGGCGCTGCTGCACATGCTCGCCGAGGGCCTCAATGGTCGTCAGGGCGTGCGCAGTGCGTACCTGCATCGCGACGCCGTCACCCGCACCCTGCGCGGGCGCCGGGGCAGCAAGCTGACCGCCGTGACCAGCGGCGGCACTATCCCGGACAACGCCGACTACAGCGTGCTGCTCGAACCCCAAGGATTGAACATCGGCAGCGTCAACGAAGACTTCGCCGTGGAGAGCATTGCCGGCGACGTGTTCCAACTGGGCAATACCTCTTACCGCATCATTCGCGTGGAGACCGGTCGGGTGCGGGTCGAGGACGCCCAGGGCCAGCCGCCGACCATTCCGTTCTGGCTTGGCGAAGCCCCTGGCCGCAGCGCCGAGTTGTCCCTGGCGGTAGCCCGCCTGCAAGCCCAACTGGACCAACTGCTCGGTGCCACGCCGGGCAACTTGCAACCGGCCCTCGACTGGCTGACCGGCACCTTGCAACTGAACCTGGCCAGTGCCGAACAACTGGTGGACTATCTGGCCCCGGCACGCCTGGCCTTCGGCGCCCTGCCGTCCCAGGACACACTGGTGATGGAGCGGTTTTTCGACGAGTCCGGCGGCACGCAACTGATCATCCATACGCCGTTCGGCAGCCGCATCAACCGCGCCTGGGGCTTGGCCCTGCGCAAGCGTTTCTGCCGCACCTTCAATTTCGAATTGCAGGCCGCCGCCAGCGAAGACGCCATCGTGCTGTCGCTGTCCACCAGCCACAGCTTCGAGCTGGACGAGGTCTGGCGCTATCTCAATAGCCATAGTGCCGAACAGATATTGATCCAGGCCGTGCTGGATGCGCCGCTGTTCGGCGTGCGCTGGCGCTGGAATGCCAGTGTCGCCCTGGCCTTGCCGCGCTATTCGGGCGGACGCAAAGTCGCTCCGCAGATCCAGCGCATGAAAAGCGAAGACCTGATCGCCAGCGTATTCCCGGACCAGATCGCCTGCCTGGAGAACCTCGCCGGCGAACGGGAAATTCCCAATCACCCACTGGTGGAACAGACCCTCGACGACTGCCTGCACGAAGCCATGGACAGCGAAGGCTGGCTGACGCTGTTGCGGCGCATGGAAGCCGGCGAGGTTCGTCTGATCAGCCGCGATCTGCCGGCGCCCTCGCCCCTGGCGGCGGAAATCCTCAGCGCCCGGCCCTACACCTTTCTCGACGACGCCCCGCTGGAAGAACGCCGCACTCAAGCGGTGATCAACCGGCGCTGGAGCGACCCGCAGTCTACCGACGACCTCGGTGCACTCGACGCCGACGCCATCCAGGCGGTACGGGACGAAGCCTGGCCGGCCCCCACCAACCTCGATGAAATGCACGAAGCACTGATGAGCCTGGCCTGCATCGCCGACAGCGAGGCAGGTGCTCAGCCGTCGAGGCTGGACTGGCTGCAGGCCCTGGCCGAGCGCGGCCGCGCCAGTCATGTACAGATCAGCGCCGAACGAGGTGTGTGGGTGGCGCTGGAACGACTGACGTGTCTGCAAGCCATTTATCCACAGGCTCAATGGCGACCGCCGCTGACGCCGCTGGCGGGTTTCGATGAACCCTGGGACCGCGATGAGGCCATGGTGGAGGTACTGCGCGCGCGGCTCAGCGCCTTTGGTCCACTGCCGCTGGAGGCCATCGCCTACCCGCTGGGGCTAACGCCCCCGCCCATCACCCAGGCCCTGGCGCAACTGGAACAGCAAGGCTACGTGCTGCGTGGCCGATTCACCCCCGGCAGCGGACAGGAAGAATGGTGCGAGCGGCATTTGCTGGCGCGTATCCACCGCTACACCGTCAAGCGCCTGCGCCGGGAAATCGAGCCGGTGATGTTGCAGGATTTCATGCGGTTCCTGTTCGACTGGCAGCATCTGTCGCCGTCCACCCAAGGCCGGGGCAACGCGGTGCTGCCGTCGATCATCAGTCAGTTCGAAGGCTATCCGGCCGCCGCCTCGGCGTGGGACAGCGACCTGTTGCCGGCGCGGATCAAGGACTATTCCCCGAGCTGGCTCGATGAGCTGTGCCGCAGCGGCAAGCTGGTGTGGACGCGCCTGAGCGCTCGTCAGAAGCAATCTTCCAGCGCCTTGCGCAGCACGCCGATTGTGTTGCTGCCGCGCAATCAGGTCGCCCTCTGGAGCAGCCTGACTGAACAGACCCCACCCAGCGAGCTGTCACCCAAGACGCAAAAAGTCCATAAGGCCCTCAGCGAACACGGCGCGCTGTTTTTCGATGAGTTGTTGCACGAGGCGCACTTGCTGCGCAGCGAACTGGAAATCGCGCTACAGGAACTGGTAGGCGCCGGGCTGGTAAATGCCGACAGCTTCGCCGGGTTGCGCGCGTTGATCACCCCTGCCAGTAAGCGCCAGGCGCGCAGCAGTCGGCGCGGGCGCGGGGCATTCGTTGGCGGCATGGACGATGCCGGGCGCTGGGCCTTGTTACGCCGTAGCACACCAGAGCCCGAGGAAGGAAACCGGCCAGCGGCGATACCACCCGACACCCTCGAACACATCGCCATGACCTTGCTGCGCCGTTATGGCGTGGTGTTCTGGCGCCTGTTGGAGCGGGAGGCGGATTGGTTGCCGAGCTGGCGCGAGTTACTGCGCACGTTTCATCGCCTGGAGGCGCGGGGAGAGATTCGTGGCGGACGTTTTGTCAGCGGCCTGGCGGGCGAGCAATTCGCCCTGCCCGAAGCCATTCCATTGCTGCGGGAAGTGCGCCGCCGCCCCAGCGACGGCGCCCTGGTCGCGGTGTGCGGTGTCGACCCGCTGAACCTGGCCGGCACCTTGTTGCCGGGAGCGAAAGTACCGGCGCTGGCGAGCAATCGGCTGGTGTATCGCGATGGCCTGCCGGCGGCGGCGCAGATCGCGGGCAAACAGCATGTGTGGCTGGAGCTGGATGCGCAGGGCATGACTGAGGTAAGGAACAAGCTGATCCAGAGAAGTTGAGGGTGTCTGGACGGACCTCATCGCGAGCAGGCTCGCTCCCACATTTGATCTGCGCTGGGGGCCCCATTCAGCAACTACTGAAACACAGCGAACAAGACTGCAGGACTTCACCTGCCCTCACCGTCGGTAACTCCATCGAAACTTTCTACCCCGCGCGACAGTCATCAAAAGACACAGGCGGTACGAGGTCATTGGCACGGGAGGGACACATGACGGCGATCCACATTGGCATTTCCGGTTGGCGTTATACGCCTTGGCGGGGGGATTTCTACCCCAAGGGGCTGACCCAGAAACGGGAATTGCAATTCGCCTCGCGAGCGGTCAACAGCATCGAAATCAATGGATCGTTCTACGCCCTGCAACGCCCCGAACGGTATGCCCAGTGGTACGCCGAGACCCCGCCCGGCTTCGTCTTCAGCGTCAAGGCGCCGCGTTTCATCACCCACATCAGACGTCTTCGGGACATTCACAAGCCGCTGGCCAATTTCTTCGCTTCCGGCGTGCTGGAGCTCAAGGAGAAACTCGGCGCGATCCTCTGGCAGTTTCCTCCCAGTTTCAAATTCGATCCCGAGTTGTTCGAAGACTTTCTCAAGCAACTGCCCCACAACACTGAAGATGCCGCCGCCCTGGCCCGGGAGCACGAACCGCGCCTGAACGGCCACGCCAGCACCCAGGCCGACAAGAAGCGGCCGCTGCGTCACGCGGTGGAGATCCGTCATGAAAGCTTTATCGATCCACACTTCATCACCTTGCTCAAACGCTACGACGTGGCACTGGTGATCGCTGACACCGCGGGAAAATGGCCGTATCGCGAAGACGTTACCAGCGACTTCGTGTACTTGCGCCTGCACGGAGCCGAGGAGCTATACGCCAGCGGCTACACCGATGCGGCCTTGAAACGCTGGGGCGAGCGGATCGAGGCCTGGAGCCACGGCACACAACCGCGCGATGCCCATTTGATCGACCCGAAAAAGAAACCCCGCGCCCGCAAGAGCCGGGAGGTGTTCTGCTATTTCGACAATGACATCAAAGTCCGTGCGCCCTATGACGCGCGTCACTTGTTGGAGCACTTCGACCTGGACAAGGACCTGGCCACCACGCCCGGCGAGCGCCCGGCCGAGGGGGTATTGCCATGAGCATCCCGGAGTTCACCGAAACGACCCGCGATCCAACCCAGGAACGGACGCAAGACCTCGACCGGATCAATCGCTTCACCGTCCTGACGGTCAACACCCATAAAGGTTTCACCGCCCTGAACCGGCGCTTCATCCTCCCGGAACTGCGCGAGGCGGTGCGCAGTGTGTCCGCCGACGTGGTGTTCTTGCAGGAAGTCCACGGCACCCACGAACACCACCCGCAGCGCTATTCCAACTGGCCGAGCATGCCGCAATACGAATTCCTCGCCGATAGCCTCTGGCCACAATTCGCCTACGGGCGCAACGCGGTGTACCCGGCGGGGGACCATGGCAACGCATTGCTGTCCAAATTCCAGATCATTCGCCACGACAACCTGGACGTGTCTATCAGCGGCCATGAAAGCCGCGGCATGCTCCACAGCGTGCTGCGTCTGCCGGGCGGCGATGAGCGGGAAATCCACGCCATCTGCGTGCACCTGGGGTTGCGCGAGGGGCATCGTGTCGAGCAATTGAAACTGCTTTGCCAGCGTTTGAGCGAACTGCCGCCCGAGGCGCCGGTCATCGTCGCCGGGGATTTCAATGACTGGCGCGGCAAAGCCAGCGAGCTGCTTGAACCCAGCGGCCTGCGGGAGGTGTTCGCCGAGCAATGGGGCAAGCCGGCCCGCAGCTTTCCGGCGCGCCTGCCGGTCCTGCGTCTGGACCGCATCTACGTGCGCAACCTCAAGGCCCGTCATCCCAAGGTATTGAACGTACGCCCCTGGTCGCACCTTTCCGACCATGCACCGCTTTCGGTGGAGATCGAATTATGAGCGCGACTATGAACAAGGCGACGGTGGAACAGGTAGAGGTTCCGCCGACCGAGCGCAATCCGGCGCTGGTGGACATCGAGTACGGTTGGCACGGCAATAACCGGGTCACGCTTTTGGAGAACGGCGAGGAGTATTTTCCCAGGGTCTTTGAGGCCATACGCCGGGCCGAAAAGGAAATCCTCCTTGAGACCTTCATTCTGTTCGAGGACAAAGTCGGTATCGAACTACGGGACCTGTTGGTGGACGCGGCCGGACGTGGCGTGCGCATCACCGTCAGCCTGGACGGTTTTGGCTGCGGCGAGCTGACCCCGGAATTTCTGGCGACATTGAGCGACGCCGGGGTGCGTTTGCAGATATTCGATCCCGCACCCCGGCACCTGGGCATCCGCACCAACTGGTTCCGGCGCCTGCACCGCAAGATCGTCGTGGTGGACGGTGTGATCGCGTTTATCGGCGGGATCAATTTTTCCGCAGACCATCTGGGCGACTTCGGTCCCGAGGCCAAGCAGGATTATTCCGTGGAGGTCAAAGGACCGGCGGTGGTGGATATCCATCACTTCGCGCTGTTGCAGAGCGGTCGGCCCAGCCGGGCCAAATATTGGTGGCAACGCCGCCGCAGCCGCCGCAACGAGTTGGCCTTCAACGATCATGACGGTCAGGTGCGGCTGGTCTATCGCGACAACCATGAGCATCAGACCGACATCGAAGAGGTGTACCTGCAAGTATTGCGCAGCGCCCAGCGACGCGTGGTCATTGCCAATGCCTATTTCTTCCCCGGTTTCCGGCTGCTGCGCGAGATCCGCAATGCCGCGCGGCGTGGCGTGGAAGTACGACTGATCCTGCAGGGCCAGCCGGACATGATGATCGCCAAGCTCGCAGCGCGGATGCTGTACAACTATCTGCTCAAGGCCGGCGTGGTGATCTACGAGTATTGCGAACGGCCGTTGCACGGCAAAGTCGCCTTGGTGGATGAGGACTGGAGCACGGTGGGCTCAAGTAACCTCGACCCCCTGAGCCTGTCCCTGAACCTGGAAGCCAATGTGCTGATCCGCGACCGGGCCTTCAACCGTGAATTGTTCGAGCGCCTCGATGATCTGAGCCGCAACCATTGCACCGTCATGCCGGCCAACCCTGCCCCTCGGGGCCTGCTGTGGCGCATGACCATCGGCTTCATGGTGTTTCACTTCCTGCGCCACTTTCCGGCCTGGGCCGGCTGGCTGCCAGCCCATAAGCCGCGCCTGAAACCTTTTTCGCCGCCCACGGCGGTTCGGAGCGAACCCCATGAACCACTCTGACGCGCACACGGCGCCAAGTGATGCCCACGCATCTGATGCCCACGCGGCCGAACACAGCAAACCCAAATCACGCTGGAGCCGCTGGAAACGCCCACTGACCCTGGCCTTCTTCCTGCTGCTGATCGTGTTGTTCACTGCCCTGGCCCGGCGCATTGACTGGGCCGAAGTGTTCGCGACCCTGGCGGACTTCAAACTGCGCACGTTGCTCATTGCCGCTGCGCTCACCGTTACCAGTTTCATCACTTACGCTTGCTACGACCTGATCGGCCGCACCTACATACGGCAGAAACTGGGCTGGCGGCAGATATTGCCGGTGGGGGTGATCAGCTACGCCTTCAATCTGAACCTCAGTGCCTGGGTCGGCGGCATCGCCATGCGCTACCGGCTGTATTCACGGCTGGGGGTCAGCAACGGGAACATCGCCAAGATCCTCGGCCTGAGCCTGGCCACGAACTGGTTCGGCTACATGACCCTGGCCGGGGTGGTGTTCAGCAGTGGCCTGGTGACGATGCCACCAGGCTGGAAACTGAGCAGCACTGCGCTGCAAGGCGTGGGCGTGCTGCTGCTGTGCATCAGTGCCGGTTATCTGGTGGCCTGTCGGTTTTCCAAACGTCGGGCCTGGACCATCCGCGGCATGGAAATCAACCTGCCGTCGCTGCGCATGGCGGGGCTGCAACTGGCGCTGGGGGCGTTGAACTGGTCGCTGATGGCGGCGGTGATCTTCACCCTGCTGCCGGGCAAGCTGGATTATCCGGTGGTGCTCGGGGTGCTGATGATCAGCAGCATTGCCGGGGTCATCACGCACATTCCGGCGGGATTGGGGGTGCTGGAGGCGGTGTTCATTGCCCTGCTGCAGCACGAGGTTTCTCGTGGCAGCCTGCTGGCGGGGCTGATTGCCTATCGAGCGATCTACTTCATCTTGCCGTTGTTGATCACGGTGGTGATGTACCTGGTGATCGAGGCGAAGGCCAAGGCATTGCGGGTCAAGCCGGGGCCTAAGTGACAAGGTTCTGAGTTATGGGTTGTCTGAGCGGGCCTCTTCGCGAGCAGGCTCGCTCCCACAATTGATCTGCGGCGAACATAGGATTCCTGTCCACCAAAGATCTCCTGTGGGAGCGAGCCTGCTCGCGATAAGGCCCGCATGAACACAGCGCAATCACCGCGCCTGAATAATGCTCAACCGCTCACCCACTACCATCTCGGTGATCCAGTCCACCAGGATTGAGGTGTAGGCCTGTTGGGACACTGGGTCGCTCAAGGCATGGTCGGCGCCGTCGATGATCCGGTGCGTCAGCGAATGGGTCTGCTGGCACGCCGCTCGGTAGCTCATGATCGTCGCGTGGGGCACATGGTCGTCGGTCTCCGATTCCACCAGCAACACATCACCGGTGAACTGCGAGCACGCATGCAAGGCGCGATTGGTGTCGGCGTGCACCAGGGTACTGCGATAATCCAGCAGGTCAGTCTTGTCCAGGTCACGCTTGGGCGTGTGCCATTGCTCGTCGCGATACAGCGCCGGCACTCGCAAAGCCAGCCAGCGCACTGGCCGCAGCAACGTCAGGATCGCCGCCAGGTAACCGCCATAGCTGGTGCCCACCACGGCGATCGCCGAGGTGTCCAAGGCTGGATGGGCGAGCAGCCGGTCATAGGCGGTGAGCAAATCCCGCAGGTTATCTTCCCGGGTTACCCGGGATAACGGAATGCCAGCCCCGCCGGTATGCCCGCGCAAGTCAAAGGTCAGACAGACGCAACCCAGGCCGGCAATGCCTTTGGCGCGTTCCAGGTCACGCTCCTGGCTACCGCCCCAACCGTGGACGAACAACACCCCTGGAACCTTCGATTTAGGGCTCAGAAAGGTGCCGTTCATGTATTCGTCGTCGATCTCGATCTGAATGGTTTCGCTTCTAGCCGTCATAGTAATGAACCGTTACGTATTTAAGAAGAAAGTCACCATTGTGCGCCGGGCCGCGATAGACCTCCCTGGCCCCAAGGGGCAGCGGCTGGTCAGTGTAGGTCTCCACCGAGGACACACGAACCGCGCTGGACGAAGGGTCCTCAGTGAATGCTTGCAACGCCGCGAGCTCAGCACTGCTGGCCCCGCCCATGCGCCATGACTGCTCCAGCACACCACCGCGAGGCTGACCACTGACGTCAATGCCCTGGGCGATGTCGTAGTTGCGCCGCGAGGCAAAGAACGTTGGAAAAGCCTGATTGGCGGCATCGTCAAACACCTGCGCCAACCGCACCGCCTCACGCACATCGTCGGGCAGCTCAAGCTTGAGCAATTCAATATAGCCGCCCTGCACCGCCAACAGGTCCGAGCCGCCGTAAACCTCCAGCCCTTCACTGTCCCGCGTCAGATGTTGCACACCGCAATAGCTCAAGACCTTGCCGTTGATGAAGCTCTGGCCGACGCTCTGGGTCTTGACCTGTTCGAGGTTCTGCTCAAGCACCACACCGTCGCGAAACAGCGCTTGAGCCTCGGGGCCGGCGGCGATTTCATCGAATTGCGCCAGACTCTTGATCACTCGCTGATCGCGTCCGGCACAGGCATGGATAGGCTTGAAGCGGATCGCTCCGGTGTACAGCAGGTGCTCGGCCGCCTGGCGCGCGTCCTGGAGCGCAAATACCGTCACGCCATCGAGCACCGCACCCCGGGTCAACTTGGCAAACAGCGGTGACCAGCCCAATGGCGCGACCGCGTGCCTGTTCAACAGACCGTGGGTGATTGCCTTGGTGCAGATAAAATCATGCTCGACGTAACCGCCCCATAGATCCTCCGGCCCTTTGACGCCCAAGCGCAGGGCGGCTTCGGCACCTATGACGGTTTGCGTGGGCAGCAAGTACAGATCATGGCCAGCATGATGCTGTTGGTCATAACTGCCGCCGTATTCAAGGCCGAGAATCTGCGCCAGCCAGCGGGCCAGCGCCCGATTGGTTTCGACTTCATGAAGCGGCGCGTGAGGGTTAATCGAATGATCCACTACCAGTTTGTTGCGATTGACCGTCGTCATGCGGTGCCCTTTTAACTGCGCTCGATGGCTTTAGGTAAAGGGGTGCAGAGATCAGGCCAACGGTGTTGCGAGCCAGGACGAGCAACGAAACGGGCGTCTGAGGGAGGATTGATAGCACCGGGCCTGTTTCATTCTGCACGACACCCTGAGGACATCCGGCAAATTGCACGACGGCTACGCCGGTAACAGCCCCGGTGGCGAGGGATTGAGACTACTTTGGCGCATTCATCGGGCTGACCCCAAACCTCGCCCGATAATCACTGGGCGCCAACCCAGTAATTTTCTTGAACGTCGTACGAAAAGCCCCCGGGTCCTGATACCCCACCGTCCAGGCAATGTGGTCGATGGTGCCATTGGTGAACTCCAGCATTTCCCGGGCCTTGCCGACGCGCAAGTGCTGACAGTATTCGGTGGGCTTGAGCCCGGTGGCGGCGCGAAACCTGCGCAGGAAGGTGCGTTCCTCCAGCCCGGCCTGTTCGGCCATGGCGCCGAGGGAAACGTCCACTGCGCCGCTGCCTTGCAACCAGTGCTGGACCTTGAGAATGGCCGCGTCACCGTGTCCGAGGATGGGCGCAAAGTTACTGCCACATTGGCTGGCGCTGTCGCTGTGTTCGATCACCAGAAACTGCGCCGTGCGCGTGGCGATGCTGGGGCCGAGCAGGCGGTCCACCAGTCGTAGCCCCAGCTCTGACCAGGCCATCAGCCCGGCCGTGGTAATCAGGTCGCCATCGTCGACGATGGGTTTATCAGCGTCGAGCTTGATCTTCGGATAACGCGCGGCAAAGGTCTTGGCCGAGGTCCAGTGGGTCGTGGCGCTGCGCCCATCGAGCAGGCCACTTTCGGCCAACAGAATCGAACCGACACACACACCACCCAGCACCGTGCCGTCGGCATGCCGCGCTCGCAACCAGGTCATCAGCGCCTGCGACACCAGCCCCTCACTGAAACCGGCGATGGACGGTGGAATCAGCAGCGCAACCAGCCTGCCCTGAGGACCGGCGAAACTCTCGAACACCCGGGTCGGCACTTCTCCCTCCTGCGCTCGCCAATGACTGACCCGCAGGCGCGGCAACTGAGAACTGGCTTGCTCGTCGGCAATCCGCTGCGCCACGGCGAACAGATCGGTCAAGCCATGCACCGCCGCCAGTTGCGCGCCGGGGTAGATGAGCACCCCGAGTTCAGCGACTGCCCTTTGCTGCGTCATTGTCAGTTTTCCCTCGCTTATTGTCGTTACGGCCCATTCTGAAACCGGTGGCATGAGCCAATACTGGCTTCAGACCCCACTGATCGAGGAAGCCTTATGTCCAAGCAAGCGCTCATCGTAGTCGATATCCAGAACGACTACTTCCCCCAGGGAAAATGGCCATTGGTCGGTGCCGAAGCGGCCGCCGATAACGCCGCCAGACTGATCGAAGCCTTTCGCCAGGCAGCGGATCAGGTGGTGCACATCCGCCACGAATTCACCTCCGATTCCGCACCGTTCTTCACCCCAGGCTCTGAAGGTGCGCAACTGCATCCCAAAGTGCTCAACCGCGCCGACGAACCGGTGGTGCTCAAGCACTTCGTCAACTCGTTTCGCGAAACCCAATTGCAAGCCATCCTTGACCGCCACGACATTAAGCATCTGGTGATCGTCGGCAGCATGAGCCACATGTGCATCGACGGGGTCGCCCGGGCGGCGGCGGACATGGGCTATGAGGTCACGGTGATTCACGATGCTTGTGCCAGCCGCGATCTGGAATTCAATGGGCTCGTCGTCCCGGCGGCTCACGTACATGCGGCCTTCATGTCGGCCCTGGGTTTTGCCTATGCGAATGTGGTGAGCACTGAACAGTTTTTGGCTGCCCGCCACTGAGTCATGCCTCAAGCGGCAAATCCAAGGCTAAAAAAAACCGCGCCTCGTAAACCGAAGCGCGGTTTTGTTTTTAGCTTGAAGCTCGCTGCCTGGAGCTTCCAGCGGCTTTAGAACGGAATATCGTCATCAAAGCTGTCGAAATCCGGAGCCGGTTGCGGCGCGGCCTGTTGCGGAGCCGCTGGGCGTTCACGCTGTGGCTGAGGCGCCGACTGCGGGCGAGGCGCCTGCTGGCGTGGAGCGGCCTGCTGGTAGTTGTTGCCACCTTGCTGCTGGTCACCCTGTGGACGACCGCCCAGCAGTTGCATGGTGCCTTGCATATCGACCACGATTTCGGTGGTGTAGCGCTTGATGCCGTCTTTTTCCCACTCGCGGGTCTGCAGCTTGCCTTCGATGTACACCTGCGAACCCTTGCGCAGGTATTCGCCGGCGATTTCGGCCACCTTGCCGAACATCGACACGCGGTGCCATTCGGTCTTCTCGACCTTCTGGCCGGTCTGCTTGTCGGTCCACTGTTCGCTGGTCGCCAGACTCAGGTTGGTCACAGCGTTGCCATTGGGCAGGTAGCGAACTTCGGGATCCTGGCCGCAAGTACCGACCAATATGACTTTGTTAACCCCACGGGCCATAACGTTCTCCTAGGCTTCGCACGTGGTCGGGGCCGGGTTGTTCACCAGGCGCTCGAGCGTCGCGCGATCCAATAATTCGGTGTCCAGTTTGATATAAACGGCCGCTTCGTCGGCGACCACCACTGCATCGGTTACTCCAACGACGGCCTTAAGGCGCTCGGTCAGGCCTGCTTCGCGGATGGCTTCGGGCGACAACGGCAAGCGCAGGCTCGTCACATACGGAGGTTCGCGCATGGTAACAGCAAAGACCAGCCAAAGTGCAGCCAGCGCGGCGCATCCCAGGAACACAACCGACAAACCGCCATGCTGGAACAACCAGCCGCCGAGGATCCCGCCCAACGCCGAACCGAGGAACTGGCTGGTGGAGTAAACCCCCATCGCCGTGCCCTTGCCTCCCGCCGGTGAAACCTTGCTGATCAGCGACGGCAGCGACGCCTCCAGCAGATTGAACGCGGTGAAGAACACCACTGTGCCGATCACCAGGGCCCGCAGGCTGTCGCCGAACTGCCAGAAGAATAGCTCAGTGAGCATCAGCGTCACGACGGCGCCGAGCAAAACTCGTTTCATTTTGCGTCGCTTCTCGCCGTAGATGATGAACGGAATCATGGCGAAAAACGAAATCAGCAGCGCAGTCAGGTAAACCCACCAGTGCTGCTCCTTGGGCAGGCCGGCCTTCTCCACCAGCGCCAGCGGCAAGGCAACGAAGCTGGACATCAACATGGCGTGGAGCACGAAGATGCCCAGGTCCAGACGCAGCAGGTCCGGGTGCTTGAGCGTCGGCATCAGCGCCTGGCGAGCCACCCCTGATTCGCGGTGCTGCAACGGCCCGGTGGAGCGCGGCACCATGAACGCCACGATCAGGATGCCCACCAGCGCCATGCCCCCCGTGACCAGAAACAGCCCCGACAAGCCAAAGGAGCGGGTCAGCAACGGCCCGACGACCATGGCGACGGCGAACGACAGACCGATCGTCATGCCGATCATGGCCATGGCCTTGGTCCGATGCTGTTCGCGGGTCAGGTCCGACAGCAAAGCCATGACGGCTGCGGAAATCGCCCCGGCGCCTTGCAGGATGCGTCCGGCGATCACGCCCCAGATCGAATCGGCATTGGCCGCCAGCACACTGCCCAGGGCGAAGACAATCAAGCCCAGGTAGATGACGGGACGCCGGCCTATGCGGTCGGAAATGACCCCGAACGGGATCTGGAAAATCGCCTGGGTCAGGCCGTACGCGCCAATCGCCAACCCGATGAGGGCCGGGGTCGCGCCTGCCAGATCCATCCCATAGGTCGCCAGCACCGGCAACACCATGAACATGCCCAGCATACGGAAGGCGAACACAAGAGCCAGACCGCTTGCTGCGCGTGTCTCGCCGCTGCTCATACGTTCGCTGTGGGGATCGTGCATGGAAAAACCTCGTGTGAACCGGCGGCGATTCTACCAGTCCCATCGATTGAGGGGGTATATCGCGACCGTTTGCCGCGCAGTCTTCATGTATGACTGCAAACTCACTTTCAATAGTGTGCATCCATCCAGTATTTGCCCGTATACTCCTACGTTTTCGACGCCCGCCGAGCGAGGCCACTTTGGACAAGATCCTGATTCGTGGGGCCCGTACCCACAACCTGAAGAACATCGACCTGACCCTGCCACGGGACAAGCTGATCGTCATCACCGGCCTGTCCGGATCCGGCAAATCATCCCTGGCCTTCGACACCCTGTACGCTGAAGGCCAGCGGCGCTATGTCGAATCGCTGTCGGCCTACGCCCGGCAGTTCCTGTCGATGATGGAAAAACCCGACGTCGACACCATCGAAGGCCTGTCGCCGGCGATTTCCATCGAACAGAAGTCGACTTCCCACAACCCACGCTCAACCGTCGGCACCATCACCGAGATCTACGACTACCTGCGCCTGCTGTATGCGCGGGTCGGTATTCCCCGGTGTCCCGACCACGACATCCCGCTGGAAGCCCAGACCGTCAGCCAAATGGTCGACCTGGTGCTGGCCCAGCCCGAAGGCAGCAAGTTGATGCTGCTGGCGCCGGTCATCCGCGAGCGCAAGGGCGAGCACCTGATGGTCTTCGAAGAACTGCGCGCCCAAGGCTTCGTTCGGGCACGGGTCAACGGCAAGCTGTGCGAACTGGACGAACTGCCGAAGCTGGATAAACAGAAAAAGCATTCGATCGATGTGGTGGTCGACCGCTTCAAGGTCCGGGCCGACCTGCAACAGCGTCTGGCAGAGTCCTTCGAGACGGCACTGAAACTGGCCGACGGCATCGCCCTGGTAGCCCCGATGGACGACGAGCCCGGCGAGGAAATCATCTTCTCGGCGCGCTTCGCCTGCCCGATCTGCGGCCACGCCATCAGCGAGCTGGAACCCAAGCTGTTCTCCTTCAACAACCCGGCCGGCGCGTGCCCGACCTGCGATGGCCTGGGGGTCAAGCAGTTCTTCGACACCAAGCGCCTGGTCAATGGCGAACTGACCCTGGCCGAGGGCGCGATTCGCGGCTGGGACCGGCGTAACGTCTACTACTTCCAGATGCTCGGGTCGCTGGCGGCCCACTACAAGTTCAGCCTGGACAAACCCTTCAACGAGCTGCCCGCCGACCAGCAGAAATTCATCCTGCACGGCAGCGGCTCACAAAGTGTCGACTTCAAATACCTGAACGACCGTGGCGATATCGTCAAACGCTCCCACCCGTTCGAAGGCATCGTGCCGAACCTGGAGCGGCGTTATCGCGAGACCGAATCGGCCAGCGTGCGCGAAGAACTGGCCAAGTTCCTCAGCACCCAGCCCTGCCCCGATTGCCGCGGTACCCGTTTGCGTCGGGAGGCGCGGCATGTGTGGGTCGGCGAGAAAACCCTGCCGGCGGTGACCAACCTGCCGATTGGGGACGCCACCGACTACTTCGGCGGCTTGAAGCTCACCGGCCGCCGGGGCGAAATTGCCGACAAGATCCTCAAGGAAATCCGCGAGCGCCTGCAATTTCTGGTGAACGTTGGCCTGGACTACCTGACCCTCGATCGCAGCGCAGATACCTTGTCCGGCGGCGAAGCCCAGCGTATTCGCCTGGCCAGCCAGATCGGTGCCGGCCTGGTGGGGGTGATGTACATCCTCGATGAACCGTCCATTGGCCTGCACCAGCGGGACAACGATCGACTGCTCGGGACGCTCAAGCACCTGCGGGACATCGGCAACACGGTGATCGTGGTCGAACACGACGAGGATGCGATCCGCCTGGCGGATTACGTCGTGGACATCGGTCCGGGTGCGGGCGTGCATGGCGGGCATATCGTTGCCCAAGGCACAGCCGCCGAAGTCATGGCGCATCCCGACTCCCTGACCGGCAAATACCTGTCGGGCCGGGTGAAGATCAAGGTGCCGGCCAAGCGTACGCCGCGCAACAAGAAGCTGTCGCTGAGCCTCAAGGGCGCCCGTGGCAACAACCTGCGCAACGTTGACCTGGACATCCCGATTGGGCTGCTGACTTGCGTGACCGGTGTGTCCGGCTCCGGCAAATCGACGCTGATCAACAACACCCTGTTCCCCCTCAGCGCTACGGCCCTGAACGGCGCCACGACCCTGGAGGCCGCCGCCCACGACAGCATCAAGGGCCTGGAGCATCTGGACAAGGTCGTCGACATCGACCAGAGCCCCATCGGTCGCACACCGCGCTCCAACCCGGCGACTTATACCGGGCTGTTCACGCCGATTCGCGAGTTGTTCGCCGGCGTGCCGGAGTCCCGTTCACGCGGCTATGGCCCGGGGCGTTTCTCGTTCAACGTCAAGGGCGGGCGCTGCGAAGCCTGCCAGGGCGACGGCCTGATCAAGGTCGAGATGCACTTCTTGCCGGACATCTATGTGCCGTGCGACGTGTGCAAGAGCAAGCGCTACAACCGCGAAACCCTGGAGATCAAGTACAAGGGCAAGAATATCCACGAAACCCTCGAGATGACCATCGAAGAGGCCAGGGTGTTCTTTGACGCGGTGCCGGCCCTGGCGCGCAAGCTCCAGACGCTGATGGATGTGGGGCTGTCGTACATCAAGCTTGGGCAATCGGCAACGACGTTGTCCGGCGGCGAGGCCCAGCGGGTCAAGCTGTCTCGCGAGCTGTCCAAGCGTGATACCGGCAAGACCCTGTACATCCTCGACGAGCCGACCACGGGCTTGCACTTCGCTGATATCCAGCAATTGCTCGACGTCCTGCACCGCCTTCGCGACCATGGCAACACCGTGGTGGTAATCGAGCACAACCTGGATGTGATCAAGACGGCGGACTGGCTGGTGGACCTGGGGCCGGAAGGCGGCTCCAAGGGTGGTCAGATCATCGCGGTGGGTACCCCCGAGGAAGTGGCCGAGATGAAGCAGTCGTACACTGGCTACTACCTCAAGCCGTTGCTGGAGCGTGACCGGGACTGATTTTTCCCCGGCCACGAAAAAGCCCCTGTCATCTCATCAATGACAGGGGCTTTTTTGTTTGATCGTTCCTACGCTCCGCGTGGGAATGCAGCTTGGGACGCTCTGCGTTCCCTTTCCCTGCAATCAGAACTGCGACTGCAGGTAATTTTCCAGGCCTATCAACTTGATCAGGCCCAGCTGCTTCTCGAGCCAGTAGGTATGGTCTTCTTCGGTGTCGTTGAGCTGGATGCGCAGGATCTCGCGGGTCACGTAATCGTTGTGTTGTTCGCAGAGCTCAATGCCCTTGCACAGCGCGGCACGGACTTTGTATTCCAGGCGCAGGTCGGCCGCGAGCATGTCTGGCACCGTGGTGCCGATGTCCAGATCATCCGGGCGCATGCGTGGCGTACCTTCGAGCATCAGGATCCGGCGCATCAACGCATCAGCGTGCTGGGCCTCTTCTTCCATCTCATGGTTGATACGTTCGTAGAGCTCGGTAAAACCCCAGTCCTCGTACATCCGCGAGTGGATGAAATATTGATCACGGGCTGCCAGTTCGCCTGTCAGCAGCGTGTTGAGGTAATCGATTACGTCTGGGTGACCTTGCATCGCCCTACATCTCCACAAGCTTTGAAGGCTCTAGTTTGAACCAAGCTGACCGCAAGGTCACTCGCCTATCGCAATAAAAGCGAAGAAAATCCGAGAAAAGCCGGTTAAATAACGCAAAAACCGCCCAATTGAGGGCGGTTCTGCTTCTCGTTTAGACTTAGTTAAGCTGTACGCCCAACGCTTTCGCGATGCCTTCACCGTAAGCGACATCCGCTTTGAAGAAGTGCTGCAACTGACGATCGACGACATCCGCCGATACACCGGCCATCGCACCCGCGATGTTGCTGATCAGCAGCGCTTTCTGGGCATCATTCATCAAGCGGAACAGCGCACCGGCGTGACTGTAGTAGTCGGTATCTTCGCGGTGATCGTAACGGTCTGCCGAACCACCGAGCGCCAGGGCCGGTTCAGCATAACGCGGAGCCTGCTTGGGGGCCTCGACGTAGCTGTTGGGCTCGTAGTTCGGTGCTGCACCGCCATTGCTGCCGAACGCCATGGCTCCGTCGCGCTGGTAAGTGTTGACCGGGCTGCGCGGGGCGTTGACTGGCAATTGCTGGTGATTGGTACCCACACGGTAGCGGTGTGCATCAGCGTAGGCGAACACACGACCTTGCAGCATGCGGTCCGGCGAAAGGCCAACCCCTGGAACCATATTGCTCGGCCCGAACGCCGCCTGCTCAACCTCAGCGAAGTAGTTCAGCGGGTTACGGTTGAGTTCCAGCTCGCCGACCTCGATCAACGGAAACTCCTTCTGCGACCAAGTCTTGGTCACGTCGAACGGGTTCTCGTAATGGGCCGCCGCTTGGGCCTCGGTCATGATCTGGATGCAGACGCTCCACTTCGGGAAATCGCCACGCTCGATTGCATTGAACAGATCACGCTGAGCGTAATCCGGGTCGGTGCCCGCCAGGCGTGCAGCTTCAGCCGGCGTCAGGTTCTTGATCCCTTGCTTGGTCTTGTAGTGCCATTTCACCCAGTGACGCTCACCCTGGGCACTGATCAGGCTATAGGTGTGGCTGCCAAAGCCGTGCATGTGACGGTAGCCATCGGGAATGCCACGATCAGAGAACAGAATGGTGACCTGGTGCAAAGCCTCAGGCGAATGCGACCAGAAATCCCACATCATTTGGGCACTTTTCAGATTGCTTTGGGGCAGGCGCTTCTGCGTATGGATGAAATCGGGGAATTTCAGCGGATCGCGGATGAAGAACACAGGGGTGTTATTACCCACGATGTCCCAGTTCCCTTCCTCGGTGTAGAACTTCAGGGCGAAACCGCGTGGATCGCGCTCAGTATCGGCAGAGCCACGCTCGCCACCCACGGTGGAAAAACGCAGGAACGTCGGGGTCTGTTTGCCGACCGACTCAAACAGCTTGGCGCTGGTGTACTGGGTGATATCCCGGGTTACGGTAAATGTGCCGTAAGCGCCCGATCCCTTAGCGTGTACACGGCGCTCGGGAATGTTCTCGCGATTGAAGTGAGCGAGCTTCTCGATAAGGTGGAAGTCGTCGAGCAACAGCGGGCCACGCGGGCCAGCGGAGCGAGAGTTCTGGTTATCGGCGACAGGAGCGCCGCTGGCGGTCGTAAGCGTTTTGGTCTGGCTCATGCTCAATCTTCCTAGGTCGGTCTTCAAACTGCCGGCTAATCGGCTGGAAAGGAGTATTGATCATGTTAATGACAGTATCCAAATTCATTAAATCATGGACATCGATAGTCATTATCTAATGCTGTCGCATTGCCAAGCGCAAGCCAGCCAACAGAGGTGACTGCCACTTTTTGACCAGGCACAAAAAACCGGGCACAAGGCCCGGTTTTTTGTATGTTGCCGACTTACTCAGCGGATACAGCTTCACCGCTGGTAGCACGATCAACCAACTCGACGTACGCCATAGGCGCGTTGTCGCCAGCGCGGAAACCGCACTTGAGGATGCGCAGGTAGCCACCCTCACGGGTAGCGTAACGCTTGCCCAGGTCGTTGAAGAGCTTACCAACGATAGCTTTCGAACGAGTACGGTCGAAAGCCAGACGGCGGTTAGCCAAGCTATCTGTCTTGGCCAAAGTGATCAGCGGCTCAGCAACGCGGCGCAGTTCTTTGGCTTTCGGCAGTGTAGTTTTGATCAGCTCGTGCTCGAACAGCGACACCGCCATGTTTTGGAACATGGCCTTGCGGTGCGAGCTGGTGCGGCTCAGGTGACGACCACTTTTACGATGACGCATGGTTCATTCCTTACCAAACACAACGTTCGGTGATTACGACGATCAGGCAGTCGCCTTGTCGTCCTTCTTAAGACTTGCAGGCGGCCAGTTGTCGAGGCGCATGCCGAGGGACAGACCGCGGGAGGCCAGAACGTCCTTGATTTCAGTCAAGGATTTCTTGCCAAGGTTCGGAGTCTTCAACAGCTCTACTTCGGTGCGCTGAATCAGGTCGCCGATGTAGTAGATGTTTTCCGCCTTAAGGCAGTTAGCCGAACGTACAGTCAGTTCCAGATCGTCAACCGGGCGAAGCAGGATCGGATCGATCTCGTCTTCCTGCTCGACAACCACTGGCTCACTGTCACCCTTGAGGTCGACGAACGCAGCCAACTGCTGTTGCAGGATGGTTGCAGCGCGGCGAATGGCCTCTTCAGGATCCAGGGTACCGTTGGTTTCCAGATCAATAACCAGCTTGTCCAGGTTGGTACGCTGTTCGACACGGGCGTTTTCCACCACGTATGCGATACGGCGAACCGGGCTGAACGAAGAGTCGAGCTGCAAGCGACCGATGCTGCGGCTTTCGTCTTCATCGCTCTGACGCGAGTCTGCCGGTTCATAACCACGACCACGAGCTACGGTGAGCTTCATGTTCAGGGCGCCGTTAGACGCCAGGTTAGCGATTACGTGATCGGGGTTAACGATCTCGACATCATGATCCAGCTGAATATCGGCAGCGGTAACCACCCCCGAACCCTTCTTCGACAAGGTCAGCGTAACTTCGTCACGACCGTGCAGCTTGATAGCCAGACCTTTAAGGTTCAACAGGATTTCAATTACATCTTCCTGTACACCTTCGATGGCGCTGTACTCATGGAGCACACCGTCAATCTCGGCCTCGACTACTGCACAGCCGGGCATTGAGGACAACAGGATGCGGCGCAGCGCGTTGCCCAGGGTGTGGCCGAAACCACGCTCGAGAGGCTCGAGTGTGATCTTGGCGCGGGTTGGACTGACAACCTGCACATCAATATGGCGGGGTGTCAGGAACTCATTTACCGAAATCTGCATGGATGCACCTATTTTCTAGCCCTTACTTGGAGTAGAGCTCGACAATCAGGCTTTCGTTGATGTCGGCGGACAGATCACTGCGAGCAGGAACGTTCTTGAAAACGCCCGACTTCTTCTCAGTGTCTACTTCTACCCATTCTACGCGGCCACGTTGGGCACACAGATCGAGAGCTTGGACAATGCGAAGTTGGTTCTTTGCTTTCTCGCGAACAGCAACCACGTCACCAGCACGAACCTGGTAGGACGGAACGTTTACGGTCTGACCGTTAACGCTGATCGACTTGTGCGATACCAGCTGACGGGATTCGGCACGAGTAGAACCGAAACCCATACGGTATACAACGTTGTCCAGACGGCATTCGAGCAGTTGCAACAGGTTTTCGCCGGTTGCGCCCTTCTTGCCAGCTGCTTCTTTGTAGTAGCCGCTGAATTGACGCTCGAGAACGCCGTAGATACGACGGACCTTCTGCTTTTCACGCAGTTGGGTGCCGTAATCGGACTGGCGACCGCGGCGTTGGCCGTGGATACCAGGTGCTGCTTCAATGTTGCACTTCGATTCGATCGCGCGCACGCCGCTCTTCAGAAAGAGATCGGTGCCTTCGCGACGAGCGAGTTTGCATTTTGGACCAATGTAACGAGCCATTCTTTACAATCTCCTGGATTACACGCGGCGCTTCTTCGGCGGACGGCACCCGTTGTGCGGGATTGGCGTCACGTCGGTGATGCTGGCGATCTTGTAGCCACAGCCGTTCAAAGCGCGGACTGCGGATTCACGACCCGGACCTGGACCCTTGACGTTAACGTCGAGGTTTTTCAGACCGTATTCCAGCGCAGCTTGACCAGCACGCTCAGCAGCTACTTGAGCAGCGAACGGGGTGGACTTGCGGGAACCGCGGAAACCCGAACCACCGGAGGTTGCCCAGGAAAGAGCGTTACCTTGACGGTCGGTAATGGTCACGATGGTGTTGTTAAAAGAAGCATGGATGTGGGCGATGCCATCAACCACTGTCTTTTTAACTTTTTTACGAGGACGAGCAGCAGGTTTTGCCATGATTAAATTCCTGTCGATTCGCTGGGGCGATTACTTGCGGATCGGCTTACGCGGACCTTTACGGGTACGCGCGTTGGTCTTGGTACGCTGACCGCGTACTGGAAGACCACGACGATGACGCAGACCGCGATAGCAACCGAGGTCCATCAAGCGCTTGATTTTCATGTTGATTTCGCGACGCAGGTCACCTTCAGTGGTGAACTTCGCCACTTCGCCACGCAGCTGTTCAATCTGCTCGTCGCTCAGATCTTTGATCTTTGCCGCTGGGTTTACCCCAGACACTGCACAAATTTTCTGTGCAGTAGTGCGACCAACACCATAGATGTAGGTCAGCGAGATAACAGTATGCTTGTTATCTGGAATGTTAACGCCTGCAATACGGGCCATTCAGTGGGACTCCAATTGACAGCTACCTACGCCCCGGAAGCCAAGAAATAGGGCGCGAGATAATATCGCTGTAATAACAAATAATCAACCCGGCAGCGCACTAGCTGCCGGGCTTAAAGCACAATCACACTCAGCCTTGGCGCTGTTTGTGACGCGGTTCCGCGCTGCAAATTACCCGAACAACGCCTTCGCGGCGAATAATCTTGCAGTTACGGCACAGCTTTTTCACCGATGCACGAACTTTCATCACCAACTCCTCGAACCTTATGGACGCTACTCAGCGCAACATGCCGCTGCCGTAGCCCTTCAGGTTGGCTTTCTTCATCAGGGATTCGTACTGGTGCGAAACGAGGTGCGATTGTACTTGGGACATGAAGTCCATCACAACCACGACCACGATCAGCAACGAGGTCCCGCCAAGGTAGAACGGAACGTTTGCCGCAACCACCAGGAACTGGGGAAGCAAGCAGACGGCCGTCATATAGAGAGCACCGAACAAGGTCAAACGAGTCAAAACGCCATCAATGTAGCGCGCCGACTGCTCGCCTGGACGGATACCCGGAATAAAGGCACCGGACTTCTTCAGGTTTTCCGCTACGTCTTTCGGATTGAACATCAACGCCGTATAGAAGAAGCAGAAGAAAATAATCCCTGCACTAAACAGCAGAATATTCAACGGCTGACCAGGAGCGATCGACTGCGAGATGTCCTGCAGCCAGCCCATACCTTCAGACTGACCAAACCAGGCACCCAGCGAAGCCGGGAACAGCAAAATGCTGCTCGCAAAAATAGCCGGGATAACACCGGCCATATTCACCTTCAGCGGCAAGTGGCTAGTCTGCGCAGCAAATACCTTGCGGCCCTGCTGACGCTTGGCGTAGTGAACAGCAATACGACGCTGACCACGCTCAATGAACACCACGAAACCGATAATCGCTACTGCCAGCAAACCGATCGCAACCAGGGCAAAAATGTTGATGTCACCCTGACGCGCAGACTCGAAAGACTGCCCGATCGCTCTCGGAAGACCGGCGACGATACCTGCGAAAATCAACATCGAGATACCGTTGCCAACACCACGCTCAGTAATCTGCTCACCCAGCCACATCATGAACATCGCACCCGCCACAAACGTGGTTACTGCGACGAAATGGAAGCCAAAGTCACCAGTGAACGCTACGCCTTGCCCTGCCAGACCGATGGACATGCCAACAGCCTGGACAAGAGCAAGGACGACGGTGAGGTAGCGGGTGTACTGGCTGATCTTGCGACGGCCAGCTTCACCTTCCTTCTTCAACTGTTCCAGCTGTGGGCTGACGGCGGTCATCAGTTGCATGATGATCGATGCCGAGATGTACGGCATGATCCCCAGAGCAAAGATACTCATCCGTTCCAGCGCACCGCCGGAAAACATGTTGAACAAGCTAAGAATGGTCCCCTCATTCTGTCGAAACAGGTCCGCGAGTCGGTCCGGGTTGATACCTGGAACCGGGATGTGTGCGCCTATTCGGTAGACGATAATCGCCAGGAACAGAAAACGCAGACGAGCCCAGAGTTCAGACATACCGCCTTTGCCGAGCGCAGAGAGAGCACCTTGCTTAGCCATTTATTCCTCGAACTTGCCGCCAGCTGCTTCGATAGCCGCACGCGCACCTTTGGTGGCGCCGATTCCCTTTCCGATGGTGACAGCGCGAGCAACTTCGCCCGACAGCATGATTTTCACACGCTGTACGTTCTGGTTGATCACGTTGGCATCCTTCAGGGACTGCACGGTGACGATGTCGCCATCCACTTTAGCCAGCTCGGACAGACGCACTTCTGCGCGATCCATGGCCTTCAGGGAAACGAAACCGAACTTCGGCAGGCGACGATGCAGCGGCTGTTGACCGCCTTCAAAGCCTGGAGCAATGGTGCCACCGGAGCGGGAGGTTTGACCTTTGTGGCCACGGCCACCGGTCTTGCCCAAACCACTGCCGATACCACGGCCCGGACGATGCTTTTCGCGACGGGAACCCGGCGCTGGACTCAGATCATTGAGTTTCATCGATTAACCCTCTACACGCAGCATGTAGTAGGCCTTGTTGATCATCCCGCGATTCTCGGGAGTATCCAGGACCTCTACAGTGTGACCGATGCGACGCAGACCCAAACCCTTAACGCACAGTTTGTGGTTAGGGATGCGGCCGGTCATGCTTTTGATCAGCGTAACTTTTACGGTAGCCATGATCAGAAGATCTCCTTGACGCTTTTGCCACGCTTGGCGGCAATGGATTCAGGAGACTGCATTGCTTTCAAACCCTTGAAAGTGGCGTGAACCACGTTTACTGGGTTAGTCGAGCCGTAGCACTTGGCCAGAACGTTCTGAACGCCAGCAACCTCGAGGACAGCACGCATAGCGCCGCCAGCGATGATACCGGTACCTTCAGAAGCAGGCTGCATGTACACCTTCGAAGCGCCATGGGCGGACTTCATTGCGTACTGCAGAGTGGTGCCGTTCAGATCAACCTGGATCATGTTGCGGCGAGCAGCTTCCATTGCCTTCTGGATCGCAGCAGGCACTTCACGCGACTTGCCACGGCCGAAGCCAACACGCCCTTTACCATCACCAACCACGGTCAACGCGGTGAAAGTGAAGATACGGCCGCCTTTAACGGTTTTGGCTACGCGGTTAACTTGAACCAGCTTCTCGATGTAGCCTTCGTCGCGCTTTTGGTCGTTATTTGACATAACTTAGAACTCCAGCCCAGCTTCACGAGCAGCATCAGCCAGCGCCTTGACGCGGCCGTGGTACTTGAAGCCAGAGCGGTCGAAAGCCACCTGCGAGACGCCAGCGGCTTTAGCACGCGTAGCGACCAGCTGGCCAACCTTAGTGGCCGCGTCGATGTTGCCAGTGGCGCCATCACGCAGTTCTTTATCCAAAGTCGAGGCACTTGCCAGGACTTTGTTGCCGTCGGCCGAAATGACCTGGGCGTAGATGTGCTGCGACGAGCGGAACACGCAGAGACGCACGACTTCGAGTTCGTGCATTTTCAGGCGTGCTTTGCGAGCGCGACGCAGTCGAGTAACTTTTTTGTCGGTCATTTGCTATGCCCTACTTCTTCTTGGCTTCTTTACGACGGACGACTTCGTCCGCGTAGCGCACACCTTTGCCTTTGTACGGCTCTGGTGGACGGAAGTCGCGGATCTCGGCGGCCACTTGACCTACCAGCTGCTTGTCGATGCCCTTGATCAGGATATCGGTCTGGCTAGGAGTCTCAGCGGTGATGCCTTCCGGCAGTTCATAATCCACTGGGTGCGAGAAGCCAAGAGCCAGGTTCAGCACTGTGCCTTTTGCTTGCGCCTTGTAACCAACACCGACCAGCTGGAGCTTGCGCTCGAAGCCTTGGCTTACGCCTTGGACCATGTTGTTTACCAACGCACGAGTGGTACCAGCCATTGCGCGAGTCTGTTGATCGCCATTGCGAGCAGCGAAACGCAGCTCACCAGCTTCTTCAACAATCTCAACGGACGAATGGATGTTCAGTTGAAGAGTGCCCTTGGCACCCTTCACCGAAAGCTGTTGGCCTGCGAATTTGACTTCGACACCGGCTGGCAGCTTAACGGGGTTCTTAGCGACGCGTGACATGCTTATCCCCCCTTAGAACACAGTGCAAAGAACTTCGCCGCCGACACCGGCAGCGCGCGCAGCACGATCCGTCATCACACCTTTGTTGGTGGAGACGATAGACACACCGAGACCGCCACGAACTTTTGGCAGATCCTCGACGGACTTGTACTGACGCAGGCCTGGACGGCTAACGCGCTTCACTTCCTCGATGACCGGACGGCCTTCGAAGTACTTCAGCTCGATGGACAGCAGTGGCTTGATTTCGCTGCTGATCTGATAACCCGCAATGTAACCTTCGTCCTTCAGGACTTTGGCAACAGCTACCTTCAAAGTAGAAGATGGCATGCTTACGACGGACTTTTCAGCCATCTGGGCATTACGGATACGAGTTAGCATGTCCGCTAACGGGTCCTGCATACTCATGGGCTAGACGCTCCTAATACACAAAAAATTAGCCTTTCGGCTACTACGTGTCGCCGAGTACATCCGCGCGATAAAAGCACGGGCTCAGGCGAGCCGGGTATTCTAGACACACCCCACAAATGAATCAAGCCCCAAAAGGGGCTTGATTCAAGTTCAAGGTCACCGGCGGTCAGGATCTTGCGACCCCGAACACCGAGACATTGACAGTGCTTACCAGCTGGCTTTAACCAGACCTGGAACGTCACCACGCATTGCAGCTTGACGCAGCATGTTACGGCCGAGGCCGAACTTGCGGTACACGCCGTGCGGACGACCAGTCAGGCGGCAGCGGTTACGCATGCGCGAAGCGCTTGCGTCACGTGGCTGCTTCTGCAGTGCTACGGTAGCTTCCCAACGCGCTTCTGGACTTGCGTTCAGATCAACGATGATAGCTTTCAGCGCTGCACGCTTGGTGGCGTACTTGGCAACGGTGAGCTGACGCTTCAGCTCACGGTTTTTCATGCTCTTCTTGGCCATTTTCCTACTCCAATCAGTTGCGGAACGGGAATTTGAAAGCGCGCAGCAGTGCGCGACCTTCGTCATCCGTCCGAGCAGTGGTGGTCAGGGTAATGTCCAGACCGCGGAGAGCGTCGATCTTGTCGTAATCGATTTCCGGGAAAATGATCTGCTCTTTAACGCCCATGCTGTAGTTACCACGACCATCGAAGGACTTGGCATTCAGGCCGCGGAAGTCGCGAACCCGAGGCAGGGAGATCGACAGCAGACGATCCAGGAACTCGTACATACGCTCACGGCGCAGGGTCACTTTGACGCCGATCGGCCAACCTTCACGGACTTTAAAGCCAGCGATGGATTTCCGAGCGTAAGTCACAACGACTTTCTGACCGGTGATCTTTTCCAGGTCAGCAACAGCGTGCTCGATGACTTTTTTGTCGCCGATCGCTTCGCCCAGACCCATGTTCAGGGTGATTTTGGTAACGCGCGGAACTTCCATCACGTTCGAAAGCTTAAGTTCTTCCTTAAGCTTCGGTGCGATTTCCTTCCGGTAAATCTCTTTTAGTCGTGCCATGGTCTTCTACCTAGCAGTGTTCAAGCATCAACCGCTTTTTGGGTCGACTTGAAGACACGAATTTTCTTACCGTCTTCTACTTTGAAACCAACGCGGTCAGCCTTGTTGGTTTCGCCGTTGAAAATGGCGACGTTGGAAGCGTGCAGTGGCGCTTCTTTCTCGACGATACCGCCCTGTACGCCCGACATCGGGTTAGGCTTGGTATGGCGCTTGACCAGGTTCAAGCCACCAACAACCAGACGGTTGTCAGCGAGAACCTTCAGCACCTTACCGCGCTTACCCTTGTCCTTGCCGGCGATCACGATGATCTCGTCGTCACGACGAATCTTTTGCATGTCGGATCTCCTTACAGCACTTCTGGGGCGAGCGAGACGATCTTCATGAACTTCTCAGTACGAAGCTCACGGGTCACTGGCCCAAAGATACGGGTGCCGATTGGCTCTTGCTTGTTGTTCAACAGAACAGCAGCGTTGCCATCAAAGCGGATGATGGAGCCGTCAGCGCGACGAACACCGTGGCGAGTGCGGACTACAACAGCAGTCATCACTTGGCCTTTTTTCACCTTACCGCGAGGAATTGCTTCCTTGACGGTAACTTTGATGATGTCACCAATACCAGCGTAACGACGATGGGAGCCACCCAGCACCTTGATGCACATAACACGGCGAGCGCCGCTGTTATCGGCCACATCGAGCATGGATTGAGTCTGAATCATATAATTTCTCCGACCCCTAGCCCTTAGACTTCCACAGCGCGTTCGAGAACATCAACCAGCGCCCAAGACTTGGTCTTGGCCATCGGACGAGTTTCACGAATAGTGACTTTGTCGCCGATGTGGCACTGATTGGTTTCGTCGTGCGCGTGCAGCTTAGTCGAACGCTTAACGTATTTACCGTAGATCGGGTGCTTAACGCGACGCTCGATCAGAACGGTGATGGTTTTGTCCATCTTGTCGCTGACAACACGGCCAGTCAGCGTACGGACAGTTTTTTCGGCTTCAGCCATGATTACTTACCTGCCTGCTGGTTGAGCACAGTTTTCACGCGAGCGATGTCACGCTTAACTTGCGAGAGCAGATGAGACTGCCCCAACTGGCCAGTTGCTTTCTGCATACGCAGATTGAACTGGTCGCGCAGCAGGCCGAGCAGTTGCTCGTTCAGCTGCTGTGCTGATTTTTCACGAAGTTCATTCGCTTTCATCACATCACCGTCCGTTTAACAAAGGAGGTGGCGAGCGGCAGCTTTGCAGCAGCCAGGGCGAAAGCCTCACGCGCCAGCTCTTCAGAAACACCCTCGATTTCATACAGGACTTTGCCTGGCTGAATCTGGGCAACCCAGTACTCCACGTTACCCTTACCTTTACCCATCCGAACTTCGAGTGGCTTCTTGGTGACAGGCTTGTCCGGGAATACACGGATCCAGATCTTGCCGCCACGTTTTACGTGACGGGTCAGAGCACGACGCGCTGACTCGATCTGACGAGCGGTGAGACGACCACGAGCAACAGACTTCAGCGCGAACTCGCCGAAGCTGACTTTGCTACCGCGCAATGCCAGGCCACGGTTGTGACCGGTCATCTGCTTGCGGAACTTCGTACGCTTTGGTTGCAACATTTGGCGTACCCCTTACTTAGCAGCTTTTTTACGAGGCGCTGGTGCTTGTGGCTTCAGCTCTTCTTGGCGACCACCAATTACTTCGCCTTTGAAGATCCAAACCTTTACACCGATCACACCGTAGGTGGTGTGAGCTTCGTAGTTGGCATAGTCGATGTCGGCACGCAGGGTGTGCAGTGGCACACGACCTTCGCGATACCATTCAGTACGTGCGATTTCAGCACCGCCGAGACGACCGCTCACTTGGATTTTGATGCCTTTGGCACCAATGCGCATTGCGTTCTGTACAGCGCGCTTCATAGCGCGACGGAACATTACACGACGCTCCAGCTGCTGAGCTACGCTCTGCGCAACCAGCATACCGTCGAGCTCCGGCTTGCGGATCTCTTCGATATTGATGTGCACAGGCACACCCATTTGCTTGGTCAGGTCCTGACGCAGCTTCTCAACATCTTCACCTTTCTTCCCGATAACGATACCTGGACGAGCAGTGTGGATGGTGATGCGTGCAGTCTGCGCCGGACGATGGATATCGATACGGCTTACGGACGCGCTTTTTAGTTTGTCTTGGAGATACTCACGCACCTTCAGATCAGCGAACAAGTAGTCCGCATAAGTCCGACCGTCTGCGTACCAGACGGAGGTGTGCTCCTTGACGATTCCCAGGCGAATGCCAATGGGATGTACTTTCTGACCCATCTCTTCGACTCCGTTACTTGTCAGCAACCTTGACAGTGATATGGCAAGACCGCTTGACGATGCGATCAGCACGGCCTTTGGCACGTGGCATGATGCGCTTCAGCGAACGCCCTTCGTTGACGAAAACGGTGCTGACCTTCAGGTCATCAACATCTGCGCCTTCGTTATGCTCGGCGTTGGCTACGGCCGACTCCAGCACTTTCTTCATGATCTCGGCGGCTTTCTTACTGCTGAAAGCCAACAGGTTGAGCGCTTCGCCCACCTTCTTCCCGCGGATCTGGTCGGCGACCAAGCGGGCTTTCTGGGCGGAGATTCGAGCGCCCGACAACTTAGCGGCTACTTCCATTTCCTTACCCCTTAACGCTTGGCTTTCTTGTCAGCCACGTGCCCACGGTATGTGCGGGTACCGGCAAACTCGCCCAGTTTGTGGCCGACCATGTCTTCGTTAACGAGAACTGGGACGTGTTGGCGACCGTTGTGTACTGCGATGGTCAGACCGACCATTTGTGGCAGGATCATCGAACGACGCGACCAGGTCTTAACTGGTTTGCGATCGTTCTTTTCCGCCGCCACTTCGATCTTCTTCAGTAGGTGAAGATCAATAAAAGGACCTTTTTTCAGAGAACGTGGCACTGTCGTATCCCTCTATTTACTTGCGACGACGGACGATCATTTTGTCGGTACGCTTATTACCACGAGTCTTCGCGCCCTTAGTCGGGAAGCCCCATGGCGATACCGGATGACGACCACCAGAGGTACGACCTTCACCACCACCATGTGGGTGGTCAACCGGGTTCATGGCAACACCACGAACGGTTGGGCGAACGCCACGCCAGCGCTTGGCACCAGCTTTACCCAACGAACGCAGGCTGTGCTCGGAGTTCGAGACTTCGCCCAGGGTCGCACGGCACTCAGCCAGTACTTTACGCATCTCACCAGAACGCAGACGCAGGGTCACGTAGACACCTTCACGAGCGATCAACTGAGCCGAAGCACCAGCGGAACGAGCGATCTGTGCGCCTTTACCTGGCTTCAATTCGATGCCGTGTACGGTGCTACCAACTGGAATGTTACGCAGCTGCAGAGCGTTGCCCGGCTTGATCGGTGCCAAAGCACCTGCGATCAGCTGGTCGCCAGCACTCACGCCTTTAGGGGCGATGATGTAGCGACGCTCGCCATCTGCGTACAGCAGCAGAGCGATGTGAGCAGTACGGTTTGGATCGTATTCGATACGCTCGACGGTGGCAGCGATGCCATCCTTGTCGTTGCGACGGAAGTCGACCAGACGATAATGCTGCTTATGACCACCACCGATGTGACGAGTGGTAATACGGCCATTGTTGTTACGACCACCAGACTTCGATTTTTTCTCGAGCAGCGGTGCGTGAGGAGCGCCTTTATGCAGCTCCTGGTTGACCACCTTGACCACAAAACGGCGGCCAGGGGAAGTCGGTTTGCATTTAACGATTGCCATGATGCACCCCTTCCTTACTCAGCACTGCTGCTGAAATCGAGATCTTGGCCTGGCTGAAGGGAGATAACTGCCTTCTTCCAGTCATTACGCTTGCCCAGACCGCGAGCAGTGCGCTTGCTCTTACCCAGAACATTCAGGGTAGTAACGCGCTCTACTTTCACGCTGAACAGGCTTTCGACGGCCTTCTTGATTTCCAGCTTGGTTGCGTCGGTAGCAACCTTGAAAACGAACTGGCCTTTCTTGTCTGCCAGAACCGTAGCCTTCTCGGAAACGTGCGGGCCAAGCAGAACTTTAAATACGCGTTCCTGGTTCATCCCAGCAGCTCCTCGAATTTCTTCACGGCCGACACGGTGATCAACACCTTGTCGTATGCGATCAGACTGACCGGATCGGAACCTTGCACGTCACGAACATCAACGTGTGGCAGGTTGCGAGCAGCCAGGTACAGGTTCTGATCAACAGCGTCAGACACGATCAGGACGTCAGTCAGGCCCATGCCGTTCAGCTTGTTCAGCAGATCTTTGGTTTTCGGTGCTTCAACAGCGAAGTCCTGAACCACGACCAGACGATCAGTACGCACCAGCTCAGCAAGGATGGAACGCATTGCTGCGCGATACATCTTCTTGTTCAGCTTCTGGGAGTGATCCTGAGGACGAGCTGCAAAAGTGGTACCGCCGCCACGCCAGATTGGGCTACGGATAGTACCGGCACGAGCACGGCCAGTACCTTTCTGACGCCATGGGCGCTTACCGCCACCAGAAACGTCGGAACGGGTCTTTTGCTGCTTGCTACCTTGACGGCCGCCAGCCATGTAGGCCACGACTGCTTGGTGAACCAGCGTCTCGTTGAATTCGCCGCCAAATGTCAGTTCGGAAACTTCGATCGCTTGAGCGTCATTTACATTTAATTGCATGTCAGCTTCCCCTTAACCGCGAGCCTTGGCTGCTGGACGTACAACCAAGTTGCCGCCAGTAGCGCCAGGAACAGCGCCCTTGACCAACAACAGATTGCGTTCAGCGTCCACGCGCACTACTTCGAGGGACTGCACGGTCACGCGCTCAGCGCCCATATGACCGGACATTTTTTTGCCCTTGAATACACGACCAGGAGTCTGGCACTGGCCGATAGAGCCTGGAACGCGGTGGGATACGGAGTTACCGTGGGTGTTATCTTGCCCGCGGAAGTTCCAACGCTTGATCGTACCCTGGAAGCCTTTACCCTTGGACTGACCGGTTACATCAACCAGTTGACCAGCAGCGAAGATTTCAGCGTTGATCAGATCGCCGGCCTGGTACTCGCCTTCTTCAAGGCGGAATTCCATTACGGTACGACCAGCGGCAACGTTCGCCTTGGCGAAGTGGCCAGCTTGAGCAGCTGTTACACGCGAAGCACGACGCTCGCCGACAGTGACTTGCACTGCACGATAGCCATCGGTCTCTTCAGTTTTGAACTGGGTGACGCGATTCGGCTCGATCTCAATGACCGTGACCGGAATGGAGACACCTTCTTCGGTGAAAATACGGGTCATACCGCATTTACGACCGACTACACCAATAGTCATGTTGTAAACCTCATGAGTGTACGGGGCTTTCACCCGCTATGGCCGCCCATTTCAGAGCGTTACACGACCAAGACCGAGTCTTAGCCGAGGCTGATCTGCACTTCCACACCGGCCGCAAGATCAAGCTTCATAAGTGCATCAACGGTTTTATCCGTTGGCTGGACGATGTCCAGAACGCGCTTATGAGTACGGATCTCGTACTGGTCACGCGCGTCTTTGTTGACGTGCGGGGAGACCAGAACGGTGAACCGCTCTTTACGGGTAGGCAGTGGAATTGGACCACGCACTTGAGCACCAGTACGTTTCGCGGTTTCCACGATTTCCTGGGTGGATTGGTCGATCAGGCGATGGTCAAAAGCCTTCAACCTGATACGGATTTGCTGATTTTGCATTGGATTTCAGACTCCGGCTGCTATTCCCACCGAGCGCAATACGCCCGTTAAAAGGAGGCGCAATTCTATAGACGCCCCTGATAGGTGTCAACCCAATAAAAAAGCCCCCGCTAGGCGGGGGCTCTTCAACTCATCAAGCTGACTCTACAAGAGACTTACTCGATGACTTTGGCTACGACGCCAGCGCCGACGGTACGACCGCCTTCACGGATAGCGAAACG